>PLEH01000314.1 GCA_003136395.1 Phenylobacterium sp.
GGTACGTGAGCTGGGTTCAGAACGTCGTGAGACAGTTTGGTCCCTATCTGCCGTGGGTGTACGAAGCTTGAGAGGATCTGTCCCTAGTACGAGAGGACCGGGATGGACACACCTCTGGTGGACCTGTCGTGGCGCCAGCCGCGCAGCAGGGTAGCTAAGTGTGGAATAGATAACCGCTGAAAGCATCTAAGCGGGAAACTAACCTCAAAACAAGGCTTCGCCGAGAGCCGTGGTAGACCACCACGTTGATAGGCCAGGTGTGGAAGTGCCGCGAGGCATGTAGCTTACTGGTACTAATCGCTCGATCGGCTTGATCGTTCTTAGCAAAATTCATGTGCGCTTGGATAAGCGTCCACGCAGACCTTGATGTCTTCTCAAATCACATCCGTTTCGTTGACCTGGTGGTTTTGCCGGGGGGTCCCCACCCGATCCCATTCCGAACTCGGTCGTTAAGCCCCTCTGGGCCGATGGTACTTCGTCTTAAGGCGCGGGAGAGTAGGTCGCCGCCAGGTCTACCAAACGGATGTGAGATCCAGACCCTTCAATTCACGATCTCAGAGACAGCTTTGCCGCGGGGTGGAGCAGCCCGGTAGCTCGTCAGGCTCATAACCTGAAGGTCACAGGTTCAAATCCTGTCCCCGCACCCAAGAATTAGCCCGCTAGGTCAATGACTTAGCGGGTTTTTTCATGCCTGCGTTTCGGCATGACTTTTGGCCGTGGAAGCACGGTGGAAGCAGCTTCTTCAGAGTTGAGGCCTAGAAGCGTGGGGACGAGGCCCTGATTGGCTATGGCGCGCCTCGCGTAGGATCACTCCGGGGTGCCGTGAACTCGGCAGGCTGGCGACACGCCCGCTGAAGGGCCTCACGGGTCCGGTGCTGGCAACCTGAGGGATTTGGACCCTCCGCCTCAAGGCTTGGAGAAACCGGGGACAACTGATCTTTTGTCGCCTCGACGCGGCGGTCGACGGTGAAGGCGCAGGGTTCATGCTCGTTTGTCCGGCGTGCTTCACCGTCAAGGGTCTGCAGACCCGCATCGAAGAGGTCCGCAAAGCAGCATCGACCGGGCCGTGCGACCTCCATCCAACGCGGAAAGGCATCCCGATCGAGGCGCTGGCCGAGATCGTCGATCCGGTATTTCGTGAGAACTATGGCGCCGGGATCTATGACAGCCGCTACGACGAGATCAGCGGCGATAGCCTCAGCGATGTCCTCTACGAATTAACCGGAACCGAGCGCGACGAGGTCGTTGAGGCTCTGGCTGCCTACCTCATTGAGGAAGACCCCTATTGGCCGCCGGACGGCGACGATCCGTTCTACAGCGAAGAGTACGGCTACGTCCGGGATCGCTACAGCCTCGGCGAACACGGACGCCTCTGGGCGCGTTTCCGTGAGAGCCTCCTCTATGGACAGCGTTTCTTCAACGCCGAGGCCAGAGCGCTGATCGAGCATATCTTCCGGCACGTGCACCAACAGCGGGACGATCAATCTCAGGGCCCCGTCTATCTGATCTCTCCTAGCGACACTCAGGGCCACTTCTTCCGGGCGCGGGTGACCGAGGACGAAGCCGAGCGCGCGCGGATCACAAAGAACATCGTCGCAGAGCTTGGCCCGCCGCCGGAACGCCTCCGCCGTCCGGGCCGTCTCAACCCGTCAGGCGTCTCGTGCTTCTATGGAGCCTTCGACCTCGACACCTGCGTGGCCGAACTGCGGCCCAGCGTCGGCAGTATCGTGGTCGGCGCTCAGTTTCAGATTACCGAGCCGATCTGCGTGCTCGACACCACTCGGTTCGACGCCAAGCCGAAGGAACCGAACCTTTACGCCAAGGGCGCGATGGAGCGCGCAGCCCAGTGGCGGTTCATGAGGACCTTCATGCTGGAGATTGCCCAGCCCGTCCTGCCGCTCGCAGAACACCTCGACTACGTCCCGACCCAAGCCGTGGCAGAGTACCTGGCCCAACACCATGCGTTCAGCTTCGCGGGCCAGGAGCGCACCATCGACGCGATTATCTATGCGTCCGCACAGCACCCTGGCGGCAAGAATATCGCGCTCCTTGGCAGCGCGTCGGTCGTCGGGGACGAAATTTCCGTCGCGACGCCGGATCATGACCCGGATGAGGACGAGTTTCCGTTCGGTCTGGGCCTCATTCGTAGATCCCCGAAGGTCCGGATCATTCCAATGCTGGCGAGCGTGGAGAAACGCAGCGTTCGGGGCGTCGCATTCGCCACCCACCGTTTCTACGACCCTGGGGACGATGGGGCGCCGCAGATGGATGCCGCAGACTGGAATGCCCAGGACGACTGACGACCGCTTCTGAGGGCTCGTCGATGTCTCCCGGCGGCCGGCCCGGGGGCGGGATGTCTAACCTCGTGGGATGGCCGCCCATGCTGTAGATCGGCGGGGGGGGGGAGGATTCATGACGTTCGATCTAGAAAACCCGCAGCCGCTTTCCGGCGATGCCCTGCGCGACGAAGCTGCCAACCTGCTGAGCACGAAGTTCGGCAGGCCACTGCGCGAAGCGCGGGTCGGCGGGAAAAAGGTCGATCTTTCTTTTGTCCGCAGAAGCTTCGGCAAGGAGGATCGTGTCTTCGTGGAGGCCAAGGACTACGCTGGCAATCTCGGTCGCACCGAGGTCGTGCAGATTTGGTCCGACTACGAGGGGCTGGTCCGCAAGCACGCGCCCGCGGTCCTGTTGTTGATCACCCGCAACGGGCTGACGTCCGACGCTCAGGCCTACGTTCAGGATGAACAGCCGTCGATGCGTCACCAAACCATCTGGGAACTCGAGAACGAGATGATGGGGTTGATCCCCTACACGCGCTCGCTCGAAGGGTTGTTCCTGCAGGAGGGACTGGAGAGCTACTACGTGCCGGGGCGCAGTCGTGCCGTCCGCTACGCCGCCGATGGCGAGACCCGCGTCGTTGACGAAAACGAGGCCGACCTGTTCGAAGTTGTCACCGCTTGGCTCGCCTCGAACGACTACAACCCAATGGCCATCCTCGGAGGGTATGGCGCCGGCAAGACCAGCTTCGCCAAACGCCTGACCGCCTGGCAGGCGGAGCGTGCCTTGGCCGATCCTCTGGCTCGGCGTCCTGTGCTCATCGGCCTTGGCGCCGTGGCGCGATATTCCAGTCTCGAGGGCCTGCTCGGGGGGATGTTCACCCACGACTTTCCGGTGGAGGGGTTCAACGTCCACCATTTCCTGGAGATGAGCGACAAGGGCCGCATGGTCGTGATCCTCGACGGCTTCGACGAGATGAAGCACGCCATGACCTGGTCGGATTTTCGAAATCAGATTCAGAGCCTCAATCGCCTGACCAAGGGGCGCTCGAAAGTGCTCCTGCTCGGTCGGCCCAGCGCGTTCACCTCGGCCGAGGAGCACGTCCATGTCCTTCGCGGCATGAAGCGCCACGCCGAGGGTTGGCGGCGCCTGCCAGACTGGCCGGAGTTTCGGGAACACGAATTGCAGGAGTTCTCGCCTGCAGCGCGCGCGGAATTCGTGGCGCGATATCTCCACTTTCGCATGACGACCCTTCCGCCCGACGCCCGGAAGGATGAGTCCTGGATCGCCGAGCGCGCGGCGGAAGTGAACCGGCTGGCGGACCGGGATCCGGAGATTTTCGGCAAGCCGGTCCATGCCAAGATTCTTACGGATCTCGCGGCCGACCCGCAGGTGGATCTGTCCCGGTTCGCGGACGGCGTTTCGCGCTGGCAGCTCTACGAAACCTTCTTTCACTCTCTGGTCGAACGGGAGACCGAGAAGGAAGCGCGGAGCCCCATTTCAGAACGATCGCGCCTGGAGTTTGTGCGCGCGATCGCGTTCTGGCTCTGGGCGCAGAAAGGTGGGTCGACCGACTTCCACAGCGGCGATTTGCCGGATGGCCTCCTCTCGCAGCTGCCCGGCGACGAGGCGGCGGATCTTGATACGCAGAAACGGGAGTACCTGACGGGCTCCTTCCTGGAGAAGAAGTCGGGCGACGTCTTCTATTTCGGGCACAGGTCGTTCGCGGAATACCTGGTCGCCGAGCGGATGGTGCTGAACCCGCCATCCGCGGTCCTGCAGCCCGTCTATTCCGCGCTCACCCGCGACGGGGTGGAAGTATTCCTGCGCGAGGCGCCGGACCGCGCGGCTGTCCAGGCATGGGCCAACACCCTGTCGGGGGCCCAGGGCGTTATTAATTTCGAGTATCTGGAGTTTATCGCCGAGGCCTTTGAAGGACCGGAGGCCTTCGCCCAAGCGTTGCCGGCGCACTCGATCTGGCTTCCGCTGCTGGACGCGTTTGGGCCCGAGATGAAGTTCACGGAGGAGATGCGCGCGCGCCTGCTCGGCGAGATGGCGCGCGCCGAGGTGGCTCCCTTCTTCCTTCTCGTATGCCTGCTGACCTTCTACGCGGGCAGTCCGGCCTTCCGACCCGACCCAACGGGATGGTCCATCGCGGTCGCCGCGATCCTGCTCACGCGCGTGTTCCGGTCCGCCACCTTCGACCTGGACTCCGGCAAGGCTCGAATTCCTGAGGCGGAGGAACCTTGGCGCGTCATCGCCAGCCGCGTCCTGCCGGAGCTGACTGAAAGCTTTGGCGATCGCGAGATCGTCTTCCGCGGGCCTCAGCTCATCCAGATGATGACAGAGCAACTGCGCACGACCGGCGTCGACCTTGCCTTCCAGTCGGTGACCACCCGGCTGAGCTTCGGAAACGAAGAACGCCTCCCGTGGGGCGCGGTTCTCGATCACATACCGTCGGCTATCGCGAAGGACGTCCGTGCCTATTTCCAGCGGCACACGACGTTGGGGGGCGTATTCAGCGTTGTGTCAAAGCCCATTCGTCCCAATCCAAGCGGGGGCTACGGCCGGCAGCGCCAGCGATGACCCATCACATCTTCCTGTCCTGGCAAAGCGACACCCCCAACGCCGTCGGGCGGAATCTCGTCGAACGCTGCCTCGAGCGCGCCATCGGCACCCTGCAGGCCGACGCGGACATCGAGCCTGCGGATCGGGACATGGCGGTGGATCGCGACACCCTGGATGTGCCGGGCTCGCCGCCGATCATGGAGATCATCTTCGAAAAGATCGACCGCGCGGCGGTGTTCGTCGGCGACCTTACATTCGTCGCTGAACGCGCTGGCGGCGGCCGGATCCCAAATCCCAACGTCTGTGTGGAACAGGGCTGGGCGTTGAAGGCGCTGACGTGGCGACGGGTGATCGCAGTTATGAACACCACATTCGGTCACCCGGACGAGTTCGAGCTGCCGTTCGACTTTCGGCACACCCGGCGACCTATCCTTTTCCACTGTCCTGCGGACGCGAACCTCGATCAGCGTCGCGAGGCGCGGGAGGGTCTGACCAAGGATCTCGTCAAAGCGCTGAAGGCGATTTTCGGGGACAAGACCCTGCGTGATGACCTGAAGCCGGCGGCTCTCGCCGCACCCCACCCCCACGACGTTCAGCTCTTGGAGCGTGTTCACCGCCAGCTGCCGCTTGGGCTTCGACGCTTCCTACATCTGCATAGCTTCGGCACGCCGTTCCGCGTGGCTGTCCTCGATCCGATCCACGAGATGAACGAGACCTGGGTCGGGGCGGCCTTCGAGTTTGAAGATGCGGCGATCCAGGCGAGCTTCACGGCCTTGAGGACGGGCGCGGCGGAGTTCGGGGCGTTGATCGGCGAACGAATCTACGCGGTCGATAACAACTCCAAGTTGGGAACGCCGAAGACCGATGAGGATCGGGCAATTGGCCTCCAACCGGGGACGACGCAGGCCATTCGCGACATGGACGCGAAGGCCGCTGCCCTGAGTTCGCTGATCGACGACTTCGAACGCATAGCCCGCAGGCGTATCCCTGTCGCCTCAGGGGTCCATGCCGAAGCGGACAGGCCCGCAGGCCCCGACCCACGGCGCGAGTCGGCGCAGAACGCTTTGCAGGAGCTGGCTTTTGACGCCCATCGCGGCGCGTTGCCCGAGATTGTACCGACGCCACGACTGACGCTTCGCATAGCGCCATTCGCCGCGGCCGAAGGACAGCGCTTGGACCCGAAGGCCGTCGCTGAAGCGCAGCTGCGGTTTCCGCGAACGCCTTTGGAGCGTGTGGTCACCGATAGCGATGGTCATCAGTGGTGGACCTGCGCGGTTCAGACCGCGCCGGCCGTGGGCGGAAACAAGGAGACCGCTTGGCGAATGCGGCTGGTCCGCCCAGGCAACCTGGAATTCCAGGCAACGATCGGATGGCGCAAGGCTGATGACCGCGACATCCTCGTGGAAGGTCGCCGCCTCGAAGGCGATATCGTTCACACCCTCGAGCGCATGGCGCGGATCGCGACCGGTCTGGGCCTCGGCGGGGCGGCTCTCTTGGCGATTGCCTTGGACGGTGTCGAGGATGTTGAGCTGACCCGCCCGCGCGGCGGCGCCAAGCGCATTCGCCATCAGGAGATTTCCCTGCCTGTGGTGACTGTTGAGGATCTTGGCCAGCCTGTCGCGGAAGCGCTGCACGAGGCGCTCGACATCCTTTGGCAATCGGCCCGCTGGTCCGATGGCTCGCCGTCCTTTGGAGGCGACGGTTGGGCCGGATACACAGACCTGCAGAACTACGGCGAACCGTAGCGCGCGCGTCCGGGCATCGCGGCGCAAACTGGGTGTCCGCCGCGCATTTGCTCATGAACTCTTGGCCCGACAACCTGCGCGATCCGGCTTTCCATGCCCATCAAAGCCCGCTAGCAAGGCGGACCCGATCCGCTCACCGGTGCACCTTGCGTCTTCAAAGCCTGAAAACCGAGATGATGATTACCACCGTCCAACCGGACAGGGGGCGATCGCGCGTGGGCTGAAAGCCGCCACACACGATCAAACAGCCACCCCGCTCCGGTTCCGGACGCGGGGTTTTTCTTGGCCTGCGTTCGAGATCGGAGCCTTCACCAGGACCGATACCGATGACCACCACAGAGCGCGCCCGCCACGCCGCCCAGCGCTTCGCCCGACAGACCCGTAAACTCGGTCAGCCGGATCTGATCCGCGTGCAGAGCCACGGGCCCGAGGGCATGGCGTGTCTGTGCGCGGTCGAATCCGCGATCGCCGCGCTCTGGCCGGGCACGCCCGCCAAGGAGTTGGTCTGGCTGACCCAGACCGCGGCGCCCGACAGCCTGCGGCTGCAGGCCTTCGCCCAGGGCGAGCTGCTCCACGCGGCCACCTATCCGCTCGGCCCGGCCGATGCTTGACCTTCAATCCTACACGCTCAGCGTCCACGCCGATCCCTTGGCGGACGGCCTTGTGCGCCTCCTCAACCTGGTCGCCCTGCAGCCCGTCTCGCTGGCGCGCGTGCACCACGATCAGGCCGCACATCGGGCGACGACCGTGCTCGACTTCAGCGCCGCGGAGCCCGGGCGGGCGGACCTGCTGGCCGCGCGGCTACGCCAGGCGGTCTGGGTGCGCGACGTCCAGTTGCAGGCGATCCCGCCGGCCCCTCCGCGGCATGAGAGAGAGCAGTAACGCGCTACGGTGTCGGGCTGGCGGCTGCGCAAGCCACGCCGGCGGTATCGCAGGTGACAGTCAGGTCGCCGGTCTTGCTGACGCGCAGGGTCACGTCGTGGTTGGTCTCGGTAAATATGAACCGATGGTGCAACACCACGTGGTCATTCGGGTGGGCCTTGTCGTCGCCGCAGCGCGCATCGATCGGGGTCGAAACCGGGGCCATCGCCGTGCCGGGATCGGTATCGAAATGGCTTAGGGCATCGCAGTTGGGGTGGCCGTAGTTGCCCCCGATGTTCGCGGAGACCACGACCAGCTGGGGCGAGATGGCGCCTGCCCAGACCTTGTCGTTGCTGCCGACCTCTCCCGAGCCATGGTGGGGCAGCAGCAGGACCGTCGTCGGGTCGAGCGGCGCGCCCAGCGCCTGGGCATTCTCGACTGCATAGAGCTGGGTGACTTCCTCGGCGTCGCCCGGAAACACCAGGCTCACCCCGGCATAACGGATGCGCAGCACGGCGCTTTCGCCGTTGGGGGAGGTGCCCTTGGCCACTTTGCGGCCGGCGCCGAGGCTCTTGTTGTAGGTAAGCGCGCTCGCGGTCAGCAGATCGACCTTCGCCGCGCCGCACGAGAACCTCGGCGTCTCCAGGGCGTGTTCGTTCGGAGCGAGGCAGGTCACCCGCGCGCCATCGACACAGGCGCCGTTGTGGGCGGCACCGTCGATGCGTACCGCCAGGCCCTCTATCCAGGCCTTCGCCTTCACGGAAAAGCTGTCCCAAGGCCCCGCCCAATAGAGTCGCCGCACGTCATCGGTCGGGAAGCCGGTGACCTTGTCGACCATGGCCGAGAAGTGGTCGACGTGCGGGTGCGAGATCAGGATCTGCAGCGGCGTCGGATAGGCGACGCGCAGGTCGTCGAGCCGGTCGCGGATCTTGACGACCGCCGCTGTGGGATCGCCACCGCTGCCGATATGCCCGCAGTCGTCCAGGATCGGCGGGCCATCTGGACATTCGATCAGCACGCAGCTGCCTTGACCGACGTCGAAGATGTGAACGACGAGCTCGTCCTTCGGCACGTCGGCCCGCGCCGGCGGAGGAGACAGGGATGCAAAGGCGATTGTTAGCGCGGCCAGAGCCGCGCCGAACCGCGTGGCCTTCACGCAGACGCTCTGGGCTGACCGACCGCGGACGGCTGGCATCAGAACTTCGCCGCCAAGCCGATGCCGGTCGCCTGCTCCCGCTTGCCGGTGTCCTCGCGGTTGCCGTTCGTGTAGCTGAGGTCGACCGTGAAATAGCCTTTGGTGTCCGGCGACCAGGAGATCGCGCTGGTGAAGTACGAGAGACTGTCGAGGCTGCCACGCAGGCCCGCAAGTTCGGTTTCCGTGACCGTGACGGTGAACGGTATCGCTGGGTTGTCGCTGGTCAGGGACGCGCCGACCTTAACGCCCAGCCGGTTGTAGTCGGTGTGGGCGGCCGGCGTGATCCCGCGTTGGGTGTACCAGCCGTTGTCGAGGTGAAGTTCCAGGATCGGCTCCCACGAGGCGAAGTCGTCCTCCGCCGCCTTCAACCGGATATAGTCGTTGAGCGCGAACCGGTTCTGCCGGTTGTTGACGATGGGCGTATAGACCAGGTTGAGGCTGGCGATGCCGCTGTGATCACTGTGGTCGAACAGATAATCGGGCCGGACCGTCCACCAGCTCCCCAACGGCGTCGGCCCGTCGCCAACCGTGCCGATCGCGGCCACGAAACCCACGTCAGCCGTGTCGGAGGACACGGAGGTCGCCTTGCCGGTGGTCCGCACCACATTGCGATTGAAGCCGACATACGGGACCAGGATCGCGCGATTGCTACCGCCGATCGCCGGGTCGAACTCATAGCCAATCACGCCGACCAACTTGTCAGTGCGCTTGCCGCCGGTCTCGTCGTTGGCGAAGCTCAGCGTGGCCTTCGAGAGGCCTTTGAAGGCCGCATCGTCGCGCCCCCAGTAGAGGTCGTCAGCGATGCCGCGGATCCGGAACTTCGATGTGTAGGTGACCTTCGCCATCTTGGCGCCGTCCGCCTCGACCGGCGCGCCGGCCTGGGCGACGCAGCGCAGCTGCGCGCGGTCGTCGAGCAGGAAGGTCTTCGGGTCCTTGACGTCCGAGCGGTAGGCCTGCCCCTGCTGTGACAGGAGCGAGATCAACTCGAACTGCGCACTCTCAAGCGCGGCCTTGTCGGCCTTGCTGCAGGTGATCCCGCCGCCGCAGATGTCCGGGTCAGCCAGCAGGCGCTTCCAGGTGGGAACGCCCTTGAACGCGACGCTCTTGTCCGCCGCGACGTCGTCGGCGAAACTCCACCGCAAATGGTTGGCGCTCGCCAGGAAGTCGACCAGCAGGCGCTTGTCGACCAGACCGTGGACGCAGATGTCCGACTGCGATGGAACGGTTGCGTCAGCCGCGCCGGCGACCGACGCAGAGCCCGCAACGGCGGCGGCGACAAGGATCCCCCAGGCGCGCATCTAGACCGCCGTCGTGTTGGCGTTCACCGAGACCATCAGGGCGGCGACGGTCTGGCCAAGCGCGGAGTCCTCGAAGGCCCCGTCGAAGGTGAAGTCGTAGGCTGGGGCGCCGTGCCGCAGGTTCCACTTCACCGCCCCGAGGAAGGTGCCGATGGTCGGCCGGGCGTAGTGGTAGTCCGTGCCCATGACCTTGGTCATGTTGTTGGGCGGCCAGCGGCCTTCTTGGTGGAGTTGGTTTGCGACGGTCGCGGCGACCGCCATCCGCTTGTCGTTGGCAGGGTCCGCGACAATCGCAGCGGCTGCGTTATCGGCTTGGCTCATCGTGCATCTCCCACGGGGCGGTTAGCCTGCTCGCTGACCCGCGTGAAGGGGCGCGCCAGATCGGGTAGGCTAAGACGTCAGGACGGCGCGCTTCCCCCCGGCGTAAGCGCAACGCATCTTGAAATCAGCCCCTGACGGATTGCAACCCTGAATATTCTTGCTCGATGAATACCCGTCATCCAAGTGCGGCGGGACGAACTCGGACGCGCCGCGCGATGCGATCGAAGAAGGAGACGCCGCCGGTGTCCAGCTGGATCCCGGTCTCACGCGCCCCGCTGTGTCCGACCCTTGACTCAGTGACCAGTTGGCCGGCGACCTCGACCCGGACCACGCACCCCGTGCCCGTGGGGCCGTTCGGGTCGAGGCAGTAGGCCCGGCTGGGCAGCTGCAAATCCCCATCGCGAAGGACTTCGGCGTCGCCCTCGAAAACCTGAAATGGCTCGACGCTGGGGTCGTAGTCTCGGTCTCGCGGGAAGAAGGCGATCCGATACGGAACCCGAGCGCCATCGCCCAGGGCGTGGCGCCGCTCGAAGACCTTGAAGGCGTAGATGCCGCCGCCGGCCCCAGTGCGGTCGAGATGCGCGGTGAAGCCCATCTGAATCCAGAAGGGCAGGGCAGTGCTCGGGGCGATTTCGATCTCCGCCACGCTGTGTCCGAGGTCGTAAGCCCGTTGGAGCATAAAGGCGGCGAGCACTTGGCCAAAGCCCGCGCGCCGACGATCGGCCCGCACCTCGAGAATGTCCATTGCGTTCACAAAGCCCACCGCCTGCCCATCAACGATTAGGACATGGACGTTTTCTGAGTCCGCCTCGAAGGACCGGGTGACGATGTTCCAATTGCAAAGGAACCCCTGGTCTGGAATTTCCACGCCATCCCACGACGGCCTGCCTCGGTGAGCGAGCGCCTTGCGGTAGGCGTTGTCCTCGGCCTGAAGCCAGGTTTCGATCTCGTGCATTGTGGCCGACGTCGCGGTGAGAATCTCGACGCTCATGCGGTCAGCCTTGCGGTTGGGCCGGACGCCCCGATGGCGTCGCAGATCTCGGCGACCTGTCGGTCCGAGAGACTGATCGCGTCGTACCAGTCGGTCCGCCCGGTGCGCGGACGGAAGTTCGGCGGAAAGGCCTCGGGCCAGGCGGCGAGCAGCGCTGCGCCCTTGACGTCACTGTTGTGCTTCAGAGTGTTGACGAGGCTCACGACGGCCTCGAGGCGGGGATCCACCGGGTAGCCTTCAGCTAAGCTCGCCGCGCTCAGCTGGCTGTGCCGAGCCTTGGGACCAGCTTTGCCCCATCGCCGCGCGGAGCGTTCCCAGTGATGATAAGCGGCGATGACGAAGGCTTTCCGCAGATGCATGAGCGCCTCTTCGGCGTTGGCGATATTCATATCCAGCACCTGCGACTGATCCCACAAGATCATGCCCTCTTCGCGCTCGCCGACCCAGGCGCTCGGGTCCATCCTGACCGCGGCCACATAGGCGGACAAGGCGGCCTGGGCGCGCACGATCTCAGTCGCCAGCGCCCCAGCCGCGAGATCGAAGCTCGACCGCATTGTCTTGAGGACGTCCTGGAAGGCATATCCCAGCAGGTTGAAATCGAACTTGGCCATGTTCGACGCTGCGGGCGCCGGCGGGCTCCGGTCAATCATCCTCGCCGGGCGCCATCAGGTCGTTGACGGCGTCGACGCGACCTGACCCAGGCCGGCGAACAGGTCCGCATGAGGAAGACAGCATGGGTTCGCCGCGTTCGATCGACATCGGCTTCTATCCTGAGCGACTTGAGGTCGAGGCCGGCGACATCACCCTGACAACGCGGTCGGACCTCGACGAAAGCGTCGCAAAGGTGCGAGCTTGGCCGACAGTCCAAGGCGACTGGATCTATGCCCTGGATATCGAGCGCATCTTCCCGCTTCCAGTGACGCACACGCTCAGCCACGCGAACGCCGATGGCCCCGAGCACCTCGACTTCATCATCTGGGCGCTGTCGTTCTTCGCGGGCATGCGCCTGACCGCGACCGAGGCTGGGTTTGTCGATGCAACGCCCATCGTTCCTGGGAAACTCTGCGACTTCAGCGTTCGATCCGGTCGCGAGTTTGCGGAAGTCGTCGGCCTCGCCGAGCGCTATTGGCAAGCCCACCGGACTGAGCGGCCCGCGACACAGCGATGGGAGTCCGCGGTTCACGCCTTACTGCTCGCGCAGTACCCGAAAGCGCTGCCCTATGAGGAATTTATCTATCTTTACATCGCGCTAGACGCTTGTTTTGTCATGATGGAAAGCGCGGTCAAGGTTGCTGGGAAAGCTAAACCCTCTGGTGGGCATCCCAATCGCATTCCGTGGATGTGTGGAGAGTTGGGCATGCCTGTGCCGTCGTGGGCCGACGGCGAGATTAGTGGCATCCGCAATTTCACAATTCACGAGGGGCTGTTCATGGGGGTTCCTTTGGGCTTCGCGGGCCATGACCGAAAATCGGCCGAGAACCTATCGCTGGAAATGGGGAACCTGGTGAGCCGCCTTCTCGTCGCAATCCTGGGTGCGCCCAACGCTGGCTACGTCCGCTCGCCAGTCACTAGCTATCAAAGACACGGCCTCGACTTGCGGCGTCCCTAAGCCCGTAGTTTTGCGCGCCCGGCCGCATGTAGGAGGTCGGCGCTTGGCCTGTCTCAGCGGCCATGTCGCCATTTGTACGCCACCGCCCCCGTTCCTACGCGGGCAGAAGATCATCATCGCGGGTCCGCGGCGCCGCGGGTATAGGCTCGCCGCATGAGCGATCTGCCGGCCACGCCGGGACCTGACTATGCGGGGCTGCTGGCCGAGCTAAAGGCGCGGATTCTGGCGGCGCGGGTGACCGCGGCGCTGGCCGTCAACCAGGAGCTCATCCTGCTCTACTGGAGTATCGGCCGGGACATCCTGGCGCGGCAGGATGTGGAGGGCTGGGGCGCGCGGGTCATCGACCGGCTGGCCGAGGACCTGCGCCGGGAGTTCCCGGAGATGACCGGGCTCTCCGGCCGGAACCTGCGATACATGCGGGCCTTCGCCGAGGCCTGGCCCGATCGAGACTTCGTGCAACAGGTCGTTGCACGATTGCCGTGGGGCCATAACGTCCGGCTGGTGGAGGCCGTGAAGGCACCGGTCGAACGGGAATGGTACGCCCGCCAGGCCATCGAAAGCGGCTGGAGCCGCAATGTCCTGGCGCACCAGATCGCCGGCGGCCTTTATCAGCGGCAAGGCCGCGCGCTGACCAATTTCGCGCGCACCCTGCCGGCGCCCCAGTCCGAGCTGGCCCAAGAGCTGGTGAAGGACCCGTACAGCTTCGACTTCCTGGCGCTGGGCCCGGAGATGCTGGAGCGCGACCTGGAGCGCGGCCTGCTGGAGCACTTGCGCGCACTCATCCTGGAGCTGGGCAAGGGGTTCGCCTTCGTCGGCAGCCAGTATCATCTCGAGGTCGGCGGCCAGGACTACTACCTCGACCTCCTGTTCTATCACCTGCGGCTGCGCTGCTTCGTGGTGATCGAGCTGAAGATCGAGGAGTTCAAGCCGGAGTTCGCGGGCAAGATGAACTTCTATCTGTCGGCCGTGGACGACCTGCTGCGTCACCCGGACGACGGGCCCACGATCGGCATCATCCTCTGCCAGGGCCGCAACGCCGTGATCGTCGAATATGCGTTGCGCGACGCCGCCAAGCCGATGGGCGTGGCCGGCTACCAACTCTCGCCGCAGCTTCCCAGCCAGCTGCAGGCCGAGCTGCCGACCCGGGCCGAGTTCGCGCGCGAGTTCCCGCTGATGTCGCTGGCGCGCCTGCGCATCGAGATCGAGCGGGAGGTGCGCGACCGGCTGGCGGCCGAGGGCCTCGAGGCCGATCGCGTCATGGGCCTGCAGCAGTCGTTGCGACAGCTGCAGGCACGCGGCGTCGCCCCGGCCGGAACGGACGGCTTCCTGGCGGTCAGCCGGGCGCTGAACGACGCGGCCCATGGAGTCGATGTCGCGGTTGACGATGTGCGCCGCGCCGAGGAGATCGGGACGGCCTTCCTTGCTGAGCTTCGCGCGGACTGGAGACCTTAGTCTTATCGGCAGGCTGGCCTTGGCGCCTCTGCTCGGGCCGCGACCATCGACGCATGAACGCGAGCGAGCCCCGCGCCCACAATCCATCGGCCTGGGGATCGCTTGAAGACGAACCCTACGGCTCAGCTCCAGCGGTGGTAGATTGCAACCGACGTCGAGGGTCGATGACCACATGTTCCTGAAGAAAATCGCCGGCATCAAAGCCGTTGGCCGGTTCCGAACGGGCGGGATCAGCGGCGGCGAGTACGGCAAGTACACCCTGTTCTACGCGGGCAACGGGCGCGGGAAGACGACGTTGTGCGCCATGCTGCGCTCTTTGCAGACTGGCGACGCGACCCACCTGCTGAAGCGCCGATCCTTCAAGGCGGCCATTCCCCAAGAGGTGCAGCTCGTCCTTGACACGGGGCATGTGAAGTTCTCGGCGGGGGCGTGGTCTGCCAAGGCCGAGGACCTGCATATCTTCGACCAGCACTTTATCAACGCCAACGTTCATGGCGGCCACGAGATCGCCGTCGACCATCGACGGAATTTCTATCGGGTGGTGGTGGGCCCGAAGGGCGTGGCGCTGGCCGAGGCGATCGACGCCCTCGACGCGGCAGCGACCGCCAAGCAGGCCGAGATCACCAACGAAAAGAAGGTTCTGCAGCAGCATGTTCCCAAGGGGATGACGCTGGAAGCCTTTCTCAATCTGCCGGCTGATCCCGCCGTTGACGCCAAGATCGCCACGGCCGAGAAGGCGCTGACGGCGGTGGAGGCCGCAGCGGACATCGCGGCGCGCGGCAAGCTGAAGCCGGTGACGGTGCCGAGTCTTCCGCCGACCTTCGAAGCTTTAATGCTCGCCGGGCTGCCAGAGGTCTCGGTCGCCGCCGCGGCCAGGGTTCAGGCCCAGCTGGACGCCCATGACTTTCATGAGGACGGCGAGGCCTGGCTCGCTCAGGGCGTGCCGCACATTCGTGGCGGCAAGTGTCCCTTCTGTGGGTCGGCGGTCGCCGGTAGTCCGTTGATCACCGCCTATCAGGGCTACTTCAGCGACGCCTACGACGCTCACAAGGTGGCGCTTATCGCGCTAGCCGAAGACCTTGAGGCCGCCTTGGGGCCAGCGGCTGGCCTGAAAGCCGAGCAGGGGCTGAAGGACGCCGCGCGCGACGGCGCGTTCTGGGCGCCCTATCTCGATCCGACATTCGTGGCGCCGGCCGAACCGGCTGGCGTGGCCGACGATATCGCGGCGCTCTACGCGCCGGCGCTGGCACGGATGACCGCGAAGCTGGCCGCGCCGCTGGACGGGGCCGTCTCCACACCGGCCCATCAGGCCGCGCTCGCCGGGTGGGACAAGACGGCGGCCGGACTTGAGCTCGCGAATGCAGCGATGGCGAAAGCCAACCTCGACATCGATGCCGTGAAGGCGGCCAACGCCAAGGCTGACAAGGTGGCCGCCGCGGCCACGGTGGCGGCGCTCGCCGCGACCCGGAAACGACATACCGCGCCCTTCGCCGGGCTCGCCACCGCCTATGACGGGACGATCAAAGCCAAAGAAAAGCTGGTCGCGGACAAGGAGGCGAAGAAGGACGAGCTGGATGCTTACGACGCCCAGATCCTCGGCGGCTACGAGACGGACATCAACGCCATCCTGACGCGCTTCAACGCGGGTTTCCGTTTGGCGAAGTGCGGAAAGAACTACGTCGGAAAGACCCCGCAGTCGGCCTATTGCCTGCAGTTCGATGGACACGACGTCGATATCAGCAAGGCCGATGGAGACGAGCCGTCCTTCGATTCCACCATGAGCGCAGGAGACAAGAGCACCTTCGCCCTGGCCTTCTTCCTGGCGCAGCTCGACCGCGACCCGAACCTGGCCAAGAAGCTTGTGGTGTTCGACGACCCCTTCACCAGCCTGGATGATTTCCGCCGCGAGATGACGGCCAAGGCCATCTTCCGTGTGGGCGAGAAGGCCTCACAGGTGCTGGTCTTCAGCCATGACAAATACTTCCTCGACGCGGTGCGGCAGAAGCTTCACGGCGCGCCGTGCGTCACCATGCAGATCTCCGGATCGGTCGGGAATTCCGCCTTGGAGCCGTGGAATATCGAGCGCGAGGTCAAGGAGGGCTACCTTCAGGACCATATGGCCCTGGTCGACTATGCGAGCGGGCTGACGACCGACGCCAAGGCGATGCGGACAACGATGCGGCCGCTCCTGGAAAAGTACATCCGCTACCGTTTTCCGAACCAGTTGCTCGACGGGGTTTGGCTTGGCGAGATGCTCAAGATCATCAGGGCTGACCCGACCCACGCCCTGACGCCGCAGTACAAGGAACTGGACGACATCAACGAATATACCGCTCCGTTCCACCACGACCCGAACACGGCCTTCAACGCGGACGAGGTTCTGGCCCACGCCAAGCGGACGCTGGCGATCGTCGGGGGCTGCTAGGCGTGTGGCCGGAGGCCTGGACCCTTGCCGTCCGCGGGGGCGGTGCCGTGACCGCCTTCATCAAGGACTACCAGACGCTGATCGCGGGGCTGATCGCCATCGCCGCGGCGTACCTCACGGCGCGCCCCGTCTGGCGGCAGCTGGACCGCATGTCGGTGCAGACCAACACAATGTTCCGCGCCTTCCTGTCCGACCGGATCGAGTCTTTGAAGGGACGCCGCCGGTGGCTGGCGAAGCATCTCGATCCCTACCGGTCGCAAGTGACCCAGCGTCTGTATGAAATGCGCGAGCTTGAAGAGCGCCTGAACGTCCATTGGATTTTCGAGCGCGCGCAGATCACCGACAGTCTTGTCGAAACCTTGGAGACGTACCGCTCTGAACGGCGGGACGCGCCAGCCATCACCGCCGCAACGGATGAGATCGTCGAGTCCCTCACCGCCCTGGCCAAGGACCTGCACGCGATTCACCGGCCCGCAAGCACGGACCAGAGCGGTGAAGACTATGCCTATTCCGACGCGGAGTGGGCAGTGATCGAGCAGGCCGCCGTCACGGCGGATAAGGCGCTCGATGCCCTGGTGGCCCGTTTCGTCGCGGGGGTGGCGGCGCTGGACGAGGCTTTCCGGGCTGAACTCGACGATCTGCGAGATCGGATGTCGCAGACCGACAAGGCGTTGCTCGGGCGATAGACGGCCCGTTTCTCAGGCCAGCGCTTTGGTCCCCGACCAGACGAGCAGGCCGCCGCGATCCCGCAGGACGGCCGAGACCGCTTCGCCGGAGCTCAGACAGTCTTCAGCGTCGCGGATCGCCGCAGCGCGGTCCTTGTCGACCGCGAAGCTCTTCAGGCCGCCGCCCGCCAGTTGCAAGACGAGCTGATGGATCACAGCGCCTGGAGCTGACCGGCCGAGTCCTTGCCGCTGCGTTGGTCGCGTTCCAGTTCATAGGAGAGCTTCTGGTTCTCGTTCAGCCCGCCGAGTCCGGCGCGCTCGACGGCCGAGATGTGGACGAACACGTCTGGCCCTCCGTTGTCCGGCTGGATGAAACCGAAGCCCTTGGTCGAATTGAACCACTTCACGGTGCCGGTCGCCATTCGCTCTTCCTTTTCGGGGCCCGCGGTCGTTCGACAGGTGATCGCCTTGCGGGCCGGCATCAGTGCGTCATTGCGGGGCGGGCGTCGAGCGCGGTGACGGGGCTCCCGTTTTCCGGTGATGGCGCGAGCCTTGGTTTAGATCGCGCGGAGCAGATAGGCAGATTGGAACCCGTCGGCCGAACGGGTGACATCGATGATCTCAAAGTTGGCGTGGGCCAGCATCGGCTCGATGAGCCAGGTGAACGTCGAATGCTCGTCCCGGACGTGTTCTTCCAGCTCCGCTCTGCCCCACTCGCCCTCCACGCCGTCGCCGCCGGTCGCGCACCAAGCCTCGATGTGGTTCGCCGCCTCTCCGAGCGCGAAGTCGTAGATGACGTCCCAGAGCCGGAAGATGCCGCCTGGGCGAAGCATCGCGCGTACGCGCAGCAGCGCTATCGCCTTCCAGAAATCGGGAAGATGGTGGAGAGCGAGACGTGAATAGACGAAATCCACAGGCTCGCCGTGATGCGTGTAACTTAGAAAGCCGCCCTGCACCAATTCGACATTCTGCAGTCCATGCGCGCCCAGCTTGCCGCTGAGGTGCTTGAGCATCGGCGGCGAGATATCAACCGCCACCACCCTCGCGCACTGTGGGGACACCGCAATCGTGAACTGTCCAGTACCGGGACCGAATTCGATCACGGTCGAGTCTCTCCCTAGTCCGAAGCGCGCAAGCAGCGCGACTTCGGCTTCCGCCGCGGAGTCCATTTTGCCGTCGTACCGGGCAACGTGGGCGGGATCGAGATTCTCACGTCCCGCCATCCCCAACTCGTGTGGGAACCAGCTCGCGGGCCGAGACAATCCACTATCCCTCGTCATTTGCGCCTCCCGCCAGAAGGCCTTTATGCCCCGCTTGTTCACGTCCCGACAGGGCTCAGATGCGAACTTCAGCTCAGGGACGCGAGCCGGCTTGATCTCATGCCCGACAGCGGACGTTCGCCGCTGCCGCATCCGGCTGCCAGACTTGGCTCAGGCTCAGGAGAAGGTGAGGTCGGGACAGCGCTTACGATCCTGAGAGCCTGATCGAGAGACGTTGGAAGGGTCTCACGGAGCGAAACGCCCGAACCTTCGAGAGGGGATGGAGGGAGACGCCAAAGGGAGCCGGTCGACCAAGGTTTCCGTGGCAGCACCAGGCCAACAGGAAACCCTAAACAGCGAACCGAGCCAATTACGGCGCCAAGGGATGGGTGGCCACCTCACGCAGGATGCGGCTTCCGATCTCGCTACGCTGAGCGGCCAGATACTCTTGCGGATTAGTTGAGTAGAGACCTCTGAGATAAGCCAAATCGTATGGCGTCAGGCCCGGCGGATCCGTCTTCTCCTGACAATCGGCATTCAGGAAATCGAGTATAGTTGGCAGGTCGCTGCAGCCCTTGGCCAGGCTCGCATGCGCGAGGCTAAGCATCGCCACGTCGTCAGCGATGGCGCCGATTTGATGGCCGACGATCTTGTTCGCGTCGACGACGACCAGCACGCCCATGAACTGACTTTCCAACCGGGCCGACAATCGGCTGTGAGTGTCACCTGCGGGCAATCGGTGGAACTCATCGTCAAGCTCAACCGTGTCACCTTCCGCCTTAGTGCCCGTCATGTACCAGGCCTGGATCGGATGCTCGAAGGCGGCCAGCCGCTGAGCTTGGGCGGCATAGTGGAATCCCAGCATCTGGGAATGACGCTTTCGCGTGTCGTCCATTAGCGCCTGTGGCGATGTAGTGAAGACAATCAGCAGGTTCGTCTTGCAAGGGAAGTTGCGGTTTGCTCGATTCTCGATCGGCACCCCCACGCTAGTTGCCACGGCTTTCACCCGTGCCGTCACGTAGGCATTGAAGGGCGGGCTGAGGCCGCCGGTCACAGGGCACAGGGGGCCAGCCCAGCGCGACAACTGGTTGATGCGGCTCGTGGCGCTGTGGGCCTCCACGAAGCGGTTCACCAGGGCCGGCAGTTTTTCCTGCTCCATCCTAGGAGCCACGACCGTTAGGCTTTCAACCGTGGGTGTGGCCGGTGGCGGTGTCGACGCTGGCGCCAAGAGGGCTGGCGGCGGGACGCCTGCTGGCTCGGCGGCGAGAGCAGCGGAGGACGATAGGAGCACCATTGCCGCTGCGAGTAGCCTCTTTGGGGCGTTTACCGCCGAAACCATTGGGTGAACAACCTTCATAGCTTCGACACCTAGCGCGCCGGGCGGGCTGGAATATGATTTGTTCCGGGAAGCTCGCCGGCGATGAAATCAAGAAGCTCGAAAGCGAGTGGCTGATCGCGATTGGCCATCACAGCGACCACATATCCGTCCGGGAAAATTCGCAGGATCGCGCTCTGACCCGGTCCGGCCCCCGCGTGCCCGATGAAACGACCGCCCCCAGGCAGCGGACCGCCCATATCATAGTGATAGGCATCACCTGTCGGCATGGGCGCGGTCCCCGCCAGCAACAACTGGGTGTGTTCCGGGTCCAACAGGCGGTTTGCCTTTAGGGCAACCGCGAAACGCAAGAAATCACCCACGGTGGAATAGCCGCCGCCGTCAGGGCCGCCCTTCAACGGAATGTATCCATGGGCTGCAGGAGTGCCGCGCAATCGCAGGGTCGCGTTGACCGTCGCAGGCTCAAGGACTCCGTTGACCGTCATGTAGCGCACGGAGCGTTTTGGAAGGTTGATGCTCTCAGCGACGTTTCCGGTGGAAGTCATCCCCGCCACACGGAAGATGTGCCGCTCGACGTAGTCCGCGTAACGCAGCCCGCTCGCGTTCTCGATGACCCTTCCAAGAATCATCATTCCGAAATTGCTGTATTCCTGCCGGCTACCGGGCGGAAACTGCGCCGGGGCGCTTCCAAAAAGCGCAATATAGTCTTTGGGATCGAGCAACTCCGACTGATGAGCGTCGAACACGGGCCCGAACTCGTCACCCGTCCCGCCCGAGTGCGTCATGAGTTCGTTGATGGTGACCTTTGCCGCGACGTCGCGGTTCGGATAGTCGGGGATATAGCGCCCCAGCGAAGCGGTCACGTCGATCTTCCCGGCTTGCGCCAGCTGCATGATCGCGATCTCGGTGAACAGCTTTCCGATCGAGCCGAACCGGAACTGCGTGTCGAGCGTGTTGGGGATCTTGCGGTCGTTGTCGGCTAGGCCGAATGCCTCCTGATAGAGGGGACGACCGTCTTTGGCGATGAGGACTGCGCCTGAGAACCGCCCTGCGGCGGTCTCTGCGACAAGTCGGTCACGGATCGACCTCACCTCGTCGGCGCGGAGCGAGCTCGGAGCTGCCTGCGCGGCGGCCGAGACGTTGGGCGTCACGGCAAGAACGAGAACGAGGCAAGCGAAGGCGGTGCGAAGCGAGAGCGTAGCCATGTCCACAAACAATCACCGTAAAGCGAACAACTGCAACGGGTCGAAAGCATTCCGCAGCATGGCGAGGTAGGCACTTCAGGAGACATCTAGCCAGATTGGCGGAGTTTTGGCACAGCCTGCCCCGCAACGCCCCCAGAAGGAGGGGGAGGGAAGGCGGGTGAGGGCGGCCCCGAACGGGGGTCGAGCCCGGAGTTCCGTCCATGCCCTCGCAAGTTCTCTCCCTGCGTCCCGAGCTGGAGGATGCGCCAGCTGACGCGCGCCAGCATCTTGAGGCTCTTGCGCTGGCGGCTGGCGACATCGTTCTCGACGACGCGCAATGCCTCGCCCTGCTCTGCGGCGGGGATCCCGACGCCGCCGCGGCCGTGCTGGCGGCCTTTGGCTCGCTGCCCGAGGTGCTGGGCGCCGGCGCTGGGGATCTGGTGCGGGTCGCCGGCCAGGCCGCCGCCGTGCGGCTGCGGCTGGTCCGGGAACTGGCCCGCCGGATGCTGATCCGCCCCCTCCGGGCGCGGCCGGTGCTCAGCAGCTCCCAGGCGGTCTCCGACTACCTTCGCACCACGCTCACCGGCGCGCCGCGGGAGCAGTTCCGCGTGCTGTTCCTCGATCGCCGCCATCATCTGATCGCCGATGAACTGCAGAACGAGGGGACTGTCGACCACGCCCCGGTCTATCCGCGGGAGGTGATGCGCCGGGCGCTGGAGCTGCACGCCTCGGCCCTGCTGATCGTCCACAATCATCCGGCCCAGGATCCGACCCCTTCGGCGGCCGACGTGGACATGACCCGGCAGATTGTCGAAGCCGGGCGGGCTCTGCGGATCGTGGTCCACGACCACATGATCGTGGCGGGCCAGCAGGTGGTGAGCCTCAAGACTCTGGGCCTAATGTGACCGGGCGGGCCGGTCTGGCGGGGATTGTCCGTGTGCTGGGCGGCGACCTCTATGAACATGGCCGGCGCGCCATCGTGCCGGGACCCGGCCACAGCCGCGCGGACCGCTCGGTGTCCCTGCTGCTGGTCGGCGACCGGGTGGTGGTCCACAGTTTTGCCGGCGACGACTGGCGCCAGGTCCTCAAAGACCTCAGGACGCGGGGTCTGGTCGATGCGACGGGCCGGCTGGCCGGCGGTGGCTCGCCGACCCCTGAGGCCTCGGCGCCGTCCCGGCCGGAGCGGATTGCGGTGGCCTTGACGCTCTGGGAGACCGCGCGGCCCATCGTCGGGACTCTGTCGTCCCTCCACCTCCAGCGGCGCGGGGTGGGGCGGGCGGCGCCGGACGCCTTGCGCCACCACCCCGCCGTGCCCGCGGCGGTCTACGCCGGTCGGGGGCTCCGCCGCCCGGCACTCCTGGCGGCGGTGCGGGATCCCTCGGGCGACCTTTGCGCCGTCGAGCTCACCTACCTCGCCCCGGACGGTGCGGCGGCGTCGATCACGCTGCCGCGCAAGACGGTCGGTTGCGCCCCGGCCGGATGCGCTGTGCGGCTGGATCCGGCCGGCGAGACGCTGCTGGTCGGCGAAGGGGTGTTCTCGTGCCTTTCCGCGTCCGAAGCCCTCGGCCTTCCGACCTGGGCGCTGCGCTCGGTCGGAAGCTTCGGACGGGGGACGCCGCCGGCCGGCGTGCGCCGGGTGGGGATCGCCGCGGATCGCGGCCGGGTGGGCGAAGCCGCGGCGCTGGCCCTGGCGCGGCGGCTGCGGGGCCTGGGCCTGGTGGCTTTTGTGCGCTGGCCGCCGGCGGGGTTTGCGGACTGGAACGAGGCCGCGCCCGGCCGGGCCGCCGCGCCGGGAGGGAGAGGGAAGGCGGGGAAGGGCGGACCGGGACCAGGGGATAGGCCTCCGGCCGGTCCAGGAGCCTGACCATGACCGTTCATTCCTCCATCGCCGCCGCGCCAACCGCCGCCGCAGCGCCTCCTGTTCCGGGCCTGCGTATCCGGGTGAAGCTCTGTGACCTCGGCCTCGCGCCTGAGAACCTCCGCTTCGAGGTTCCCGAGGACGCCGAGGTGCCGCGCCTGGCCGACACCATCCGCGCGGCTGGCGTCATCTACCCGCCCATCGTCCGCAAGGGTCGCAAGGGCGAGGCGGCCTTCATGGTGCTGGACGGCCGCCGCAGGCGCTTCGCCCTGCTGCGCCTGGTCGCCGGCGGGTTGATCGCGCAAGACCATGAGGTCGAGTGCCTGCTCGCCACCAGCCGCGCCGCCCAAGCCGCCGCCACGGTCCTCCCCAACGCCGAACACGCCCCGGTCCACACCGCCGATGTGATCGTCGCCATCGGCAAGCTGCGGCGCTCGCGCCTGACCACCGCGGCCATCGCCGGGGCCCTGGGCTACGACGAGACCGAGGTCCGCCGCCTGGACGCCCTGGCCCACGTCCACCCCGACGTGCTGCAGGCCTTCCGGGTCGGCAAGCTGACCCTCACCCAGGTCCGGCTGCTGGCGCGCCTGAAGGACCGAAACCGCCAGTCCGACTTCGCGCAGGACGCCCTGGGCGGCTACTTCCATGAGCACGGCCTGCGCAGCCTGGTGACCAGTGGCCGGATCACCATCGAGGACCCGCGTTTCGCCCTGGTCACCGAGGCGACCTATGGCGAAGGCGGTGGGCGACTGAGCGCCGACCTGTTCGGCGAGCTGCCGGCCGAGGCCCTCGACGGCGATCGGCTCGACGAGCTCTGGCGCGCCGCGGCGGCGCGGGCCGCGGACGTTCTGGTGACGGCCGGGCTCACCGTGGCCTTCAGCCGCGAACGGGGCCTGCGGGCGCCGGACGACCTGGAGCCTCTGCCCTTCATCCACTGGGGCGGCTTGCCGCTGGACCAGCAGGCGCTGTTCGACCGGGCCCGCGACGACATCGAGGCGGCGATGGCGCTGGTCACCGAGGCCTCGGACGAGACCCGCGAGGCGGCGCTGGCGCAGATGCTGCTGGCCCGGCTGGTCCTGGCGCGACTGGCGGCGGGTCGCGGCGAGATCGCGGCGGCTCTGCTTTCGCCGGCGGGGGACGGCCTCGACGTGGTCTTCTACCAACGCCCGGCACCGCCGCTTCCGCTCGCGGAATTGGTGTCGGACGATGATGATGAGGGGGAGGACGAAGGCGACGAGGCTGTGGCCGGCGAAGGTCGCGCCGCGTCGGGCCGGCGGCGCTGGGACCCGGACATTCCGGAGCGCGCGGTGAAGGTCGACACGGCCGGCGTGACCCACATCCAGCATGCGGCGCGGACCGCCATGGCCACCCGAGGTCTGATCCGCGATCTCGCGGACCATCCCGACGTGGCCCTGATCGCGGTGACCGCCCAGCTCTTCAAGCACCTGGCGCTCAACGACCGGATCGGGCCGGACGATTCCGTCCTGCGGATCGCCGTCCCGAACGGGCCTGTGCCGGCCGGCGACGATAACCTGGAGGGCGAGATCTGGCGGCGGTTGGCGGCGCGGCGGGACGCCTTCCTGGAGAGCGGCCTTCGTCCCCTGGTCTTCGTGACAGGCCTCGGCGACGCCGATCGGATGGCCCTGCTGGCGGAGTTGGTGGCGGTGACTGTCGACCTGCGGGAGGCCCGCACTACCGCGATCCGCCGCGAGGCCCGCGCCGAGGCCGAGGAGGTCGCCGCGCTCTGCGGCGCCGATCTTGCCCAGCGCTGGACCCCGGACGACGCCTTCCTGGGGGTCCACTCAAGAACCCAGCTGCTGGAGTTCATGGCGGAGATGGAGGCCGAGGCGCCGCGGGGCGGCGGGGTCCGCAAGGACGACGTGGTTCGGGCGACCGCGGAAGCCGCGGCCGAGCGGCGTTGGCTGCCGGCCTGTCTGCGGTGGGACGTCGGGGACGCCGTGGCGGTCGGAGAACCTGAACCCCAGGCCGAAGCCTCGGCAGAGACGGACGCTGAATCTGAACCTGAAGCGGAGGCGCCGGCGCAGCCGCTGGCGGCCTGACCTTCGGACGGACGGGCCCTCGGCTTACGCCGGGGGCTCGGACTGTGGAGCCGGAGCAGTGGCCGGGGCGGGCGAGCCGGAGCGGAGGGTGTGCCTCCGCCGGCGCGGAGCCATCCCTCATGAGCCTTCCCTCCTGGACCCCCGAACGGGTCGTCACCCTCGAACGTCTGTGGACCGACGGCCTCAGCGCCAGCGAGATCGCTGCCCGGCTTCCGGGGATCACGCGCAACGCCGTGCTCGGCAAGCTGCATCGCCTGGGCCGGCTCGGCCGTGGGCGGCCCACCGCCTCGACCAAGTCCCGCAAGGTGAAGCCTCCGCGAGCGCCGAGCGTGCGGCGTCCGAAGCCGCCGGCCCGCATGCGGCCGCCCGTCGCGCGGGCTTCGGTGGCAATGCCTAGCTGGGCGGGTGAGGTGACGCGGGTCGAGGCGCTGCAGTCCTGGCACTGCCGCTGGCCAATCGGCGATCCGCACGACGCGGCGTTCGCCTTCTGCGGACGACGGGTCGCGGCGCGGCCCTACTGCGGGGATCACCGGGCAGTGGCCTATCAGCCGGCGTCGGGGGTGAAGGCCGGGGCCGGCGCGAAGGGAAGGGGGAGCCGCAAGGGTCCAGCCTGAGGGTGGGGCCGCCGCGTCCGGAGCCAAGAGGGCCAGACCGCTCCGCCCCCGGCCAGGGAAGCTGACGCGCCTTCGGCCCCTGGCCGGGGGCGGAGCGGCCCGGCCTGGAGGGGGCCTCGAGCCTCGGCTCGATCCGACCCCCTCAGGAGATCATCCCATGCGACCCCGCAATCCCTTCCTCGCGACGGCCGACCTCGGCGACGCCTTCGACGTGATGAGCGCTGCGCTCGAAGACCCCCGGCCGCATCCCACTGAAGCCGCCTTGATCCAGCTCGGCGAAGCCCTGATGACCGAGCTGCTCGACACTGTGTTGGGCAGCGCTCTGGAGGACCACGCGAGCCCCATCGCCGAGTCCCTGATCGGCGGCCTGCACGCCGCCGTCCAACGGCTGGACCGTCTGGCGGACCGTCATCGCGAGACCCTGGCGCGAGGCCTTCGGGAATTCGACGCCAGCGAGGTGGCCGACCATGACCTGCAGCAGGCCAAGGCGGAGACCGATGCGGCCGACGCCGCCGTGCGCGCCGTGGAACTGGTGCGCGATGCGGCGGCGGAGACCTATGCGACGGCGACCGGGGAGACCTGGAGCCCGTGGCGGGGCAGTCTTCGGAGTTCGGGCGTCACCGCCGCCCAGATCGATGCGACCCATGCGCTGCGGACCCGGCAGGCGCTGAAGCTGGCGGACACCGACGTCGGCGACCACGTGGTGGCCTTCCGCGGCGCGCCGGGCGCAGTGACCCCGGAAGACGCCATGCGAATCTTCGACGCCCTCAACTGGGCGCAGAGCGAATGGCCCGACATGAGCCTGGCCCTGACCGGGGCCAAGGGCGCCGAGCAGATCGCCAAGCGATGGGCGGCGCAGAAGCGCGTGCGGCTGGTGCTGGCGCGGCCGGACTTCGAGCAGCATGGCCGGGCGGCTCCGTTCCGGGCCAACGACGCCTTGATGGCCCTTGAGCCGGTGTGCGTGCTGGCGCTGTCCGGGTCGGTGCACGGGTTCGCCGAGACCGGGGCCAAGCCCTTCGGACCCGTCCTGAACCTAGCCGAGAAGGCGCAGGCCGCCAGCGTGCGCTGCGTGCGGATCAGCGCCAAGCGCGCCGGTCCGGGGTAGCCGGGCATGATGGCCGCTCAAATCGCCCCTATTAGACGATATCGTTGTTCGATCAGTAGAGTCGCCGCAATTAACTTGCGGGAAATCCGCAATATCATTGCGGAGGACTACATGTTTCTATTCAAATTGGCCTAATATCAGCGCGTTAAGAATATATCGGTCTTGCCATCGACGGTTGTCACTTGCCAAATCTGGGATCGGAGTGCGGTCCCGGAGTACGAGTATGTCGCCTCATCGCGCGGATTCTTTTCTTCAGGCCCTGGCCGGAATCCGCGAGCGGCTCCGGGACGGGGTGTTCCGCCCCGGAGAGCGGATCGCGGCCACCGAGGTGGCGCGTCTGCTGGGCCTCAGCGCGACTCCGGTGCGCGAGGCGCTGTCCCAGCTTTCCGGCGAGGGTCTGCTGGAGGACCGAAGGGGGCAGGGGTTCTTCGTCCGCGCCCTGACCGGCCTCGATATCGCCGACCTCTATCGCTTGAGCTTCGCCCATCTCACTATAGCGGCGGATGTTGAAAGGCTTAACGCGAAGGGGATCGCGCCGCCGGGCGGGCGGCTGCCCGGTATCGCGATGGATCCGGTCCGGGATGTGGAGCGTCTGTTCGTCGACTGGGTCATGGAAGCCGGCGGGCAGTCGCTTTGGATGAGCTACCGCAGCCTCTTCATCAAGCTGGGACCGGTGCGCCGCGTGGAACCGATGGTGTTCGAGGACTTGGCGGCGGAGGCGGCCGCCCTGCGGGGCCTTGGGCAGGGGGCGACGGTCGAGGCGCGGCGTCAGGCGCTTGAGGTTTTCCACGCCCGCCGGATCGAACAGGCCGACCAGCTTGCGCCGCTCCTCAATCGGAGTCGGGACGGCGGGGAAGTATAGTGCCGATATAGTTTGAATAGAGATTTCGAGAGGTTCGGAGTGAGCATTGCCGCCAGACCGGCGGTGAACGGAAAACGAGGACGCTATGACCCAGCAATCCCACACTCTGCGGCTCGTGGGCATCGGCAGCGCCAAGGCCCAAACCAACGGCGGCGACCTGGGCATCCAGGAATTCGGCGACGTCGGCAAGTTCGTCCCCGAGTAAGGCTCCTGGCGCCGGCTCCGGCCGGCGCCAGCTTTGCCCGTGACCGCTCACATCCATCTCCGACGAGACGTTCACGCCGTCGCCGTGGCGGATGACATTATCGTCCTGAATGTCGCCTCGGATTCCTACCAGTGCATTCCCGGTGGCGCCGTTGATCTCGCCCTCGGGGCAGATGGCGCCATCGAGGCGCCAGATCTCCTGGCTGACGCCCTCATAAAAGCGGGCCTCGCACAGACTCACGCTTCGCTTGGCCGGCGGCACGACCCGCCGGCGTTTCCGACCCTGGACGTCCCACCTGATCCCGTGCCGCGGCCGCCACGAGTCCGGGACCTGGCTAGGCTGGCGTTGTGCTTTCTGGATCTTCAAATCCACTATCGCGGACGCTCGTTTGCCCACATCCTTGCCCGTGCCCACCAATCCCACATCGGTCTGCGACGCGTAGGAAGCACCGAGGCTCTCGCCCTCGCGGTCCGCCGCTTCCGGCGCGCAGCGATCTGGCTGCCGGCTCCCCGCAAGTGCCTGATCCGCAGCTTTCTGTTGCTCCGCTTCCTGCAGCGTTCTGGCTTGGATGCCGATTGGGTGATCGCGGTCCGAACTTGGCCATTCGCGGCGCATTGCTGGCTGCAGGCCGGCGAGATCGCGCTTGATGAGGTTCCGGACCGCGTCCTGGCTTTCCGACCGATCGCAGTCGCCTGAGATGAGCGCCGACTATCTCGCGCGGCTGCGAACGGGTGGGGCAGGCTCGTCGGAAACCGACGCACGGTTGCCTGCCGACCTCTGTGAGGCAGGGTGGCGTCGGACCTTCAGCGCTTGCGGCCTTGAGATCTGGACGCGCGGGGCGCCCGCCCTACCGGTCAGCCAGAGCCCGGACGGGCGCGTCGTGGTGATCGGACGACATTACGCGCGAGGACGTTCGGACCCCTTGGCGATGCCCGTTGCGATGCCGCCGGACAGCCCACCGATTGAAGGCGCTCGAAGGCTCGTCTCAGACCACTGGGGTAGTTACGTCGCCCTCCTCCGAAACACCGACGGCGCCTGGGGCGGCGTGCTTCGCGATCCTTCCGGAGCCCTCGACGCTTTCTCGTGGTGCTTGGGCGATGAATTCATCCTCGCGTCCGACCTCGCACCGGTTCCCGGCCCATTGCGGCCCGTCCGCCTAAGCCTGGACTGGGACGCCATCGCCGAATTCGTGCGCCGACCCGCATCTGTCGCTGCGCGGAGCGCCCTTTCGGGCCTCTCGACACTTTGCCCCGGCGACTATCGCCCAGTGGATGAACGAACGGCCGACTTGCCGCTCTGGCGGCCCGCGGCTTTCGCGCGACAGGCGCCGGCGGCCGGGCCCGAAGCTGAAGCGGCGCTGCGCAAGGCGGTCGACGTCGCGACCGCCGGGCTCGTATCCAGCTACGACCGATGCCTGCTGGAGGTTTCGGGCGGCCTGGACTCGGCAATTGTCGCTGCCGCCGTCCGGGCCTTGGGACTTTCCACGCGAGTCGCGGCTGTGGTGCATATGTGTGGCGACCGACCAGAGGCGGACGAGCGCATTTGGGCGCGCTTAGCCAGTGGAGATCTCTGGGCGGCGGCAGAGCTGATCCCGGCCGAGATTCCGGATCTACAGCTCGCCGATGTTCTCGCCCTCGCGGGCGGTGCGCGCCCTGCGATGAACGCTCTCGACCTGAACGGCGATCTTGCGATCAGGGCCCTTGCATCGAGCCGCAACGCTGAGGCTGTGATCACGGGAAAGGGGGGCGATTCCATTTTCTTCCAGCACCCAACCGCCCTGGTGATCTCAGACTATGTCCGGGCGACGTCGGCTCGCCGGCTGTTAGGCGCCGAGACGCGTGCGGTCGCCCGGCGCCTGCGGCGCTCGGTCTGGTCGGTAGCCTGGGAGGCTTGGTCACGGCGTCATAGCGACGGAGCAGAGGCGAGGAGCCTCCCCATCTGGGGTCCGCGCGTGCTTGCGAGGCCCGAAGCTCCAGCGCACCCTTGGCAGGAGGATGTCGGCGACCTACCGCCGGCCAAGCGCTACCAGATCGGCGGCGTGGTGATGACTCAGCTCAATCGCGGCGTGAGCCGCGCCGGACGGCTCGTCGACCAAGTCCATCCGTTGCTCGCGCAACCCGTCCTGGAGGCGGGCTTCGCGCTCGGGACCTGGACGTTGCAACGCGGAGGGCGGGACCGTGGCTTGGTCCGCGACCTGTTCGAACACCGTCTGCACCCCGACGTCGCTGGCCGGCGTTCTAAGGCCGATTGGGAGTCGTTCTATACGCGTACCGTGGCGCAGAACCTGCCCTTTCTACGGTCGTTCCTGTTGGACGGTTGCTTGGCGAACGCGGGAATTCTGGACCGTGCCGGTCTGGACCAAGTTCTCAACGCCGACGCGTTGATCTGGCAGGCAGACAGCTCCGGCGTGTTGGCGGCTGCGGCCTTGGAGGCCTGGGTACGTCACTGGCAGACGCGGGTTCCGGACGCGGCCGGGGCCCCGCGGGGAAGAAGCCTGCTCGCACCCAGTTTTCTTTAGGGATCACCACCGGCTCACCTATGTCCGTGGCATCACCTAGGGTTGGGTCAGTAAATGGGCGTCTAGCCAGGCGAACGCCCGGTGGTAGAGGTCGCGGAGGTTTCCCGGGCTACCAAGGGCATGACCCTCGCCCCAATAGGTGATCATCACCGCGTCCTTGTCCTGCCGCAGAAGGGCGGAGAACATCTCCTCCGACTGCCCGACGGGAATGCTGTCCTGATCACCATGGATCAGCATCAGGGGCGTGGTGATGCGGTCGGCCTGGAACAATGGACTGTTGCGTAGATAGCGCTGCGGGTCCCGCCAGGGCGGGGCCCGCATGTCACCCTGCAGGTCTTCAGTCCAACCTTCGCTGAAAAAGCTGCTGGGCCCGTCCTCCAAGTCGACGCGCCGGACCGGAGCGAACTCACCCCATACACTGACGAGGTCGCTAAAGCCGGCCTGGGCGATGACGGCCTTGAAACGGTCGGTCTGGGTCACGAGCACCATCGCCGCATAGCCGCCGAAACTGTGACCCCAAACGCCGAGACGCGCCGGGTCGAAGCGCCCCTTGAGCGCGGGATCGGCGGCAGCCACATCGATGATCTCCAAGGTGCGTTGGGCAAGACCTTCGGCGGGCCCGAGACCGTCGCGACGGCTGGGCAGGCTCGGGATCAAGACGGCGTAGCCATGAGCGACCAGCAGGGCCGGGGTCTTGCCATAGCCGGGACGCCGGATGTCGCCTTCCGCAGGTGGCTCTGCGAAGACCGAGCCGGGATAGGGCCAAACGACCAGCGGCGGCGGGGACCTGCCTTTGGCACCGGCGGCCGGAAGGAGCAGCCAACTGGTCAAGGTCCGCCCGCCGGGACCGGGATGAGCGACCGAGTGGACCTCCGGGCCGTCCAGATCTCCAAGCCGCCGATTAAGGGTGTCGACCTCGACAGGCCGCTGACGCGGCCGTCGCCAGATGAGGTGCTGCACGGCGCCCCTACCGGCGACTCGAACAAGGGCGGCGCCGTCGGCCAAAGGCGGCGTGAGAATTCTGCTCCCAACCGGGAGGGGCATCAGCTCGCGAATACCGGCGCTATCGACCGTGGCGAGGGCGCCGCCCACGCCGGAGCCCGGCACGGCGACCTGGGGCGTGAGCCCGACCAGCGCCTCGCCGGTCCGAACGCGATAGTCGAACACCCAAGCGCGGCTCGTCTGCTCGAACCGCAGAGGCTCGAAGGCCGGAGCCGCCAGGCTTCTTTGACCGTCTGGCGCGATCCGCCAAGCCTGGCCGCCCGCGACGATGAGCATCGCGCGCGGCGTAACGGTCAGCGCGTCTTGGGTCGGAGCCTGAAGTCCTTCGGTGAGGGCGATCGATCCCGCAGGGCCGATCCGGAACCAGCCCGACGCGGCGCCGGGCGGGCCGTCGGCCCGCGTACCCCACAGGAGGGGTGCGCCGGCGAACCAGCCCGCGCGGGCGGCTTCGGGACGCATGTCTAGGGCGGCCCGAATTCCAGGCGCCGCCAACCGCGCCGTGGCAGTCTCCGCGTCAATCCGCAGCAGCCGCCCTTCGGGCCAGGCTTGGTCCCCGCCGCGCGCGTAGGCCAGCACCTCCCGAGAGTCCGGCGACCACGCCAGGGGTCGCAGCAGGACGTCGCACTCTGGGCAAGGCGCCGTGGTCCTGCGGGTAGCAATGTCGAGCAGGCTGAGCCGGCGGCGGTGGTTCTCGAAGCCGTAGGCGCTCTGGACCGGATGCCCAGAATTCATCGGGATGTCCTCCGCCATCGACACCAGGGCGACGCGGCGGCCGTTCGGCGAGACCTCCAGGTGGATAAAGCCGCCGGTCGCCAGGACGCGACGGCGGCCGGTCGATACGTCTACGGCGAGGACGCGCCGAGGATGGGGCGGCACAGCACTTAGGTGGCGGCCGCTGCCGACGACTGTGACGGCCACCCCGCCTGCCGCGCTGCGCGCCCAACGTTTCGGCAGACGCGCCTGCAGGTCATGGCGGAGGCGCACCTCGAAGGGCATGTCGCCGGCAGGGCGGGCGATCACCAGCAGCGTGTGGCCGTCAAGCCACGCCAGGGTCTGGGCGTCATCGTCGTAGTCGGGGGTGACGCCTAGCCAGAGCACTCGCCCGGTGGCCACGGTGACGACCCCGAGGTCGCCGTTGTCGGCGGTCAGGCGCCGCACAGCCAGGTAGCGGCCGTCCGGCGAGAAGGGGCCCGCGGTGTAGCCCGCCGCCGCGACCGTCTTGAAGAGCGGCCTTGCCAAGCCGGGGTGGCGTAGGTCGACCTTCATCAGTCGGGTGCGGAAGACGTCGTTGAACACCTCGAAGTCAAACCGCGCACCGGAGACCATCGGGCCCTGCCGTTCGTAGACCAGCCAGTGTCCGGTCGGGTCGACATAGGCGCCAGCCAGGGCTTCCCGCCGCAGGAGATCTTCGACGGTCGCGGGGCGGCCGAGCGCCTGCGACGCAGGTAGCAGGAGTCCCAAACCGACCGCCGCAGCCGCCAAGCTGCGGCGCAGGCGCCGACATGCGGGGTTCATCACCAGCTCTTGGTGATCTGGACCGAGACGAACCGGCCGACCACGTCGGCATTGGCGGCGTCGAAGCCGTAGCCGAGCGGGTTGTTGTAAAACGGCGGGTCGGTGTTGAAGGCGTTGCGGACGTTGATGCTGAAGGTCGTACCCGACCAGCGCGACGCGACCGGTCCGGTCGCGCGCAGCTGAAGATCCAACGTCGTAAGGCTGTCGATGCGGACGCCAAAGAGGTCTTTGAAAGCGCTAGTGTGGTTCAGCGCCGCCCCGACGGTCAGCGGACCTTGCGTCCAGTCGGCGGTCAGCCGGCCGCGGTAGCGCGCCGGAAATCCGGTCAAGCCTTGCCGCTCCAAGGCCGCCGAAGTCGGCGTCAGAGCTTGCGCGTAGCGGATCAGGTCGGAGCCGTTTGCGGCCAGCTGCAGGCGGCCACGGCTGAAGTCGAAGCCGTAGGACGCGGTGGCGTCCAAGCCCTCGACCTCCAGGGAGCCGGTATTGACGTAGCGACTGTCAACGATCGCGCCGTAGCTATTCGCGGGAAACGAGCCCTGCGAGGTCGAGGTGGCCGGGCTCGCGAGTAGGGCGGAGATCGCAGCAAGATCCGCGGAATTGGAAGGATCCAGTCGCCGAACAAAATTGGAGACCGTCGGGTCCTGGAGGGCGGTGGCCAGCACGGCGTTGACTGGCTGGTCGATGCGGTTGCGGTAGCGGACGTCGAACCAGGTCGCCGACAGGCGAAGGCCGGGCAGCGCCTGCGGCCGCCAGGCGAAACCCGCGGTCCAACTGTTGGCGGTCTCCGGGCGCAGGCCGGGGTTGCCGCCCGTGAGCAGCAGGCTGAGCACCTGGGTCTGCCCGACGCCCAGCAGCACCGGGGTGTTGAACGCCGGATCGTTCAACTCGCGAAGCCCCGGGGCGCGGAAAGAGCGGCCATAGGTGGCTCGGAGATTCAGAGTGTCCAGCGGCGACCACAGGACCCCGACCTTGGGATTCAGCGTGCTCCCGAAGTCGCTGTAGTGTTCCCAGCGGACCGCCGCGTTCAGCTCCAGGCGTTCCAGGCCGGGTCTGCGGTAGTCGGGACCGAACAGCGGCACGTGGGCCTCCGCGAAGACCGCGCCGACGCTGCGGTCGACGTCCGTACTCTGTTGCGGGACCGGGGTGACGGTGGAGGTGTAGTTCGTGCCGACTTGGTTGAAGGTTTCTTTGCGGTACTGCGCGCCCACGGCCAGCTTGATGGCGCCCGCCGGCAACTGGAACAGCGTGCCGTCCGCTTGGGTGCTGGCTGTGTAGACACGGCTTTCGCGCCGGGAAGACGTGAAGCCCGAACCGATTGCAGCCAAGACCGCGGGGGTATTAGCCGAGATGCTGGTGAACGGATTGAAGAAGCCGTCGCGAGATGGACTGTAGGCCGTGGTCGGGCGGTCGGCGACATTCCCCAGCGCCTCGGCCAGCAGGGTGGAGTTGAGGATGCCGTGCACGCGGCCCTCCTCGATTTCCTGGGAGAAATCCACAAAGCTGTCGGACCGCCAGTCACCCCAGAGATCGACCTTGGCGCCGGCGGTGAGCGCCAGCATCTCGGCAGTCCCGCGCGACACTGGCGAGGGCAGATCGTCGCG
>PLEH01000066.1 GCA_003136395.1 Phenylobacterium sp.
GTCCTGCATGACCCCGTTCAGATTATCGATCCGGTGAATGCCAAGAACAACGTCTCTCGGCTCTATACCCAAGCCAACATCGACGCGATCGTCGAGGCGGCTATGGACGCCGGCGACGCCATCGACGCGGCGCTCGCCGCCCCCAACAAGCAGCTGACCGTGGCCTATTGGCAGAAGGTCTTCGGCTCGACGTTCCAAGTCTGAGGCGCCCATGTCCAGCAGCTACAGCTACACCGAAAGTTCGGCCTTCACGATCACCCACGCGCGCCACATGGCGGCGAAGGTGGCGACCGACCTGAAGCGCATGCAGCGCTTTTATGGCTCACCGTCCGACAGCGACATCGCGGACTATGAGACGGAAGTCACCGAACTCTTGAAGGCCGGGTATTTGCGCACGGTCACCTTCGGTTTCCGCAGGAACGGTCAGTTCATCGAACCGACGCTGCGATACACGGCTCAGGATCTTGCCGACGGCGCCAACGACGACGATCCCGGGAAGCTGCGGGCGTCTGCCGATATCAGCGGCGCCACGTTCTACAGCTATCTGACTTATAGCGCCGCTTGGGACGCTCTCAACGCGACCGACCGCGACCAGTTCAAGAAGCGCATGCCGTACTATCGCAACGGCGCCGCTGAGCCGGCCGTCAACGGCCACCTGATCGACGACCGCACCTATTCGTCGGGCGGCCGCGCCCTCAATCGTTCCAGCGTCCGGAGCTTCTCGTGAACGCCAAGCCTAACCTCGACGACCTGTTTGAACGTCGCCAGTCGTTCCCGGATTTTGAACCCCAAGGTCGGCTGGCCCGTCTCGTCGGTCTCGATGATCAGAAAAGCCGCCTGGCCAAAATCCTGGGGCTCCTCGTCAACCCTGCCGGGCTGGACGCATGGGCTCGGCGCTACCACCCTGACGCTGGTCAGCTGCTCGACACCGTCCTTCGACGACCGCCCTTGGTCATCCTGGCCGGTGATGTCGGGTCTGGCAAAACCGAGCTTGCTGAAACTATCGGAGACGCCGTCGCCCGTCAGGAATCTATCGACGTAACCCTGTTCCCGCTGAGTCTAGCAACGCGAGGACAAGGTCGGGTCGGCGAAATGACCCAGCTGCTGTCCGCGGCTTTCGACGTGACGTTAGAAGAGGCCATGAAACTTAAGTCCTCCGGCGGCCGCTCGCGGGGCGCTGTCATCCTGCTCGTCGATGAAGCCGACGCCCTCGCGCAATCGCGCGAAGCGGCCCAGATGCACCATGAGGACCGCGCGGGGGTGAACGCCTTCATCCGCGGCATTGATCGCTTGGCGAACGCCAAGCTGCCGGCCGCGGTGATCATGTGCACCAACCGGCTCAATGCGCTCGACCCGGCTGTTCGACGCCGAGCGGCGGACATCTTGAGTTTCGCCCGCCCGAGCGACGAGCAGCGTCGCTTCATCCTGTCGAGCCGCTTGTCCGCCTTAGGCATGGGCTCCGGTCAGATTGAAGCCCTGGTTGCGGCCACGGGCCCGCAGCGTGGCGTGCGCGACATCGGCTTCACGTTCTCAGACATCACCCAGAGGCTTTTGCCGGCAATCGTACTGGACGCTTACCCATCACGAGCCGTCGAGGCGGCGCGGGCGGTGGAAATCGCAAGAAAGATGGCGCCGACCCCGCCTTTCAAAGACGTTGGCGCCGCGTAGGAGAATGCAATGAGCGATTGGTCCCTACAGAAGCTCCTTTCGGGGCTGCACGACGACATCCAGCAGAAGCTCTCCACTGTGCGGGCCACGTTGGGGCACCCCGGCACAAAGGGCGACGCCAGCGAACAGGTTTGGCTGGAGCTGCTTCAGACCTATTTGCCGAAGCGCTACAGCGCCGCGACTGCGCACGTCGTCGATAGCAAGGGCGCCTTCAGCGACCAGATCGACGTGGTGGTCTTTGATCGCCAATACTCGCCCTTCATCTTCAGCTACCAGGGCGCGACCATCATCCCGGCCGAAAGCGTCTACGCTGTTTTCGAAGCCAAGCAGGCCATCAACGCGGGACAAGTCGCCTACGCTCAGGAGAAAGTCGCCAGCGTCCGCAAGCTGCATCGCACCAGCTTGCCGATCCCGCATGCTGGCGGTGTCTACCCGCCCAAGGCGCTTCAACACATCCTCGGCGGCTTGCTGACCTTTGACAGCGACTGGTCGCCGGGCCTGGGCGATCCCTTGATCAATGCGCTGGCTGCGGGCGTTGATGACCGGCGCCTCGACCTTGGATGCGCGGCGGCGCACGGGCTTTTCGGTTGCGGGCCGGATGGGTGCGGATTGATCACACCGATAGCGAAGCCGGCGACTGCGTTCCTTTTCGAGTTGATCGCCCGACTTCAGGAGAACGCCACAGTCCCCATGATTGACGTCAGGGCGTATGCCCGGTGGCTGGATGGCTCAGCGGAAGCATTGTCGCCATAAGCACCTTTTCACTGGAGCGCCTCAACCATGCCAGACGGCCCGATGCCTCGATTTGACCCACGAAACTCGGGCTCTCGCAACACGCATAGATTGTGTCTTGCCAACGGCATATGAAGTTGTCCCGGGGGAGGGGCTAGGATGCAACTTTTCTTTGGCATGGCGGCGGACGGCCGAACGTTTCCCGGTCGTCCGGGCGCGGATAACGGCGCGGTTCACTGGGCCGAGGTGGGTCCGGCCGGATTTGTCGGGGTTCTCGAAGTTCAGGTCGGGCTAGTGGGTCCACAAGTCACTAACGCAGTCCGAATCGCCGGCTGTGTCGCGAAGCTCCGCGCTGCCAGAGATGAGCGCGTCTGGCCCGCGGCGTTCGCGAAGGTCCCCCGGTCGACCGCCGTCCAGCTGCTTGAACGGCGCGAACTGGAGAGACAGTGATGGATGTCGTATTTGGCATATACGCGGATCGCGCCGCCTACCCGCCGCACGGGGGCACGGGCGAGGGCTCCAGTGGAGAACCCGTTGTTGGTCCTCTAGGCTTACTTGACCTCCTCGAAACCCACCTTGGGCTCTCGGGTCCGCCGCATCCGCAGGTCGTCCGTATTGCTGCGTTTCAACGTAAGTTGGAGGCCGCCGATAGCAACGGGCGGTTCTACAGTGGTTCGCTGGCCGCCGACCCTTGGGCGACGGCGCGACAGCTCCTCGGCTGGCGAGACGCCCTCATCGAAGCGGGATGGCGCGCTGGTATTCTCGGCTCAGCGCGGCTCGCGGACCTCTCGGACGTCGAAGGGGCCGGGCCGGCATTAACTCCTGGATCGGCTGACCGTCTCGCCGAAGTTGTCGTCCAACTGGACAGCCGTGTGTCGCGCGCGATCGGTCGTCTACGCTTGATCGACGAGCGCGCCAGCCTGTCGCCCGGCTGGCGCCGGCTCCTCGACCGGCTAGAAGCGTGCGACGTGGTTGTTGAGCAGCTTGCCGTAAGCGCGGCGGCTGACCCCGGCGTCGCCTTAGGCCGAGCCCAGGCTTGGATCGAGGCCGGGATTTACGGCCGGACAGGTCCTGACGGTAGCGTCGTTGAGCTGGTAGCGGACACGCCAATCATGGCCGCCGAGGCGTTGGCGACCTACTTTGCGGCTGAGCCGACGCCTCGAGGGTCAGTTGTGTTGATCGCCCAGGACGGTGACAGTCAACTGCTCGATAGAGTCCTGTCGCGGCAGGCGCAGCCGCGCGCAGGCTATTCACCCCGATCGCCATTCCGCGGGGTCCTGCAAGTCTTACCACTTGCCTTCCAATTGGCTTGGCGCCCCTTCGATCCGCAGGCGCTTCTTGACCTCCTGCTGTTGCCGCGACCGCCGCTCCCGAAGGCGGTTGCGCGAAAGATCGCCACGGCCATGGCGGAGAGCCCGGGCCTGGATGGGCCACATTGGCGCGCGGTGTGGGCGGAAATTGAAGCGACCGCGCTCGAAGACGCCCACACTGAGGCGGAGCATCGATCCGTGGCCGCTAAGCTTGAGCGGTGGGATGCCTGGATTCGCCCCTCTCCCGTCGATTTCGCTGGCGGACTCTCTCTGGAAGTCGTTCTGGCGATTTGCGCTCGGGTCGCCGACTGGGCGGTGGTTCAGTGCGCCGCGACGGGTGAGGCCTACTTCCTGGGCGCGCAGCGCTTAGCGCAAGCGGTGGTCGAGGCGGTCCGCGGGCTGGATCGAGAAAGCTATTCTCGAACCTTGCTGGACCGGATCGTCGATCAGGCCTTGGCGGATGGCGAAGGGGACCCCACGTCGCAGGCGCAGGCCGCGCCATGGCGCACGGTTGCTCATCCCGGGTCTCTCTGGGGGCGGGCTGACACCGTGGTGTGGTGGAACTTCACCGACACGGGTGAGCGACCGCATCGAACACCGTGGACGCTTGCCGAACGCGCAGCGCTGCGGTCTGAGGGCTGCGAACCCGACACTGACGCCGCCGCCGCCCGCCGCTTGAGCTCAGCCTGGGAACGACCAATCTTAAACGCCGGCGCGCGCCTGATCTTCGTCAGGGCCTCACTCGGCTCCGGGGCGGAAACTGCGGCTCACCCTTTGGCGCATAGAATGGCGCCCATCATGCGCACCGAGGTCGTGACCGCGCGCGTGGAGGACATATTCCGCGCACCGCATCTTGGTGTGGGCGGTGTCGATCTCCATCGCCGGGAGGTCGACCCCGCACCGGTGCCCCATGCCGTGGCGCGCTGGGCGGCGCCGAGCCGCTTTGCTGAGCTGGCTGCGGCCCGCGTCGAATCGGCGACGGCGTTCGAAGACCTCCTGGCGTGTCAATTCGCCTGGGCGCTCAAGCATGTCGCGCGGTTACGTCCAGGTCGGGCACGTTCGATCCCCGATGCAAACCAGCTGCTCGGCCTCTTGGCGCATGCTTTGGCTGCGGAGTTGTTGCCGCCCGGCGCGCCGCCCGTGCCCGCCACCGCCGCAGCGGCGGCTGAAGCGCGCCTCGATGCTTTGGTGGACGAGATGGCCGCGCCGCTTCGGGCGTCCGCGGCAGCGTCAGATTTCGCGTTCGCCCGCCGCCGTCTCCCGGCCTCCATCGCGGCCCTTTCAATGGCTCTGCGCCGCAACGAGCTCACTGTGGAAGCCATGGAAATTGGCGCGGAAAGGCAATTTGGCGGCATGCTGGCCGTAAAGGGGACGATCGACCTACTCGCCCGTACCGCGTCGGGCGATCCCGTCGTGATCGACCTGAAATGGACCCGCAGCGATAACGCGCGTCGTAAGGAAGTCGAAGACGGCCTGGCGGTGCAGCTTGCGACCTATGTCGCTTTGGTGGATCCCACATTGCGTGCTGAGGCGGGCTACTTCCTGCTGAACCAGCGGGAGTTTGTCGTTCCGGCCGGCGGGCGGCTGCAAGGCCGCACTGTCACAGCTCAGCGAAGCTTGGGGGATACCTGGGGTTCCGTCATGGGCACCTGGTCGGCGTGGGCCGCCCATGTCGCAGACTATGGATTGGTGGCGCTTGGTGTGAAGGGGGCGGACGGCCTCGGACCGGCGAACCTAGGTCTCGTGCGCGAAGTGCGCTGCGATCGATGTGACTACGCGACCCTCTGCCGGGTCAAGGATACAGGGGTCAGCGCATGACCGTGATCGCCAATCAAGGCGTCGTGCACACAGTCCTCGCCTCCGCAGGAACGGGCAAGACCTACACGCTGGTGGATCGGATCGCCGAGGCGATCATGCAAGGGCTAGATCCTGGCCATCTATTGGCCGCCACCTTCACCAAGACGGCGGCTGCTGAACTGGCCGGGCGGATCAGGGAACGCCTCATCCAGGCCGGACGATCTGACGCTGCGGCGAGCTTGCTCGCCTCGCGTATCGGCACGGTCAACAGCGTTTGCGGCGGCCTGGTCGGCGAGTTCGCCATGGAACTTGGGCGTTCTCCGGTGTCAGATGTCATCGCCGAAAACCGCCAGGCCGACGTCTTTGCCGAGGCGGCCGCTGAAGCGATTGCTGGCTGCGCGCAAAGCCAATCCGCATTGGCCGAGCGCTTCGGCATGGGCGAACGTGACTACCGGTCAAGTTTCGGCAAGACGCGGCGTGGCTGGCGGGATGACCTGTGGCGCCTGGCCAGTGCTGCGCGGATCAATGGTCTAGGGCCGGCTGACCTCGACCATTGCGCGACGCGATCCGTCGATAGTCTGTTGGTGCTGATCCCGACCGAACACGCCGGAGAAACTTCCGCAAGCTTGGACGCTGCGCTGGAAGTCGCCCTTCGAGACTGCTCAGCAGCCCTGACGCCGGGCCTCTTGGTGGGTCTGAAGAAGGGTACGATCAACAAGGATTTGCCGCGCATTCGCGACGCGGTGGGCCGGCTTGAACGGGGCGACCCGCTTCCCTGGGCGGTGTGGGCCGCCCTCTCCAAGCTAGGCGAAACCCAAGCCGACAAGCATNNCGGCCGGCGCCCACTCCCGGCATCCTTCGCTGCGGGAGGATTTGGCGACTTTCATCCGAGGCCAGTTCGCCTGCGTCGCTCAAGCGCTCGACGCCTATGCACGGTTCAAGGCGGCGCGCGGTCTTTTGGATTTCGTCGATCAGGAGATCTTGGCCCTAGCCATTCTGCGCGATCCACAACATCAGCCCCTGCTCAGAGAGCGTATCCGGGCCGTGTTCATCGACGAACTGCAGGATTCCAGCCCCATCCAATTGGCGATCTTCTCCGCCCTTAATGCGATCTCCCCCCTGAGTGTTTGGGTCGGAGACCCCAAACAGTCGATCTATGGCTTTCGGGATGCTGACCCGACCCTAACAGCCGTGGCGTCCCGTCAGATCGCCGCCGATACCGGCGGGCAATCTTCAGTCCTTGATAAATCCTATCGATCACGCGGCGGCCTCACGGCCTTCGTCAATGACGTCTTCAAGCCGAACTTCCTGTTGGACGGCATGACAGAAGCGGAAATTTGCTTTGCGGACTTTGACCGCAATGAGCCAGCAGGCTTGCCGCCGCCGCTCGCCGTTTGGTCGATCACCGGGAAAAACAAAGGCCTTCGCGCCGCGGCGCTGGTCGGTGCGGTGCACAGTCTGCTCGCAGCGCCAGAGTCTTGGCCGGTTTTGCTGGAGGAGGGCCTAACCCGAAACGCTCGGGGTGGCGACGTTGCGCTCCTGTGTCGGACCAACCCTCAGGTCGAAGTACTCGCCGCTGCCTTGACCCGAGCCGGCGTGAAGACCGCCGTCGAACGTAGCGGTCTGCTCACGACGCCTGAAGCCGAGCTGGTGTTAGCGGCGCTACGCTTGGCGGCCGATGGTTCCGATCGATTGGCCGCCGCAGAACTCGCCAGGTTCTGCGGGGCCGATGGCGCGTGGCTCGAAGCCGTGTTTGCCGAGAAGCCCGGCGAGGCGCTCGAAGCGATTATTCCATTCACGGGTCGTCTGGCCGACATCCGGGATCAAGCCTTGACGCTCACGCCTGCGGAGACCCTGGACGCTGTCCTATCAACGCCTGGGATCCTTGAGATGGTTCGCGCCTGGGGTTTTCCAGAAGCGCGGTTCGACAATGTTGAGGCTCTACGGGGCATGGCCCGTGTCTATGAAGAGGAACAGCGCGCCGCTCGCCGCGCTGCGACCGTAACGGGACTTTGTGCGTGGCTTTCCGACCAAACCCGGGCGCTCCAGCCAAAGAGCCGTGACCCAAATGCGGTGCAAATCCTGACGTATCATGGCGCAAAGGGCTTGGAATGGCCGATCGTCATACTCGGTGACCTCGACGATCCGGCGCGCGCTGACCCGTTTGGCATCGCGATCGAAACAGATCGCGCGCCTGACTGGCGTGATCCTCTGGCGGACCGCTGGGTCCGGTATTGGGTCTGGCCCTATGGCGAACAGGCGAGCGAGCTAGCTCTCGGCGATGCCTCTGATCAGTGCGATATCGGGAAGGCGGCCGTTACAGCGGAGCGCGCCGAGCGTGCTCGGCTGCTTTATGTCGGCGCCACGCGAGCCCGCGACTATCTTGTATTGGTCAACTCATCGGCAAATCTCACCTGGCTCAATGAGTTGCCCGGACATGATGGAGGCTGTGCCGTCACGTTTTCGGGGGACGGGATTATGGCCTGCGGTCAGCAGCATGCCGCTCGGCAGGCGACTTTCGATGGCGGGGTCGAAGAGCCTGCGACATCGGCTGATCCGCCCGTGTTCGGACCCATCGAGGCGGAGCTTATTGACCATCGGCCGCTCCGTCGTCCGCCTAGCGCTGGCGTTGGGACCGGGACATGGCGCATCGCCGAACGCGTCCGGTTGGGCGAACGATTGGCCCTAAACGGCCAGCCCGACATGGCCGCGCTCGGCGAAGCTTGTCACCGCTTCTTTGCGGCCGACGATCCCGCACTTGGCGAAGAGGCGCGTCTGAAACTTGCGGAAGCTACTCTGCTGCGTTGGGGCGCGCCCCAGTTGTCGGGTGGAGACTTGGTGGCGGCCAGTGATCGGCTGAGCGCATTCCTCGGCGAGCGGTTCGCGGCGGGCGCGGTGCGGCGGGAATGGCCAGTGCACGCCGAGATCGACGGTCAACTGGTTGATGGCCGGTTGGATCTTCTCATCGAGTTTGAGGACGCCTTTGTGATCTTTGACCACAAGAGCTTTCCGGGCGTTCTTGAGGATGACACTGCGCGAATGGATGGTGTGGCGGCGCAGCTTTCGAACTATGCCGAGGCTCTGCAACTGGCCACCAACAAGCCAACCCGTGGGTTTTGGATGCACCAG
>PLEH01000059.1 GCA_003136395.1 Phenylobacterium sp.
CGAGCCGGCGCCGGGGCCGGCGGCGTGGTGTTCTGCGCCACCTGAACCGGCGCGCTGGTGGCGGCCGTGGTCGTGTCGCCAGGGGTCGTGGCGGTCGTGGTGGCGGTGGTCGTCGCCGCGCCCGTGCCCGGCGTCAGTTCGGCGACGCCGGTGTTGTGCGGCTGCATGGCGTACCAGCCGCCCGCGGCCAGGCCGCCCACCAGGATGATGCCGGCGGCGACCATGATCGGCGCCGCGTTACCGCCCTTGCGCTTGGTGCGGTTGGCGAAGGTCGCGCCGGAGGCGAAGGCGGTGTCGGTCGGGTCGACCGTGTCCATGCGCGCCTCGTAGGCGCGGGCGTCCTCGGACAGGGTGACCGGACGCGTCGGAATGGGGTCGCCGGGCTCGGCGGCGTACTCAGGGGCGAAGCTGCGCGGCTCGGCGGCCGCGCGGCTGCCTCGGCTGCCGAAGTTACGGCCCTTCTTGTCACGCTCCCACGACGGGGTCCCGGCGAACATCGGGCTCTCGGACTCGGGATTGTTGATCGGACTGAAATCGTTGGACATGGTTTGATCCCTCCAGGGAAAAACGCTCGGTGACCCAAACGGCAGGGGACGGCGCCGGTTCCAGCCCGCACGGACGCGGCGCCAAATGACCTTATTCTCCGAGGCGCCCTGAAGGGTGTCAGGGCTGCCTTGACAGACGGACTCATGTCAGGATAAACCTGACAGTCAGGAATATCCTGACTGGGAGGACGCCATGAGCGAACCCAAAGACAAGCGCACCCGGGAAGAGGTCAAGGCGCGACGCCAGCTGGAGCGCGCCCTGCGCCGCAAGCTGCCTGAGACCCTGCACTGTTCTTTCTGCGGCAAGTCGCAGCATGAGGTGGCCAAGNNCGTGTTCATCTGCGACGAGTGCGTGGAGGTGTGTAATGACGTAATCGCCGACCGCCCGATCGCCGACAAGAGCTACAAGAAGCCTCTGGAGCGTTCCACCGACCAGCTGCTCCTGTTGATGGGCTCGGTGAACGACGCCGCCGACGCCAGCCGCGACTTCCTGCAACAGGTGGTCGACACCCTGCGCAGCCGCGAGGTGAGCTGGGCCGACATCGGCGCGCGCCTGGGAGTCTCCCGCCAGTCGGCCTGGGAGCGGTTCTCCTAAGGTCTTAAGCGGCCTTAACTATTTGTGTCCCCGGCGCCGCGCTCCGCGGGCCGCGAGCCGATGCGGCCGCCTGCCGGCCCGCAATGCCTTGACCCGGCGTGCGGCCCATCCGCAAGCTGGCGGCCTAGTCGGAGCCACGCATGCCGCTCAAGGCCAATCTGCTGCGCGAGTGGCGTTTCCTGCGCGGACTGAACCGGACGCTGAAGCGCGTGAAGTCGATCGCGCCCGACAGCGCCAACCTGATCTGCGACGACCTGCAGGCCGCGGTCGATCAGTGGCGCGACCGCACCGCCATGACCTTCGAAGGCCGGACGGTCAGCTACGCCGAACTCGACGCCATCGCCAACCGATTCGCCCACTGGGGCAAGGGCCTGAACCTGCGGCGCGGCCAGACGGTCGCCCTCTTCATGCCCAACCGGCTGGAATATTTCGCCGTCTGGTATGGCCTGTCGAAGATCGGCGTGGTCACCGCGCTGATCAACAATCAGCTCTCGGGTCTGGCGCTCGCCCACTGTCTGAACATCTCCCAGGCCAGCTGCATCATCGTCGACGCCGAGACCTCGCCTACTTTCGAGGCCGCGAAGGGCCTGCTCGAAAAGCCGCTGCAGCAGTGGATCTTCGGCCCCGCCCATGGGGATCAGCGCGACCTGGTCCAGGCCCTGAAGAGCTGCAGCCAGCTGCCGCCCGACAAGATCGTCCGCGAGGACATCCGCGGCCGCGACACCGCGCTCCTGATCTTCACCTCCGGCACCACCGGCCTGCCCAAGGCCGCCCGCATCACCCACGTCCGGGCCCAGCTCTACATGCGCGGTTTCGCCGGGTCGACTGGCGCCAAGGCCAGCGACCGCATCTACGTGGCCCTGCCGCTCTACCACGCCACGGGCGGGCTCTGCGCGCTCGGCGCGGCGCTGCTGAACGGCGGCTCGGTCCTCCTGCGCCGCAAGTTCTCCGCGACCCACTTCTGGCGCGAAGCGGTCGAGGAGGGCTGCACGATGTTCGTCTATATCGGCGAGCTCTGCCGCTACCTGGTAAACCAGCCGCCCAGTGACGACGAGACCCGCCACAAGATCCGCATGGCTTTCGGCAACGGCCTGCGCCCCGACATCTGGCCGGTGATGAAGCAGCGCTTCCGCATCCCGGAGATCCTGGAGTTCTACGGATCGACCGAGGGCAATGTGTCGATGTTCAACTTCGACGGCCGCGAGGGCGCCATCGGCCGCGCGCCCAAGTGGCTGCGCAAGCGGTTCAACGTGCGCCTCGTCCAGTTCGATCTCGAGACCGAGGAGCCGGCGCGCGGGCTGAACGGCCTGTGCATCGAGGCCGGCGCCGGCCAGATCGGCGAGTGCGTCGGCCAGATCGGTGGCGACGCCCGCAGCGAATACACCGGCTACGTCGACAAGGCCGCGTCGGAGAAGAAGATCCTGCGCGACGTCTTCGAGAAGGGCGATGCCTGGTTCGCCACCGGCGACCTGATGAAGACCGACGCCGACGGCTATTTCTATTTCGTCGACCGGATCGGTGACACCTTCCGCTGGAAGGGCGAGAACGTCTCGACCGGCGAGGTGGCCGAACGCCTGCTGGGCTGTCCGGGTGTCAAGGAAGCCAACGTCTACGGCGTCGAGGTGACCGGCGCCGAGGGGCGCGCCGGCATGGCGGCCCTGGTGGTGGGGCCCGAGTTCGACATCAAGGTGTTCAGCGACGGCGTGGTCAACGAGTTGCCGCCCTACGCCCAGCCGCTGTTCGTGCGCGTCCTGCCGGCGCTGGAGACGACAGGCACCTTTAAGACCCGCAAGATGGACCTGATCGCCGACGGCTACGACCCCGGCAAGATCAAGGGACCGCTCTACTTCCACGACGCCAAGAAGGGCTACGTCAAGGTCACCAAGGGTCTCTTCGAGAAGCTCTCGGCCGGCCTCGTCAAGATCTGAATAAAGTGCTTTACAAAACAAAGTAAGTCGCGCCTAATCCTGTGCATCGAACACCGGGGGCCCGACGCTCATGACCGACCAGAACGCCATCCGCGACGACATCGCCTTCATGCGGGCGCTGGCCGAAGAGGGCCGGCAAGGCCCGCTGCTCGGCGGCGCGATCATGATGACCGGTGGAGGGCTCTTCGGCGCCGCGAGCCTGTTCATCTGGATCGGGCTCTCGAGGGGGCTTTCAATCGACTCCTGGATCCAGTTTGTCTGGCCGGTCTCAGGCGTGCTTTTTTTCGCCGCGCTCTTCGCACTGCTTCGGCGCACCCCGCTGCCGAAGAGCGGCGCCGCGCGGGGTGTCGGCGTCGCCTGGAGCGCCGCCGGCTGGACCATGTTCATCCTGATCGGCAGCCTGATCATCATGGCCGTCCGGCTGGGTGACAGCAGGATCATGGGGGCGATCTGCCCGGCGATCCTGGCGCTCTACGGCTGCTCCTGGTTCATCGCCGCCTCCGCCAGCCGCCGCCGGTGGCTCTACGGGGTGACGGTCGGCGCGTATCTCATGGCGCTCGTCACGGCCTGGTTCGCCATGCAAACGGTGGACTACCTGATCTACGCCGTCAGCCTCTTCGCCCTGGTCGCCGCGCCTGGTTTCCTCCTGATGCGGCAGGCCCGCACGGCCGCAGCGTGACCCATGGATCCGGACACGAAAAATGACTTCGATATTGAGCGGATCGACGAGGTCGTCCACGGGCGTCTGAGGCTGGGAGTCATGGCCTACCTTTCCACCGCGGGGACCGCCGACTTCAGCACGCTGAAAGCCCGGCTGCAGGCCACCGACGGCAACCTCTCGGTGCACCTGCGAAAGCTCGAGGAGGCCGGCTACGTGGCCATCGCCAAGAGCTTCGTGGCCAAGAAGCCGCTCACCACGGTCACCCTCACCGAACCGGGCCGCGCCGCCTTCATCGGCTACCTCGACTCCATGGCCCGATTGGTGAATTCCGCAACCCCGAGCATCTAACCGCGCCTCCGACGGCGACCAGTCAACGAAGCTCCGCTCCAGCGGACCTGAATCATCAAAGGACTTCCGATGCGAAAATTCCTTACCGGCCTCGCCGCCGTCTTCGTCCTGGCCGGTTCCGCCACAGCCGGAACTCCCGCCGACCCCAACCGCCTGTTCGCCGACTCCAGGCTGGTGGTCCGCGACCGCTTCTCCGACGAGATCGTGGGCAAGGGCCCGGACCTTGTGTTCATCCCCGGCCTCGCCTCCTCGCGGGCTACCTGGAAGGCGACCGCCGAGCGTCTGCGCGGCCACTACCGCCTGCATCTGATTCAGATCGCGGGCTTCGCCGGCGAGCCCGCCCGCGGCAACGCTGCAGGCGACATCCTGATCCCCACCGCCGAGGCGATCGACGCCTATCTGGTGGAACAGAAGCTCACCCCGGCCACACTCATCGGCCATTCGCTGGGCGGCACCACCACGCTCTATCTGGCCGAGCAGCACGGGAACCACCTGAAGAAGGCGCTGATGATCGACGCCCTGCCGTTCTTCGGCGGCATGCAGGACCCCAAGGCCACCGCCGACACCGTCCGGCCCATGGCCGCCAAGATGCGCGACGCCATGGCGGCCAACACCGCCCCGGTCACCGCCGCGCAGCTTGAGCCGCAGATGAAGGCGATGTCCAAGGACGCTGCCACCGTCCACATGGTCTCCGAGTGGGGCGCGGTCAGCGACCGCACCGTGGTGGCTCGCGCCATGTACGATGACCTCACGCTGGACCTCAGGCCCGGCCTTGCGGGCATCAAGACGCCGATGGTCCTGGTCTACCCGGACAACGCGCCCCTGGGCGTCCCGGCCGGCATGATGGAGAAGGTCTATCCGGCGCTCTACGCCGCGGCGCCGACTGTGAAGCTGACCCTGGTCGCCAACTCGCAGCACTTCGTCATGCTCGACCAGCCGGCGGCGTTCGACACGGCCCTCGACGCCTTCCTGGCGCAGAAGTAGCCGGCCCGGCTATGGTGAGGCTCGCCCTCGATCGAGTGAGTCCCTTCATGCCCCTTCGCGCCCTTCGCCTCGTCCTTCTCGCCGGCGCCGCGGCGCTCCTGGCGTCCGCCGCCCAGGCCGCCCAGGCCGCCGATGTCGCCAGGCAGAAGGCCGAGATCGACGCCGGGCTGGACAAGGCCTACCCGCACCTGGACGCCCTCTACAAGGACATCCACGCCCACCCCGAGCTCGGCTTCCAGGAGACCGAGACGGCGGCCAAGCTCGCCAAGGAAATGCGCGCCCTGGGCTTTACGGTCACGGAGCACGTCGGCAAGACCGGCGTCGTGGCGATCTACAGGAACGGCCCGGGCCCCACGGTGATGGTGCGCACCGAGCTCGATGCGCTGCCGATGGAGGAAAAGACCGGGCTGCCCTACGCCAGCCATGTGGTCGCCAGCTACAACGGCAAGCCGACGCCGGTGGCCCACAGCTGCGGCCACGACATCCACATGGCCGCCTGGGTCGGCGCGGCGCAGCAGCTGGTGGCCATGAAAAGCCAGTGGAAAGGCACGCTGATGTTCATCGGCCAGCCGGCCGAGGAGACGGTGGGCGGGGCGCGGGCGATGATCGCCGACGGCCTCTTCACCCGCTTTCCGAAGCCCGACATCGGCTTCGCCCAGCACGTGGGGCCGGGGCCGACGCTGGGCGTCTCCTACCGGGCCGGGGCCAATTCCTCGAGCGCCGACGGCTTCGAGATCACCTTCCAGGGCCGCGGCGCCCACGGCTCGCGCCCGCAGCTCAGCATCGACCCGGTCATGGAGGCCGCCCGCTTCACCGTCGAGGTGCAGACCATCGTCAGCCGCGAGAAGGACCCGGCGGCCTTCGGGGTGCTGGGCGTGGGGTCGATCCAGTCGGGCAGCGCCGGTAACATCATACCGGACCAGGCGGTCCTTCGCGGCACCATCCGCAGCTACGATGACGCCACCCGCCAGCTCCTGAAGGAGGGCCTGGGCCGCACCGCCAGGGCGGTGGCCGAGATGGCCCGCGCGCCGGCGCCGAGCGTGGTCTTCGACCAGGGCGCCTCGGCGGTGATCAACGATGCGGCGATCACCGCGCGCACCGCCCCGGTGTTCAAGGCCGCCTTCGGCCCCCGCGCCGTCGAGGCGACCAGCCCGGGCTCGGCCAGCGAGGACTATTCGGAATATATCCTCGCCGGCGTCCCCTCGCTGTTCTGGGGCCTGGGCGGCATCGACGCCAAGACGATCGCCGACTACCGCGCCAAGGGCCAGGAGCCCCCCGGCAACCACACCCCGCAGTTCGCGCCGACGCCGGAGCCCACGATCCGCACCGGCGTCGAGGCCATGACGCTGGCGGTGCTGAACGTGATGGGGCGGTAGCTTTCACAGTCCGCTCATCCCCGCGAAGGCGGGGATGAGCGGAGTAGGGGATAGCGCCCTGACTCACCTATATTCCCCGCATGCCCGACGATATCGCCGCTCCGCCCCAGCTGAAGGGCGCGGCCCTGATCAAGGATGAGGTGAAGCGCCTGCCGGACCGGCCGGGCGTCTACCGGATGGTGGGCGAGGCGGGCGAGGTCCTCTACGTCGGCAAGGCGCGATCCCTGAAGAAGCGGGTCATCCAGTACGCGCAGGGCCGCTTCCACACCCAGCGCATCGCCCTGATGGTCGACCTGACGCGCTCGATGGAGTTCGTCACCACGCGGACCGAGACCGACGCGCTGCTGCTGGAGATCAATCTGATCAAGCAGCTGAAGCCCCGCTTCAACGTCCTCTTGCGCGACGACAAGTCCTTCCCCGAGATCGTCATCCGCCGCGAGCATCCGGCGGCGCAGCTGCGCAAACACCGTGGCGCCCACACCATCAAGGGCGACTACTTCGGCCCCTTCGCCTCGGCCAATGCGGTCAACAAGACGCTGAACACCCTGCAGAAGGCGTTCCTGCTCAGGTCCTGTTCCGACAGCGTCTACGAGAGCCGCACGCGCCCGTGCATGCTGCACCAGATCCGCCGCTGCGCGGCGCCCTGCACCGGCCTGATCAGCCTGGAAGACTACGCGAGCCTGGTGGGCCAGGCCGAGGCCTTCCTGCGCGGCAAGTCCCGCGTGGTGATGAAGACCATGGCCGAGGAGATGCAGGCGCTCAGCGACGAGATGGAGTTCGAGCGCGCCGCGCGCCTGCGCGACCGCATCCGCGCGCTCGCCTCCGTCGCCCAGGAGACCCAGATCAATCCGGAGACCATGGACGAGGGCGACGTCTTCGCCCTCTTCGCCGAGGGCGGCCAGGCCTGCGTGCAGGTGTTCTTCTTCCGCGCCGGCCAGAACTGGGGGAACCGCGCCTATTTCCCGCGCGTCGACAAATCGGACGAAGACGCCGACGTCATGGGCGCCTTCCTCGGCCAGTTCTACGACGACAAGCCGATCCCCAAACTGATCCTGACCAATGTGGAGCCCGCCGAGCGCGAGCTGCTGGCCGAGGCCTTCGCGCTCAAGGGCGGCCGCAAGGTGGAGATCAACCGCCCGCAGCGGGGCGAGAAACGCCAGCTGGTGGACCAGGCCCTGATCAATGCGCGCGAGGCGCTGGGCCGCAAGATGTCGGAAAGCTCCGCCCAGACCAGGCTGCTGGCCGGCGTCGCCGAGGCCTTTGGCCTCGAGGCCCCGCCGGAGCGGATCGAGGTCTACGACAACTCCCACATCATGGGNNCCAGTACCGCAAGTTCAACATCAAGGGGACGGACATCACCCCGGGCGACGACTTCGGGATGATGAAGGAGGTCCTGCGCCGCCGGTTCGGGCGCCTCGTGAAGGAGGAAGAGGAGGGCGCGCTCAGCGGCAAGGCGGGCGACGTCGTGCGCCCGGACCTGGTGCTGATCGACGGCGGCATGGGCCAGATCGGCGCGGTGATGGAGGTGCTGGCCGACCTGGGCGTTGACGACATCGCCGTGGTCGGCGTCGCCAAGGGCCCCGACCGCGACGCAGGCCTGGAGCGGTTCTTCATCCCCGGCAAGCCCTACTTCATGCTCGAGCCCAAGAGCCCGGTCCTCTACTACCTCCAGCGCCTGCGCGACGAAGCCCACCGCTTCGCCATCGGCACGCATCGTGCGCGGCGCAGCGCCGAGATGAAGAAGAACCCCCTGGACGAGATCGAAGGCGTGGGCCCCGGGCGCAAGAAGGCGCTGCTGCACGCGTTCGGGTCCGCGCGGGGGGTGAGCCGGGCGAGCGTGGATGACCTGCTGAAGGTGGAGGGGGTGAGCCAGCCGCTGGCCGAGCGGATCTATGGGTTTTTCAGGAAGGGGTGATCTACCCAGATCCTCCCCCAGCGCGAAGCGCGATTGAGGGGGAGGTGTCGCGGCGCAAAGCGCCGAGACGGAGGGGGTTCCAGCCCACTCCGCGCGCCGTCATCCCACCTCAGTCCCCGTTCTCCAGAAACCCCAGGATCGCCCGCACCGCGTCATCCACGTCCCGCAGGATCAGCGCCGCCGACAGCCGTAGCGTCGCGATCCCCCGCGCCGCCAGCCACGCATCCCGCCGCTCGTCGCGCTCCGGCCGATCCCCGAAACCGTGGCTCGACCCGTCGACCTCGATCGCCAGCTTCGCGGCGTCGCAGTAGAAGTCGAGGACATAGGGTCCGGCTGGGTGCTGTTTGCGGAAATGCAGCCCGTCGACCTGCCGGCCCTTGATCGCCTTCCAGAGCAGCACCTCCGGCAGGCTCATCGCCCGGCGCAGCGCCTTGGCGCGATCCTTGGTGACGCGGGAGCCGTCCATGGGGGGAGCCTACAAGATCCTCCCCCAAGGCGAAGCCTGATTGAGGGGGAGGTGGATCGGCGCGGAGCGGCGAGACGGAGGGGGTTGAAGGGCCACGCATAGGCCGCATGCTGCTTGCGGTATCAAGGAACGTATTCGTCGCTCTTGTCTCGGTTGCAGTCGAAACATGTGAGGCGGATGTTGTGCTCTTCGGAGCTACCGCCCTTTGAGACCGGGATGATGTGGTCGAACTCGACCTCGTTGTCCTGCAGCTTCTTCTGGCAGTGCTGGCACCGATAGTCGTCGCGTCGAACAATCCGCATCATCTTCGCGAAACCCAGGTGCCCCCGGCCGATCCGGCGTTCTTCCTCCGTTTCGGTCATCGCTTCGGCGGCGAAGAAAACCGGGCAGATGTGGCCAAAGATGTTGCACTCGCCATCTTCAAAAACGGCGGGGACCCGTGAAGCTTGTCGGGCTGTTCAGCGTGGCCGTGTTGACCCTGGCCCTGGTGGGCGCCGCCTCGGGCCAGGCGCCGGCGCCGTCCGCACCGCCCGCCGGCGGCCTGGAGCGCAGCCAGGAGGTTGGCGGCTGGACGGTGAGCGACCTGGGCGCGGTCGCCTAGGGTCCCGGGTATCCGACCGTTTGCGCGAAGGTGACGAACTGCTGGTCGGGAAGCTGCATGGCGCGGGCGAGCTTCGCGGTATCGACCGCGCCCCGGAAGACCGTCGCCAGCCCTTCGGACGCGCAGAACAGATAGACGTTCTGGCCGATGAACCCCGCGTCGACCGAGGCGTAGAGGCGCCGGTCCTCGGGCGAAACGTCCGTCATGCGCTCGCCGTGCGCCACATAGATCAGGTTCACGGGCGCTTTGGCGACGAAGTCCTGCAGGCCGGTCTGGGCGCGGAGGTCCTGGGTCGAGTGTCGCAGCAGGGCGTGCGATTTCGGCTCGTAGAGCCAGACGCCGTCCGCCATGGCCGCATAGACGTCGATCACCATGACGTGCCTCCAGTAGGGCGCCGTTCGATCGCCGCTGGGGCGATTGATCCCGAACGCCGCCCACAGCAGATCCGACAGGGTCTGGTCGGGGAGTGCGCGGGGCAGGTAGCTGCGGGTCGAGCGTCTCAGCCTGAGCGCGGCCGTCAGCGGCTGGCCCCCCTCGCGCCGAGGTTCGGGCAGGCCGCGGCGGTCCGGCGCCGTCGGCGCAGCCGCGGCTCCCGTGGCGAGCGCGGCGGTGGCGAGGAGTCCGGCCTGAGCCTGGCGGCGGGTCATCATCTGACATCCTTCCTCAAGTCCCGAGGCCCTCGAACCGGCGGCGACCACAGGCAGGCGAGGGACATCGCGGACGACGGTCGACAGCGTCTCCCTCTTCGCGGCGAAGGCCATGATCTGGGTCAAGTTCCCATGGGCGCCGCCTCGGGTTCGGGCTCATCGCTTGACGCCGGTCAACGCGCCGGGATCGCGGCGGCCGCAAGATTGCAGACAGTCTTGGAGAATCCGATGCACACAATCGACACGACCGCGCCGGTACGGCCGGAACTGGCCCTCAGCTCGGACGACGCCTTCTTCATCCTGATGAAGGCGCGCGAGTTCGACGAGAAGACCCCGGATTCCGATCCCGACAGCGGTTCGGACGCGGTGGACGACGGCGCCGTCGACACCCTCGAGGACAAGCCCGACGACGCGGTGCAGGCGGAGCTGGATGCGGCGATCAAGGCCCTGAGCGACGACGCCATGCATGACCTGATCGCGTTGATCTGGGTGGGCCGCGGCGACTTCACCCTGGCCGACTGGCCCGAGGCGAGGGCCGCGGCGCGGGACATCGGGCGCGAGCGCGCCCCGCGCTACGTCCGCGGCATCCCCCTGGTGAGCGACTACCTGGACGAAGCCCTCTCCCAGATGGGCCTGTCGCTGGAAGACTACATGCAGTGAACCGCCGGATTTTCGGCGACCTCGCCGATTTCGCGGTCCGCGCGATCCCCGCAGCCGTCATACTGCCCTCATGATGGTTGCCGAACCCTCCGAAGGCGTTCTCAGCGTGCGCGGGCTGCGCCGGCGGTTCGGCGACCTTGCCGCCGTGGACGGCGTGTCCTTCGACGTTCACCCCCGAGAGATCGTGGGCCTGGTGGGCCCCAACGGCGCGGGGAAAACGACGATCATCAACATGATCCTCGGCGTCCTGGAGCCTACGGCCGGGACCGTCCGCATCGCCGGCTTTGACCTGCAGAGGGCCCGCAGCACGGCGCTGGCCTGCACCAACTTCGCCGCGGCTCACGCGCCCCTGCCCGGAAACGTCACCGTCGAGCAGAACCTGCGGGTCTTCGGGCTGATCTATGGCGTCAAGGATCTGTCGGCGCGCATCGAGGCCCTGCTGGACGACTTCGACCTGCGCGGCCATCGCAGGACCAAATGCGGGGTCCTCTCCTCCGGCGAGCAGACCCGGGTGACGCTCGCCAAGGCGATGCTCAACCGGCCCAGGCTGCTACTCCTCGACGAGCCCACCGCCTCCATCGATCCCGCCACGGCGCGCGAGATCCGGCGCCGCATCGCAGCCTTCGCCGCATCCGACGGCGGCGGCGTGCTGTGGACCAGCCACAACATGTACGAGGTGGCCGAAGTCTGCGACCGGGTGCTGTTCCTCAGCCATGGCCGGATCCTGCTCGAAGGCGAGCCCGGCGCCCTGATCCGCGAACACAGCGCCGCGACGCTGGAGGACCTGTTCGTCAGCATCGCCAACGAGCCCCTGGCCGCGGAAGGCGCCGCGCCATGATGCGGGCCCACAGGGTGGCGGCGGTCGTGCTGCGGCAGATCTATCTGCTGCGCGGCAGCCCCGTGCGCCTGTTGCCCATGGTCGCCTGGGTCGCCATCGACATCGTCCTGTGGGGCTTCATCTCCCGCTATCTGAACACCGTCGCCGGCCGGACCTTCAACTTCGTGCCCGCCCTCCTGGGCGCGGTGCTGCTGTGGGACTTCCTGGGTCGCGTCATGCAGGGCGTGACGACGGCCTTCTTCGAGGATGTCTGGTCGCGCAACTTCCTGAACATGTTCGCCACGCCGCTCAGGATCTCGGAATACCTGTCCGGGCTGGTGATCACCGGCGTGACCACCAGCCTGTTCGGCCTGGCCGCCATGCTGACCCTGGCGACGACCGCCTTTGGCCTGTCGTTCCTGCCCTATGGAGCGGCCATGGTTCCGTTCGTGCTCGTGCTGTTCCTTTCGGGCATCGCACTCGGCATCCTGGGCTGCGCCATCGTCCTGCGGTTCGGGCCAGCCTCCGAATGGCTGATCTGGCCCATCCCATCGCTGATCTCGCCCTTCGTCGGGGTCTTCTATCCGCTGTCGACCCTGCCCAGGTGGATGCAGGCGATCGGCCACCTGCTGGCGCCCTCCTACGTCTTCGAAGGCATGCGCGCCGTCATGGCCGGAAAGGGGGCGCCGGTCGCTCAACTTGCCCTGGGCGTTGGTCTGGCCGTTTCCTATCTCGTCGCGGCCTGTGCGGTCTTCGCGAGCGTCTACCGCTATTCCATCCGCACCGGCCTGATCGCCCGCTACAGCGCCGAAAACGTCAGCTGAGCGCCAATTCGCGACCTTCGTCCCCAGCTCGGAAGCCGACCTGCGCCCTTGCGCCAGTCTGCTGAACGGAGTGACGGTGGAGGCGGTGTTGAAGCCCATCGGGCACGCGACCTGGAACGCCTGAGATGACCGACTACGACCTCTACTACTGGTCCGCGCCCTTCCGCGGTCAGTTCGTGCGCGCTGTCCTGGCCTACGCCGGCAAGACCTGGACCGAGGCCGGCGACTCCGCGATCGCCCGGCTGATGGGCGGACCGGTGAAGGACATGCCGATCCCGTTCATGGGTCCGCCGATGCTGGTCGACAGGCAGGCGGGTTTCGCCATCGCCGAGATGCCGGCCATCGTCCTCTATCTGGGCGAGACGCTGGATCTCATGCCCAGGACGCCCGCCCTGCGCGCCCTGACCCTGAAGGTCGTCAACGACGCCAACGACGTCATCGACGAGATCACCCTGGATGGCGGCCGCCAGATGTGGACGCAAGAGCGCTGGCGGGACTTCGTCCCCCGCCTGAAGAAATGGATGTCGATCTGGGAGGAAACCGGACGCCGTCACGGCCTGAAGGCGAACTCAGGATGGCTGCTGGGCGGGAAGGCGCCGGGCATCGCCGACGTCGTGACGGCGACCCTGTGGTCGACCATGGCCGAGCGCTTCGGCAAGATCGAGGCGATCCTTGAGGACGCCGCGCCCATGACAGCCGCCCTGTCGCGGCGGGTTGCGGATCTGCCGCCGCTGGCCAAGCTGGCCGCCAAGGCGCGGGATGAGTACGGCGAGGCCTATTGCGGCGGCCAGATCGAGGCGTCGCTGCGCAAGGTTCTCGGCGGGTGAGCCGCCCCAACGCGAAGGGCCGCCCCAGGATGGTGGGGCGGCCCCCCGGGAGGGTCGGCTGGGGCAGGGGGGTGCGCAGCGCCGGCCCTCTGCGGCTGGAGTGGGCCGCTTAGAGGAAGCTGTCGATCTTGGCGATCTGGGCCTGCAGGCCGGTGAGGTCGACGTGCGTGCCGTCGCCGTGGGCGATGGCGGTGTAGATCCCGTCGCCGTTGCCGTCGTGGAACACCTCGAACTGGCCGTGGGTCCCGTGCAGGGTGACCTCCTCCACGAAGCCCGGCGCAAGCGTGGTGAAGGTCACGTGGCTGTCGGGGGTCATGGCGGTGACGGTCCCGTCGGCGTGCACGATCGTGACGGTGTCCACCGCGCCGGCGGCGGTGAAGGTGAACTGGTCGCGTTCGCCGGGCTCCACCGACAGCGCGGTGGTGGCGGTTCCCTGCGGGATGACCGTCTGGCTCTGCGAGGGGATGGCGTAGAGCCCGGCCGGGCCCGACTGGACGAAGGTGGTGACGTCGATCTCGTGGCCGCGGACGGTGGTCTCGGTGACCGTGGTCCCGTCGGTGGTGAACTGGGCGTCGGGGGGGACCGGCAGGGCATGGCTGTGGGTCGAGGTGGCGCTGTCGCCGGTGACCGCCTGGACGCCGGTGATCACGTTGTCGATGCCGGTGGTGAAGCTGAAGCCCGAGACGTGGCCGTGCTCGCCGACCGTGGTCGGGTTGGTGACGGTCTCGGTGAGCGAGCTCACCTGGTAGAGGGCGGGATTGGCGGTTTCGGCCGTGTACTGAATGACCTCGGTCGCGTGGGTCTCGGTGATCGTCTCGGTGATGGTCCCGGTCCCGACCGCGAAGGTCGCGCCCTTGGGGATGTGCACCGGCTCGGTATGATGGCCGGAAACGGCCTGTTCGGCGGTCACCTGGCCATTCACCAGGGTGAACTGGAACGTCCCGTTCGTGCTGGTCTCGAAATTATTGTCCATCGAAGTCTCCGCTCAGACGCCTGGCCCCCGATCGGGGGCAAGCCCGGTCTCCGGGGAGGAGGCCAGACGTGGGGAAGGTGGCGGGAATCCGTTCCTCAAATATGAACAGGCATAGTTGAAATTGCGTACACTATATTAAGTTGGGTATCTATACTGTGTATATATGTGGACCGAAGAGCGGCGGGTAGACAAGATCGTTAATACGCAATGCACTATGATCTTGATTGCGACTTCTATTCCTGAGCCTAGTCTGGCGTCAGCTTCATAAGCCTGCCTCGACGATGGCTATACTTGTGGCCGCCGCCAGCCCGCGTGCGGGCTCGCTCGCGCCGCTATTTCCCGTCGATGGAGAAGGCGAGCAGGACGTTGAGCGGGTTGCCGGCGTAGGCGCCGGTGGAGCCGTTGTAGCCGGAGATGGCGAAGAGCATGGGCCCGGAGACCACGAAGCCCGTGTGGTCGAAGGCGCCGCCCTTCTGCGCCGCGACGCCGTTCAGGGTGGCGTAGGTCGCGGCCGCGGAATCGAAGTCCCACAGGACCCGGCCGGTGTCGGACGCATAGGCCCGGAGCCACCCGTCCTGGCCGCCGGAGAAGACCACCCCAGGGATCACGGTGACCGGCGCGGACTGGGCGTTCTTGCAGGGGTTCACATGCCAGCCGCAGGCGACGCTGGGGGCCGGGGCCTTCCAGAGGAACGCACCGGTCGCCGGGTCCAGCGCGTAGAGCCCGGCCCGGGCCTTGTCCCTGGGCGCGGCGCCGTCGGAGATGGCCACATAGAGCGCGCGGGTGTCGGCCGCCATGCCCCATTCGATCCCGCCGAACAGGCTGCCGTAGCCGACCTCGGTCTTCCAGAGCGGGCGGCCGGTGTCGGGGTCGAGGCCGGAGACCAGGCCCGACTTCTGGCCGGCGAGCACGATCTGTTTGCCGCTCTTCAAGGTGAAGAGGATCGGCGAGGCGCCATAGTCGAGGTCGGGCCCGATGGTCCCCAGCGGGCAGTTGGCGCCGCGCCGGCGCGGACCGCAGCCGATCAGGAAGTTGTCGTCCTTCAGCGTCTGGGTCGCCCAGCGGATCTTCCCGTCCGCCAGGCCAATGGCCAGGACCGCGTCGGCGGTAGGGGCGTCGACCTCGGTGTAGCTGTCGCCGGTGGTGACATAGAGCTGGCCGCGTTTCGGATCGAGGGTCGGCTGCGACCAGATCGCAGCCCCGGCGGGGCCATAGAGCTGGGTCCCGGCCGCGTTCTTCCGCGTGGGCCTGGGCTCGAGGACGGCGGTCTTCCAGATCACCTGGCCGGTCTTCGGATCGAGCGCGGCGACCTTGCCGCCGAAGGTGCAGCAGCCGTAGTCGGCCATGTCGCCGGCCAGCTCCTCGGCCGAGGACACCGGCGCATAGAGGCGGTCGGCGCCTAGCACCAGGGCGCCGGTGATCCCGGCGAAGCGGTTGGTGTCGAGACGGGTCTTCCAGAGCTCGGCGCCGCTCATGGCGTCGAGCGCGCGGACCGAGCCGCCGAGCTCGCCCACGTACATCACCCAGCCCGACGGCGAATCGCCCGGCCGGCGGGCCACCAGCGGCGAGGTGCGCATCGGCGCGCCGATGGCGCTCTTCCAGTAGACGCAGCCGGTCTTCGCATTCAGCGAATAGGCGTCGCCCGCGAAGGTCACCAGGAACAGCCGATCGCCGATGATCGTGGGCTGCCCGGCCCGGCCGCCGGCCAGCGAGAAGGCCCACTTCACCTTCAGCCGCTGGACGTTGCCGGGCTTCAGGCTGGTGTTGGGCTGGAACCGCGTGGAGCCGGCCGTGCGGCCATAGCCGTTCCAGTCGCTGGCCGCCGCGCGGATCGGCGGATTGGCGGCGCACTTCGTGTCCGGCGGCTGCGGCGCGGCCGAGGCGCCGGCGGCGAACGACAGCGGCTTGCCGGTGATGTAGACGGCCAGGCCCCGGACCTGGTCGGGCGCAAGCCCGTCGGCGAAGGTCTTCATCACCCCGGTGGTGAGCGCGGCGACGATATTATCGGGCGCGCGTTGGGCGAGCTGTTCGCGCGAGGGCGCGCGGTCCTTCGCCGGGTCGTGGCAGCCCTTGCAGCGGGCGTCGAAGAGGCCGGCCGCGTCGCTGGCGGACGGTTGCTGGGAGACCGCGGCGCCGGCGAGGGCCGCCGCCAGCAGAAGGGCGGCGGCCGCCGCGGCGCGCAGGCTCATCCTAGTTCGAGGCGACCGGCCGCCCGGTGGGCTCGGAGGCCGTGCGCTGGGGGCGAACCAGGTTGGGGCCGCGGACGCTGGCGGCGGCGAGTTCGTCCCGGTCCAGGGCGCCGTCGTGGTTCTTGTCCAGCGACGCGAAGGCCGCCTTCAGCCGCTGGCCGACCTGGCCGCGCAGCTCGTCGGGCTGCAGCTTGCCGTCCATGTTGCTATCGAGGGCGCCCATCAGCTGGCCCTTGGCCATCAGCCGGTCGTAGTCGGCGTGCGGGGCGGCCACGGTCTCGCCCACCCAGCGGTAGTGGATGAAGAAGGTCAGCATCTCGTCGGTGGTCTGCTCGCCGAAGACGACGTCCTTCTTCGGGTCCGGATTGCCGTGGTTGCGGGTCGAGTTGTCGTAGGTCCAGCGGTTGATGATGCGCGAGCCGGCCGGGACCAGGATCGGGTCCTTCAGATAGAACTCGCACTGCCAGTTGAAGTCGTAGCGCGGCACGGCGAGCACGATCTTCTCGTGGCCGTCGGGATAGAGCACCGAGACCTGGGTCGATCCCCCGCGGACGTGGGCGTGGGCGGTGAGGCCATAGACCAGCATGTCCTTGGGAATGTCCGCATAGGCGGACTCCGGATGGTACTCCTCGCCGGCCGGGATGGTGATGCCGGTGCCGTACACACCGTAGGTGCGCATCGGGTACTTGGGCTCCTGGCCCTTGGGATAGAAGTAGAGCGCGAGCTTGGTGGCCTCGGTCGTGGGCCGGCCGTAGGGCGTGTAGTGGGTCTGCATATGGATGTCCGCGCCCGCGGGCACCCAGACGCCCATGTCCTTGGGCACGAGGTTGATCACCCGGCCCGGGCCCTGCCCGCCGACGCCGCCGGCGGCCATCTCCTGGCGCACCATGACGCCCTTCTCGTCGGGCGATGCGAGCGTGGTGGTGACGTGGTGCAGGACCTTCTTGTCGGTGACCAGGAACTCGCTCGCGCGCATCCAGCGGCCCTCGGGAAGGCCGGTGGCCACGACCGGGTTCTGGTAGGGCAGGATGCCGGTGGCCGGCACGTCGACAACCGGCAGCGGCAGCACCAGGTCGGGCTGGCCCAGCTTCCACGGCGGCGCGTGGAAGGCGACCTTGGCCAGCGGGTCCTCGCCTGGCCCACGCGGGGCGCCGGCCTCGATCCAGTGGACCATGGTCTTCAGCTGGTCGGAGGACAGCCCTTCGTTGGGCGCCCAATGGCCGACGGTCACGTCCGGCTGGAACGGGGGCATGCGGTGCGTGCTCAGCACCTCGCCGATCATCGGCGCGAAGCCCTTGATCTGCTCGTAGGTGGTGAGCGTCATCGGCCCAAGGCCGCCCGGCTGATGGCAGACGACGCACTTGGCCTGGACGATCGGGGCGACGTCGCGGGCGTAGGAGATCTCGGCCCACTTGGCGGCCAGGGCCTTCTGCGGATAGGCGATGACCTCGCCGCGCGCCGCCTGGGCGCCGAGGTTGACCGGCTGTCCGGCGACCAGCGCGTCCAGCGCCCGCCTGGTGGAGGGAGAGCCGACCGGACCGCGGAAGGCGACCGTCCAGTCCTTCGGATTGAGCACCAGCGCCTCGGCCGAGCGGCTGAGGCCCAGGCTCTCGCCGACCAGCTGCTCGTAGTCGAACAGCACCGGGATGGTGAGGCCCGCGGCCGCGGCGTCGGCGGCCAGTTTCTCGCGCGTGTCGCCCAGCCGCGGATCGATGATCAGGAAGTCGACGCCCTTGTCGGCGTAGGCCGCCTTCAGCGCCTTCAAGGCCGGCGCGTCCGAGCGGAACTGCGCGTCGCCCGCGGCGTAGGAGGTGAGCACGACGGCCCTGTCGTCCTCCAGCTTGTAGAGGCGGCGTCCGATGTAGTGCTGGTCGCTGAGCTGGAAGTCGGCGACGTGCTGCGGACCTGGCGCGCCCAGGCTGGACGAGCCGCCCAGCAGGCCGAGGACCGACCCGGCCAACAACAGGCCGGCCAACTTCAAGGAATGCCCCATCCCCGCTCTCCCATCGGCGACCGCATTGACGTGCGGCCTATCCAAGCGTCGGATACCGCGGTGAATCCTATGCCGTTCTGTCGTGACGTCCAGTCTTCCCTCCAAGGAGCGACCCGATGAAGCTCAGCGCTCTTGGTCTCGTCGCCGTCGCCGCCCTGGCGGTCCTGCCCCTGTCGGCGGCCGCTCAGCCCAGGCCCGCGCCTTACCACGCGCCGCGCGCGGTGGACGGGCAGCCAGACCTGCAGGGCAACTGGACCAACGCCAGTCTCACCCCGCTCGAGCGGCCGGTCACCATCGGAAGCCGCAGGGCCATGACCCCCGACGAGGTGAAGGCCATCGAGGGCAAGCGGGCCGAGGTCATCGCGGAGAGCAGTGCGCCGACCAAGGCCGACTTCGATCTCAACAAGACGCCCTGCTACGCCGCCAACCTGACCCAGGGCGGGGCTACGCCGGACTGCGGCTACAACGCCTTCTGGACCGACCATGGCGATGCGGTGATGCGGGTGAACGGCGAGCCGCGCACCTCGATCATCACCTCCCCGGACAACGGCCGCATGCCGCCGCGCCTGCCCCGCAAACCCGGCGCCCCGACGCCGGTGCGCGGCGTCTATGGCCGGGCCGGCGAGAATCCGGAGAACCAGACCCTGGCCGAGCGCTGCATCACCTCCTTCGCCAACCACGCCGGCCCGGTGATGCTGCCGTCGTTCTACAATTCCAACTACCAGATCGTTCAGGGGCGGGGCGCCGTCGCCATCCTGGTCGAGATGATCCACGACGTGCGCATCGTGCGGCTGAACGCCCAGCACAGCCCGGTCAAGGTCTGGTACGGCGACTCCATCGGCCACTACGAGGGCGACACCCTGGTGGTCGAGACCACCAACTACAATCCGAACGAGGCCCTGTTCGGCGGCTCGGCGGACATGAAGGTCACCGAGCGGTTCACCCGCGTCGGCCCGACCCGGCTGCGCTATGAATTCAAGGTCGAGGACCCGAGCGTCTGGGCCACACCGTGGGGCGGAGAATACGAATTCAGCCCGGCCAAAGGGGCGGTCTTCGAATACGCCTGTCACGAAGGCAACTACGCCCTGCCCGACATCCTGGCGGGCGCCCGGCTGGAGGAGGCGCAGGCCGCGAAGGCGGGCGCCGCGGCCAAAGCCGGGTCATCGCGACAATAGGTCGGCCGCCCCGGCGAGGGCGGCCGTCGTCGTCTAGGCCGCGGACGCCGCGCGGCGGCGGCGCAGGGCGACGCCGGCCAGGCCGAAGCCTGCGATCATCAGGGCCCAGGTCGCAGGCTCCGGCACGCCGGGGCTGACGTCCGCCAGGAAGTGGCTGTGCGGCGCCAACTGGTTGACCGTCAGCGTGGTGTCGCGCTCGCCCAGCAGTTCGCCGACGGTGAAGCCGTTGCCGGCGCCCATGATCGTGCGGCCGCGCAGGTCCGGCAGCGCGAAGTTGACCCGCCCGTCGCCGCCGTAGGTCGTGCCGATCAGGGAGAACAGCGCCTGGTTCTGGTTGATCGGGAGCAGCCGGCCGTCGGCGAAGGCGTAGCCCCCCGGTGCGAAGTCGCCCGCGAAGGCGACGACCTCGCCCAGCGTCGCTTCCTGATCGGGCCAGCCGCCGCCGCCACTGTCCTGGGGCGGGAACACGCCGTTCAGCGCGATCAGGTAGTTGAGGCCCAGCGAGGGCTCGGCGTTGTCGTAGGCCGCGCCGCCGCCCGCGGGGTCGGTGAAGCCCCCGCCCGGCAGGCTGTGCTCGTGCAGCGGCAGGTTGGCCTCGGTGAGCAGGGTCTGTTCGCCGCCGAAGCTCTCGCCCAGGGTCACGCCTGCGCCCGCGCCCACGATGGTGCGCCCGCGCAGGTCAGGCAGGGCGAAGGTTGTCTGCCCGTCGCCGCCGTAGGTCGTGCCGAGGATGTTGAACAGCGCCGAGAACTGGCTGATCGGCAGGAGCTGGCCGTTGGCCGCCATATAGCCGCCCGGCGCGAAATTCCCCGTGAACATGCTGACCTGGCCGAGGAACGTATCGCCGGGGCTGCCGCCCTGGGATGGGAAGACGCCGGCGTAAGCGATGCCGTAGCTCAGCGCCAGGCTGGGCTGCATGTTGTTCATCGGCGTGGCGCCGCCGGTCATACCGGTGACGCCCCCGCCCGGCAGGGCGTGGTCGTGGTCCGGGAGCTGGCTCAGCGTCATGACGTTCTGAGCCGTGCCGACCTGTTCGCCCAGCACCCGGTCCGAGAGCCCCGGCCCCTGGCCCGCCCCGATCGCCACGCGTCCGGTCAGGTCCGGAGCGGCGAAGTTGCTGACGCCATTCCCGCCATAGGTCGTGCCCATGATCGAGAAGAGCGCGGTGTTCTGGCTGATCGTGAACAGCTCGCCGGTGGCCCGCGGCTCGGCAAAGGGTCCGAAGTTCCCGGCGAAGGTGTGGATCGTGCCCAGGGTGTTCACCGCCGAGCAGTTGCTGCAGTCCCTCGACGGGAAGATGCCCGTGGTCTGCAGGGACTGGGTCATCACCAGCGAGGCCTGGTAGTTGCTGATCGGGGCGCCGCCGCCGGTCACGCCCGTTTCGCCCGCCATCGCCGCGGTCGCCAGGAGCAAGGCCCCGGCCGCCGTGGCCACTGTCGCCGCCATCAATCTGGCCCGCATGTCGCCACTCCCGGACGTCCCGCGCCGTGCATTTACGCCGGCAGCGGAGCCACCCTAGGCCGGAAAACCAAGGTTCGCCCGAGTCTTCACCTCAGAGGCGAGCTTGCCCTGATCCTCGCGGCGCTGTCGCCCTATGCGGTGAACGATCCGGACGATCCGGAGGGCCGGCGCCAGGCCGCTGCGGCGGCCGTGAGCTGCGCGGAAGCCGGGCCGGATCCCACGGTCGTTGCCCGCCGATCGCGCGACCGGCTAGGCTTTGCCGATGAAAGCTGTTCCCCATTTCGCGGCGCTGGCGCGGGCTGGCGTCTCAGCGTGAAGCCCGGCTGGAGCGTCCAGCCCGGGCCGCGGAAGGGCGACCTCGTGGTGACGCAGGCGGGCGGGGCGAGCCGCTAGGCGCCCCGCGCAAAAGGAACGCCGCCGCCCGGAGGGGCGGCGGCGTTATAGTCGGAGGCGATCGCCGTTTGCGGCGGGCCGCTTAGTAGGCGAACCAGGTGAACAGCCGCAGGGTGTTGTTGTCCGCGGCCTTGGCGCCGGCGCCGTCGAAGTTGCTCCTGGCGCCGTTGAAGCGGTTGTACATCGTGTACTGCACGCCGACCCGCATGTTGAAGCGCGGACCCAACGGGCTCTTGCCTTCGCCCCAGGGGGTTCCGTCGAGCTGCAGCATAACGCCGCTGCTGTCGGGCTTGAAGGTGCGGTTGTCCGCGAAGGTGAACGGATTGGCGGGGCCCCAGGTGTCGAACACCCCGACCGTCGCGCCCACCTTGTCGCGCCAGAAGTAGGAGGCGTCGGCGCGGAAGTCGTTCAGGCGGTTGTCGGCGCAGTCCGGTCCGGGCGCGCCCTCGAGCGCGCAGGTGGCGTTCAGGGTCTGCTTCTCGTGCAGGTAACGGGCGTCGATCGACACCACGTCGCCGCTGTCGAGCGCGTTCTGATAGGAGGCGTCGACGCCGAGGTCCGAGTAGCGGTCGGTCTGTCCGGTGGTGCGGTCCAGGCCCGGGTTGATGTCGGTGCGCATGCCGAAGGCGCCGACTTCAACGTTTCCGCCACCGAGCTTGGTCTGGTAGGCGATCCGGCCATAGGGGGCCAGGCCATCGATGCTGCCGGGCGAGAAGGGGTCGGCGCCCAGACGGATCAGCGAGGTCTTGTTCGGCGAGCCGTAGGCGCCGGCCTCGATATAGTAGGTCGTGTCGACCCAGGCGTAGGCGGTCAGGCCGAGCGTGTTCTGCGCCAGACCGCCCGCGAACAGCGGCGAGGCGGAGGGCGAGGGCGCCAGCGCCGAGCCTGTGAACGGATGGCCCCAGGCCGGCAGGGTGTTCCACGCATCCTGCACGGTGGGGGAATTGTTGAGGCTGAGGCCGAGGACGGTGTCCAGGTTCGCGATCTTCACGACCGTGATCGCGCGCAGATCGAGGTTGTCCCAGGTCCAGGCCTTGGCGACGCCGTCGTAGGTCGTCTGAACGAAACCGCCCAGGTGGGAGCCCAGGCCGCCGGCCACGAACAGGCTGACCTGATCGAGCGCGGTGTTGTCGTTGGTCCTGAACCCGTCCGCAAGCGGCTCGGCGGCCTTGGTCTGGGTGTGCAGATAGGACGCGACGGCCATGATCGAGAAGGGGACTGTGAAACTCTTCCCCTCCGCCCGCTCGGTGTAGCCGTGGAGTTTGAAGTCACGCCCGTAGGGAGTGAGCTGAGGACCGAAGCCGCCGACGTGGCAGGCCTGGCAGGGCTTGTCCGTCTGCATGGCGAAGCTCGGCACCGCCATGGCTGAGCCCGCGGCCAGCGTCGCCGATGCGAACGCCAGGAGACCCGTGAATTGGAACCGCCGCGAAAGGTTCAGGAGACCGCGGGACAGGCGCGACATCAGGAGTGCGCGTACTTGTTGCACCAGCCGGAAGCCTGGATCGGGCTTTCGACCGTCTTGCAGCTGGACTGCGGCACGAAGTCCTTACACGAGTTGCAGCCATGCCCGCCCTTCGGGTGGGTCTGATAGTCCACGGACTTCTGCGAACTCTTGGCGGGGGCCGCCATGGCCGGGCCGGCGACGCCGCCCAGCAGGAGCGCGGCCAAAGAGAGGGTCGCCGCTCCGGTCAGAACGCGCCTCCGCGACGCCGTGAGATCAAGGGTAACATATGCCATTTCAGAAGCTCCACCATTGTCACCGGCCTAAACTCCCGCCGGCACAGGTTCGATCCATACATTCGACGGTTGTCTTCTAGCCTCATGCGACCGGATCACATTGACTTCTGTCAAGCGGCGCGGCGCGGCGCGGCCCTGCGCCGGGGCGTGACTTTTCGGCCACCATGTCGCCCTGACCGTGGCGGAGCGCCGGCCTCGTCACGCCGGGGCGCGGCGCACGGCCCGCGCAACCCGGCGTGACTCCCCATGCGGCGCGGTGAATAGTGGCGCTTGGAGGGGCTGGGTTGGCTGAGACGGGGGAACCAGCGGGCGAGCGTGGGGCGGCGCGAACGGCGAGGCCCCGGGCGGCCCTGTGGCGGCTGATCTATTCGCTGGCCGCGGTCGCCTTTCTTTGCCTGCTCTGCGCGCCGCTCTTCGTCGACTCCGTCGATCACAACGTGCCTCCGTCCACGGACGGGGTCATGGATTTCAGCCGCGCCGGCCCGTTGACCCAACCGGTGTCGCTGAGCGGTGTCTGGACCCTGGTCTGGCGCAGCCCTGGTCCGGGGCCGGGCGTCGGCGCGACGCGACCGGCCCGGATTCCCGGAAGCTGGTCCGACCCCGCGCCGGGCGGACCGGGACTGCCGCACCAGGGCGCGGCCAGCTACCGGCTGAAGCTCAAGGGTCTGCGGCCGGGGCGTTACGAGTTCTATGCGCCGACCATCCATGCGGCGTCGCGGGTCATGGTCAACGGATGGGTGTTGTCCCAGTGGGGCGCGCCTGGCGCCACCAAGGCCACCACCGTTCCCACCGTGCGCGCCCACGACGTGGTGATCGACGTCACCGGCGAGACGCTCGACGTGCAGCTCGACGTCTCGGCCTTCCACGAGCGCAACAGCGGGATCGAGGGCGCGCCGCTGTTCGGCCCCATCAAGCCCATGAGCCGCTGGATCACGCTGCACTGGCTGCGCAGCCTCTTGCTGCTCACCTCGGCCCTGATCCTGGCCTGTTACGGCCTGGTGGTGTTCGTCTTCCGGCGGCGCGAGCGCAGCTGGCTGTTCTTCTCCATCGCCACCTTCGCCATCATCCCGGTGCTGGGCGTGTTCGCCCACGACAATCTGATGCTGGTGGTATTTCCGGACATGCCGCTCATCGTCATGCGGCTGGTCGAGTACCTGACCGTGGCGGTCGCGCTGGGCGCCATCGTCGCCTACACCGACCAGCTTTTCCCCGAGGAAAGCCCGCGCTGGCCGTTCTTCGCCGTCGAGGCGATCATGGCCGCCGACTTCATCGCCTATGCGGTCGGGGCCGCGACCGGGGGGACCATGGCGCTCTCCGACGTGGCGCACTGGTCGCTTTGGGTGCGGATCGGCTGCATGCTCTACGTGCTGGCCATCGTGCTGGCCGCCGCCATCCGCCGCCGCGACGGGGCCGTCGTCTACCTGGTGGGAATGTCGGTCTTCTTCTTCGCGATGATGTATGTCGACCTGGTCACCAACGGCTTCCTGCCCCGGACCGCCGTCAGCATCGACGCCATGCCGCTGGGCATGCTGGTGATGCTGTTCTCGCAGATCGTGATCATGGCCGAGCGCTGGGCGCGCGCCATCGGCTCGGCGGAAGCAACCAGCGGCGAACTGCGCCAGCTGCTCGACGTCAATGTCGCCATCGCCAGCGAGATCCAGCTGGAGCCCCTGCTGCGCCGCATCGTGCAGGTGACCTCGCAGATCATCCGCGCCGACCGCAGCTCGCTCTTCGTCTATGACGCACGCACCGATGAGCTCTGGTCGATGGTGGCCGAAGGAGTCGAGAGCCGGCAGATCCGCCTGCCGTCCACCTCTGGTCTCGCGGGCGATTCCTTCACCCGCCAGGCGCCGATCAACGTCACCGACGCCTACTCCGACCCGCGCTTCAACCAGCAGGTCGACCGGGACACCGGCTACCGCACCCGGGCGGTGCTGACGGCGCCCGTGACCACCCGCGATGGCCGGCGGCTGGGCGTGATGCAGGCCTTCAACCGGCTGGACGGCGAGCCGTTCGACGACACCGACGTGACGCGGCTGACGGCCTTCGGGGCGCAGGCCGCCGTGGCCATCGAGAACGCCACCCTGTTCGCCGAGGTGGCGACGGAGCGGAACTACAACGAGAGCATCCTGCGCTCCATGTCGAGCGGGGTGGTCACCCTCGACCGCGAGCTGCGCTTCGCCAAGCTGAACGACGCGGCCTGCGCGATCCTGGGCGTCGACCCCGAGGCCGCGGGCGACCCGGAGACCCAGGCCAGGCTGGTGGCGAACAACCCCTGGCTGGTGCCGGAAATCGCCGCGGTGGCCGAGAGCGGCCGGCCCAAGAGCCTGCTCGACGCGGACATGACCACCGTGCGCGGCGACGTCATCTCGGTGAACCTCTCCATCGTGCCGCTGATGGGCGAGGAGGGACAGGCGGGCCTGCTGGTGATCGTCGAGGACATCAGCGAGGGCAAGCGCGTGCAGAGCGCCATGCGCCGCTTCGTGACCCAGGAGGTGGTGGACCGGATCATCGGCCGCGAGGACGAGCTCCTGTTCGGCGCGGCCTGCGAGGCGAGCGTGCTGTTCGCCGACATCCGCAACTTCACAACGCTCGCCGAGAAGCTCAATCCCCGCGACACCGTCGACATGCTCAACGAGATCTTCACTGAGCTCTTCGAGGCGGTGGCGGGCAACGACGGTGTGCTCGACAAATTCATCGGCGACGCGATCATGGCCGTCTACGGCGCGCCGCTGAGTTCCGGCCGCGATCCGGCCAACGCCGTGGAGAGCGCCGTGACCATGATCGGCATGATCGGCGGCATCAACGAGAGGGCCCGCGCCCGCGGTCTGGCGGAGATCCGGCTGGGGGTCGGGGTCGCCAGCGGCGAGGTCGTCGCCGGCACCATCGGCTCGCCCAAGCGGATGGACTACACCGTGATCGGCGACCCGGTGAACCTGGCCTCCCGCGTGGAGGGGCTGACCAAGATCTACAAGGTGGGCGTGGTGATCTGCGAGGACACCGCCCGGGCGGTCGAAGGCCAGTACCGCCTGCGCGAGCTGGACACCATCAAGGTGCGCGGACGCAGCCGTCCGGAGCGGGTCTTCCAGGTGCTGAACGCCGATCCGCCGCTGACCGAGGCCGCGCTCGACGCCTACGCCAAGGGCCGCGCCGCGCTCGCCGCCCGCCGCTGGAAAGCCGCGATCGCAGCCTTCGAGGCGGCGGTGGCGGCGGCGCCGAACGACGGCCCCTCGGCCCTAATGCTGGCCCGCGCGCGCATCCTGGCCGAGACCCCGCCGGCCGCCGGCTGGGACGGCGTCTGGGAGGCCGCCTAGGCCGGACGGATATTCAGCCGACAGATGGCGGCGCCCATCGGCGCGCTCCCAAAGCGGACTCGCTCAACGTCCGCGATGGGCGGAAAGCGAACGTCCGACCGTGACGACAGGCCGACGAACACCCAATTAGTCATATCTCCATAAGGCCTAACGCTGAAGAGTCGGTCCACGATTGACTGTCGAAATACTCAATCCACAAAATTACGGACAGTGAAATTTCCAATCTTGATTCAAATTCTGACGTATATAGGCCTGTGTTTCAAACACTAGAAACATCGCGAAACCCTGCAGCCCACGCCCTCGCGACAACCCGCAATTCGATCGGTGACTGATGGCCTTGATTCTCATTGTCGAAGACGAACCTTTTCTTCGCCAAAACGCCGAATGGACGATGGAAGAACTGGGCCACAGCACCCTGGTCGCCTGCGACCTTGGCGAGGCCATGGTTCATCTGTCGGCGCCGGTTCCCATAGACGCCCTCTTCGTTGACATGCGCCTGGGCGAGTTGCCGTTTGGCGGCTACGACGTGGCGAACCAGGCCATCGCCCTGCGGCCTGACCTGCGCGTGCTCTATACCTCCGGAACGCCCCTCACCGCGGATATGGCGGATCGGTTTGTGCCGGGCGGCAAGTTCATCCAGAAGCCTTACTCAGCCGAACAGCTGGGGATTTCCATGGAACAACTTCTCGACTGACGACTTACATGATCCACGCGAGCCGCGCGCACCTGAGGCGAGCCCCTCGCACCTGAGTTTAGGACATCCGATCTCCATTTCTGACGCCGAAACGGGCTTGGCGCTCCCGAAGACCGCGGTCTCCAGCATTCGGGGCGAATTCGAATCCGAGGAATCGCTCGTCAAGATCGGCGCGCTGCAGAGCGCGATC
>PLEH01000029.1 GCA_003136395.1 Phenylobacterium sp.
AAACAGCTTGGGGGTGAAAACAACCGAGGGGGCGGGCTTGGGCGCGTTCTGAGCCCCGGCATGACCGAAGTCCGCCGTGCCGCCAGTGAAGCGGTCTATAGTTGTTGGTTGGTTAACAACGCGGCGATTACTGCCCGAGTCAGCCACTCCAGGTTGTGCTCGGGGCGGTCGGGCGCCCCACCCAATTGCAACGCCCGGGTCGGCCGGCCGCGCCGCCGCTTCCGCCGCGCGCCCAGCCGGTCGCCGGCGGCGAGGGGGCGGGGATGGGCTGCGTCGCCGCCGTATGCCTGCTAGGGTTGTGGCCGAGCTTTCGCCACGAGCGCCGATGTCCCAATCCAAGCCGTCAGGTCCGAGTTATCAAGCGCGCCTCGAGGCGGTGCTCGAGAGCGTCAACGACGGCTTCTACGCGCTCGACGCCGACTGGCGCTACGTGGTCTTCAACCGCGCGGCGGAAGCGTATTTCGGAGTCAGCCGCGACGTGGTGATGAGCCGCGTCATCTGGGAGATCTTCCCGCAAGGGCTGGGGACACCCTTCGAGGGCTATTGCCGCGCGGCCATGGACCAGGGGGTCTCGACGACCTTCGAGACGACGTCGCGGCTTCGGCCCGACCGGGTGGTGGAGCTCAGGATCGTGCCGATGCGGGGCGGGGGCGTGGCGATCACACTGACCGACATCACCGAGCGCAAGACCGCCGACGCGCGCCAGCGGCTGCTGGTCAACGAACTCAACCACCGGGTGAAGAACACCCTGGCGACCGTCCAGGCGATCGCCGCCCAGAGCCTGCGCGACCCGGATGTGGCGCCCGAGGCGCGCGAGCGGTTCCTGGCGCGGCTGATGGCGCTGGCCAGCGCCAACGACGTCCTGGTGGCCCGGACCTGGAGCGGAGCGACCCTGCACTCCGTGGCCGCCCAGATGGCCCGCCCGCACGGCGATGGAGAGCGGTTCGCGATTGAAGGCCCCGACGTGCATCTCGCGCCGCAGACCGCGACCGCCATGGCGCTGGGTCTGCATGAGCTGGCCACCAACGCGGCCAAGTACGGGGCGCTGTCGACGCCCGACGGGCGGGTGTCCCTGAGCTGGACCGTGGACGGCAAGGACGAGTTCCGGCGCCTGCGCCTGACCTGGCGGGAGCGCGGCGGGCCAGCGGTGGGCAAGCCGGGACCATCGGGCTTCGGCAGCCGGCTGATCAAGCGCGGGCTGGCCTCGGAGCTGCGGGCCGAGGTGAAGCTGGCGTTCGAACCGGCCGGCGTGGTCTTCACCCTGGCCGCGCCGCTGAGCGAGAGCCTGCGGGAGGGCTAGTAGGCTGGAAATTGACGCCGTCCCCGCAAACGCCGCAACTGAACCAATGACAGCCGCCAACAGCAGCCCGCGCCCGCTGGCCCTGATCACCGGAGCGTCCGCCGGGATCGGGGCGGCGTTCGCGCGGGCCTATGCGGCCAGGGGCTATGACCTGGCGCTGGTGGCCCGGCGCGCGGACCGGCTGGAGGCGCTGGGGGCGGAGCTTGCCGCCGCCCACGGGATCGAGGCCTTCGCGATCCCCGCCGACCTCGCCGGGTTCGAGGCGCATGTGGCGGTGCTGGCCGCGGTGGCGGCGCGCGGCCGGGTGGTCGACGCGCTGGTCAACAACGCCGGGTTCTCGATCGCCCAGAGCTTCACGGGCGTGCCGTGGGCGCGGCAGCGGGACTTCCTGATGACGCTCGTGGTCACCGCCTGCGGCCTGGCCCATGGGGTCATTCCGGGGATGGTCGGGCGGCGGCGCGGGTCGATCGTCAATGTGGGCTCGCTGGCCGCCTTCGCGCCGGGGGTGGCGGGGCACTCGCTCTATCCGGGGGCCAAGAGCCTGATGGTGAGCTGGAGCCAGTCGCTGGCCGCCGAGCTGAAGGGGACGGGCGTCAAGGTGACGGTGACCTGCCCGGGCTTCACGCTGACGGAATTCGCCCAGGCCAACGGCACCAAGGGGATCATGGACCAAGCGCCGCGCAGGCTCTTCCAGACGGCCGAGCAGGTGGTCAAGGAGACCCTGGCCGCCAACGACCGGGGGCAGGTGGTGATCGTGCCCGGGCTGCACAACAAGATCGCCGCGGTGGTCTTGCGTCACATGCCGCAACCGCTGTTGATGGCGATCCTGAACCGCGCTTCGGCGAAATATCATCTGCAGGAGTAGTCCGTGGCGCACTTCGACGTGGTGATCATCGGCTCGGGCGCCGGCGGGGGCACGCTGGCGCAACGGCTGGTGGCCTCGGGCAAGACCATCCTGATCCTGGAGCGCGGCGAACAGCTGCCCCGCGAGGCGGAGAACTGGAGCCCCAAGGCGGTCTTCGTGCAGCACCGCTACCGCACCCAGGAGCAGTGGAACGACAAGACCGGCAAGCCCTTCCATCCGAACACCCACTACTGGGTCGGCGGCAACACCACCTTCTATGGCGCGGCCCTGATGCGGCTGCGCGGGCGCGACTTCGAGGAGGTGATCCACGCCGGCGGGATCTCTCCCGCCTGGCCGGTCAGCCTGGCCGACATGGCGCCCTACTACGCCGAGGCCGAGACGCTGTGGCGGGTGCATGGCTCCCGGGGTGACGACCCGACCGAGGAGGGGAACGAGCCGCCNNCCACTGGCAGGGGCAGGGGTGGCGGCCGTTCTCGCTGCCGCTGGGCATCAACCTGGACCAAGCCCATCCGGTGACCTCGGCCTGCATCAAGTGCAAGACCTGCGGCGGCTATCCGTGCCTGCTCAAGGCCAAGTCGGACGCCCGCTCAATCGCCATCGAGCCGATCATGAACCTGCCCAATGTGACCCTGCTCACCGGACGCAAGGTCGTGCGGCTGGAGACCGATCCCAGGGGCAAGTCGGTGACCGAGGTGGTCTGCCAGACCGAGCAGGGCGAGGAGCGCTGGACCGGCGACATCGTGGTGCTGGCGGCGGGCGCGGCCAATACGGCCGCCGTGCTGCTGGCCAGCGCCAACGCGGCGCACCCGAACGGTCTCGCCAACGGCTCCGACCAAGTGGGGCGCAACTACATGTTCCACACGCTCACCGCGATGGTGAGCCTGACCGCGGCGCATGTGGACATCACCTTCCCCAAGACGCTGGCCTGCAACGACTTCTACTGGGGCGATCCGGACGGCTCTTTCGACAAGCCCATGGGACACATCCAGCTCTTGGAATACATGTCCGGCCAGACGCTCGAGGGGCAGGTCTCCGACTGGCTGCCGCCCGGGCTGGTGCCGGATGTGATCTCAGAGGGCGTCGCCGAACGGATGCTGTCGATGCTGGTGATCTCCGAGGACCTGCCGCTGCCGGGCAACCGGGTCCACCTGGCCAAGGACGGGCGGATCTGCGTCGACTACACCTACAATAACCTGGAGGGTCACCAGCGGCTGGTGAACAGGCTGCACGCCTCGCTGGACGGGTTCGTCGACCACGCCCACCCGATCAGCCAGCACCATTTCGAGATGAGCAGCCTGTTGCCGCTCTATGGCACCGCCCACCAGGCCGGGACCGTGAGGTTCGGGACGGACCCGAAAAGCTCGGTGCTGGACCCCTGGTGCAAGGCCCATGAGCTCGACAACCTCTATGTAACGGACACCTCCGTCTTCCCCTCGATCGCCGCGGTGAACCCGACGCTCACGACCGTGGCCAACGCCATGCGGGTGGGCGACCACCTGCTGGAGCGGCTGGGCAGGTCGAAGAAGCCGCCCGCCAGGGCCCCCGGCGTGAAGCGATCCCGGTCGCAGGCCGGCGAAGGGCTGGCGTAGACGGAACCCGGCGGCGCTGAGGGCGTTATGTTTCCGCGTTCGTGCGTCTGTCTGACAGGACAGGCCCGGCGAGGGTCGGGGGAAGACGAATTGCCTGCCATCAAGCGCATTGGGCTCTGGCGCGGCGCCTTGGCCGCGGCCGTGGCGGGGCTGGCGGGTCTGCCGGCGACGGCGGCGCGGGCCGATCCCCACGCCCTGGAGCTGGCGATCGAGGCGACCTACCTCTACCGGCTCGCCCATTTCGTGACCTGGCCGGCCGGCGCCTTCGCCGGGCCGATGTCGCCGGTGGTCATCTGCATCCAGGGCGCCGATCCGTTCGGGCCGATCCTCGACCATCTGGTCGCCGACAAGAAGGTGGATGGCCGCCCGATCGCGGGCAGACGCCTGGCGCGGCTGGAGGCGGGCTCGGGCTGCCAGATCGCCTACCTGGCCGGCGGGCCTGCGCAGTCGGCGGGCCAGGCCCTGCAGGCGCTCGACTCCGCCCCAGTGGTCACGGTGACCGACGCGGCCCGCGGACCCGGGCCGCGCGGGGTCTTCCACCTTGCTCAGGAGGGCGCGCGCCTGCGGTTCAGCATCGACGCGGCGCAGGCTGAAGACGCCGGGGTGGCCATCTCGTCGAAGCTGCTGAAGCTGGCGGTGGAGGTGCGGCGGTGATCCGGCGCGAGGTCGCCATGGCGGGCCGGCGGCTGCTCGCCGTCGCCTGGCTGAGCGTGGTGGCGATCCTGGCGATCGGCGCGCTCCTGGCGATCCGCTCGGAGATCGCCCACCGCAGCCAGACGGCGCGCCAGGCCGAGGTGCAGGCCGACATCCTGGCCGCCAGCGTCGGCGCGGCGCTGGCCTTCGACGACCGCACGGTCATGCTGGAATATCTCGACGCGCTTGGGGTCAACCGGGAGGTTGCGGCCGCGGCGGTCTACGACGGCTCCGGCCAGGCGGTGGCGGCGTTCCATCGCGGCCGGGCCAAGGCGCCGCCGGGGCGGATGGGCGGGCTGGGCACGGTGTTCACCGACCGCCACGTGACTGTGACCCGGCCGGTGGCCGAGCACGGCGCGCGGCTGGGGGCGGTCTATCTGGAGACCCTGCCGGAAGCCTGGCCCGCGATCCTGGCCCGTCACTCGGCGCTGGCGCTCCTGACCATCCTGGCCTTCGTGCTGCTGGGCGTGGTGACGGCGGCGGGCTCGCAGCTGCAGGTGCGCGCGCGCCTGCTGGCGGAGGCCAACGTGCGCCTGCGCGACGAAATGGCGGCGCGCGGCAAGGCCGAGGAGGCGCTGAGGCAAAGCCAGAAGATGGAGGCGCTGGGGCAGCTCACCGGCGGCATCGCGCACGATTTCAACAACCTNNGTGGCGCACGATTTCAACAACCTGCTGCAGGTGGTGCACGGGGCCTTCGAGCTGATCCGCCGCAAGCCCGACGATTTCGCCAAGGTCGTCGCCTGGTCCGACAACGGCATCGCCGCGGCCGAACGCGGGGCGAGCCTGACACGGCAGCTGCTGGCCTTCTCGCGGAGCCAGAAGCTGGAACTGCGGCCTTTCGTGGTCGCCGAGCTGATCGCCGACATGCGCGAACTCCTGGTCCGCACGCTCGGCCCGGACATCACGCTTTCCATCCAGCTCGACGAGGTCGACGCCGCGGTGATGAGCGACCGCACCCAGCTGGAGCTGGCGGTGCTGAACCTGGCGATCAACGCGCGCGACGCCATGCCGGACGGCGGGCGGCTGACGATTTCCACGACCGTCCGCCACCTGGCCGACGGCGATCCGGTGCTGGTCAGCGGCGACTATGTGGAGCTGAGCGTCGCCGACACCGGGGAGGGGCTGTCGCCGGCGGTGCTGGAGCGGGCCTTCGACCCGTTCTTCACCACCAAGGGGATCGGCAAGGGGACGGGGCTGGGCCTCAGCCAGGTCTATGGGGTGGCGCGCCAGGCCGGCGGGACGGCGCAGATCGCCAACGGCGCGCAGGGCGGGGCGGTGGTGACGCTGTTGCTGCGCCGCGCGACCCTGTCCGATGATATCCCCACCGCGAGGGCCGAACCCACGGAGGTCCTGGCGCCGGAGGCCGGCCGCATCGTGCTGGTGGTGGACGACGAGGCCGCGGTGCGGACACTGGCCTGCGAGATCCTGGAGCTGCTGGGCTACCGGGTGCTGGAGGCCTCGTCCGGGGAGACGGCGCTGGAGACGATGGAGACCATCAAGCCGGACGTGATGCTGTTCGACTTCGCCATGCCGGGGATGAACGGCGCGGAGCTGGCCAAGCTCGCGCGGTTGCGCTGGCCGGACGTCCCGATCGTCTTCGCCAGCGGCTACGCCGACACCGCCCAGGTGGAGGCCGCGCTGGGGGGCGAGGCGATCATCCTGCGCAAGCCCTTCAACATGGAGACCCTGGCCCAGACCATCGCCGGCCTGCTGCAGGGATCGGTCCGGCCCGCGGGCGGCTGAAACGACGCCGCATGCGGCGCTGCGCCGCGTGCGCGTTAACTCCCGCGCGTTAACTCCAATGTAGGCTTGTCGACTTAACCATCTGAAATACATCTGAAGTTCATAGGCATTTCATGGCCGGGAAAGCTCATCGCGTCGACGGGCGGGCGACTCTGGCCCATGCCGAGGCTGATCCGCAGGACGCGAACCGGGACGTGACCTGGGACGTGCTGTCCGAGAGGATCAGCGACCTGATCATCATGGCGGACGTGACGGGGACGATCTTCTACGCCTCGCCGGCCTGCCGAAACCTCGGCTACGCCCAACACGAACTGATCGGCCGAACCCCGGCCGAATTCGTGCACCCCGAGGACCTGGCGCGTTTCGAAGCCAATGCGGCGATGCTGCTCGCCGCCGGCCGCGTCGAGGGTTCGGCCGACCGCGAGCACCGCTATCGGCGCAAGGACGGAAGCTGGGTGTGGCTGGAGGGCAATCCCAGCCTGATCCCGGGCCCGGACGGCAAGCCCGTGGGGCTGGTCAATGTGTTCCGCGATGTCACGGAAAAGCACGCCCTGACGACGCAGCTGGAGGAGGCCCTGGGTCGCGCCGAGCAGGCCGCCTCAGTGAAGGCCGAGTTCCTGGCCAACATGAGCCACGAGATCCGCACGCCGCTGACCGCGGTGCTGGGCTATGCGAGCCTGCTCTCCGAACGCCGCGACCTGGACGAGACCGCGCAGGGCCAGATCGGGCGGATCGCCGGCGCCGGGCGCGCCTTGCTGGCGGTGATCAACGACGTGCTCGACTTCTCGAAGCTGGAAGCCGGCGAGATCACCATCCGCCGCCGGCCCACCTGCCCCGAAGAGGCCGCGCGCGAGGTCGTGGACATGTTCGCCCTGCAGGCCGGCGCCAAGGGCCTGGAATTGCAGTTCGAGATCGCCGACGGCCTGCCCCGGTGCCTGGTGCTGGACGAGGACCGCCTGCGGCAGATCCTGATCAACATGGTGGGAAACGCGGTGAAGTTCACCGACCAGGGCTGGGTGTCCCTGGCGCTGAGCTACGACGCGGCCGGCCAGCTGGTCTGCAAGGTGGCCGACACCGGCCCCGGCATTGCCGCCGCGGCGAGATCCAAGCTCTTCCAGCGATTCTCCCAGGTCGATGGCTCCTCGACCCGCACCAAGGGCGGCTCGGGCCTGGGCCTGGCCATCTGCCAGGGCCTGGCCCAGGCCATGGGCGGGGCGGTGAGCGTGACGAGCAAGGTGGGCCGCGGCTCGATCTTCCGCCTGACGCTGCCGGCCGCGCCCGGCGTGGCCGACGTGGCGACCGGCACGCGGGCGTCGGACCTGGAACAGCTCTATGGCGTGCGCGTGCTGGTGGTGGACGACAATGCGGTCAACCGCGAGCTCGCCCGCGCGGTGCTGGAATCGGTCGGCGTCGAGGTCAGCGAGGCGCACGACGGGCGCGAGGCGGTCGAGGTCGCCCAGCGGCTGCCGCTCGACGCCATTCTGATGGACCTGCGCATGCCGGGCCTCGACGGCCGCGCGGCGACGGCGGCCATCCGCCGCGAGCCCGGCCCCAATCAGCACATGCCGGTCCTGGCCTTCTCGGCCGACGGGATCATGGACCTGAGCGCGCCTGAGAATCAGTGTTTCCAGGGGGTCGTGCTCAAGCCGACGTCGCCGTCCGATCTGTTCCGGGCGCTGCTGCGCGTCATGAACGACGAGCCCGTTGTCGAGGAAGGGAGCCTCCATGCCATTGCCTCGTGACGCGCCGCGCCGCCTCCTGGTGGTGGACGACGACATCTCGATCCTGGAGCTGGTCTCCACCCGGCTGACGCTGGCGGGCTATGCCGTGGTCACCGCCAAGAACGGCGTCGAGGCCCTGAGCAAGCTGACCGAGCGGCGCTACGACGGGATGGTGCTCGACCTGAACATGCCGCAGATGGACGGGTTCGGCGTGCTGGAGTGCATGGCCGACCTGCCCGACCCGCCGCCGCCGACCCTGGTGCTGACCGCCAGCCACAATGCGGCCGACGTGCAGAAGGCGGTGAAGCTGGGCGCGCGGGACTATCTGTCCAAGCCCTTCGAGGACCGGCAACTCCTGATGCGGGTGTCGAGGCTGTTCCGTACCCAGCCGCCCGGCGGCGCGTCGATGGACGACCCGCTGAAGGTCGACTTCAGCGACCTCTAGACCTTCTGCGCGGCGAGTTCGGCGCGTTCGGCGGGGGTGAGGTCCATGGTCGCCGCCGCCTTGAACTGGGCGCGGGCCTCGTCGCGCTTGCCGAGCTTCATCAGCGCCTCGCCCCACTTCAGG
>PLEH01000234.1 GCA_003136395.1 Phenylobacterium sp.
CCTGATCGCCGACCCGCGGGTCGGCGATCAGGCCGCGCACGAGGGCCTCGGCCTCAGCGCGCCGTCCGTCCGCCAGGTCCGCCCGGACGATGGCGATGACCGCCTCGGGAAACCCCGGCTCGGCCTCCAGGACCCGTTCGGCGAGCGCGCGGGCCTCGGCGTGGCGGCCCGCGCGGCTGGCGACGGAGGCGAGGCCGGAGATCGCCAGCAGATTTTCCGGCTCCAGCGCCCAGGCGCGGTTGTAGGCGGCCTCGGCCCGGACATCGTCGCCCAGGGCCTCCAGCGTCGCGCCCAGCGCCGCGTGGGCGGGCGCGAAGTCCGGTTCTGCGCCGATCAGGGCCTCGAAATGCGGCAACGCCGGCCCGTATTGCTGCAGGCGGAACAGGCAAAGGCCCAGCGACTGGCGCAGGCCGACGTCGTCGGGCGCCATCTGGTGGCCGCGCTGCAGCAGCGCGAGCGCCTCGCCGAACCGTCCCTCGGCCTCCAGCCGCTCGGCGGCGAGGTTGAAGACCATCGGATGGGCCAGGCCGTCGGAGAGCGCCGCCTCGGCCTTGGCGACCGCGGCCGCATAGTCCTCGGCGTCCAGCGCCGTCTGGATCGCCTGCAAGGTCGCGCGGTCGGCCGCGGCGTCGCGCGGCCTGGGGCCAACCGAGAGTTTGATCGGGCCGGATTTGAATTCCATCGGTGGGGGTCGTCCCTTTGCCTCGCCGGCGAGACCCTACTCCGCGCGCCGGTCTTCGGCCAAGGCGCTGTGCGGACCGGAATGCCGCGCGGCATATCCCAACTTGACCCCTGCAACCGGCTTGGCATCTATCGGCCATGCCCGGACCGCCCGACCCCGATGTGGCGATCGACCTGCAGCTCGCCTGGCGCGAGGGCGCGCGCGCCCTGCGTGAAGGGCGGTCTCCGGAGGCCCTGAGGCTGTTCGGTCAGATCACTGGCGCGGGCCAGGCGACCTCGGCGGTCTGGATCGGCGTCGCCATGGCCCACCGCACCCTTGGCGAGACGGCGGCCGAGCGCGGCGCCCTGCAGGAGGCGCTGCGGCTCGATCCGCGCGACCTGCGCGCCCTGCTGATGACCGCCGACCACTATGCCGCGGCCGGCGATGCGCGGGCGGCGGACTCCTACTACGTGGCGTTCGCCAAGCTCGCCGAGCCCACCGGCGACCCGACGCTCAAGGCCGAGGCGGCGCGCGCGCGGGGCATGCAGGCGCAGTACGCGGCGACCTACGAGACCCAGCTTCGCCGCCAGCTCGCGGGCCACGCCCTGGACCAGCCGCAAGGGCGCCGTATGCGCCGCGCCCTGGACCTGATGCTCGGCAAGTCGGAGATCTACCTGCAGCAGCCGCGGAACTTCTATTTCCCGGAGCTGCCCAACATCGAATACGCCGACCGCGGAGCCTTTCCCTGGCTGGATCGCGTCGAGGCGGCCGCCGGCGACATCCGCGCCGAGCTGCTGCGCGTGCTCGAGGAAGACGCCGCGGCGTTCTCGCCCTACGTCGAGGCCGAGCCCAACCGGCCCTCGTTCGACGACAAGGGCCTGATCGGCAATCCCGACTGGAGCGCCTTCTACCTGTGGAAGGCCGGGGCGCCGGTGGCGGAGAACGTGGCGCGATGCCCCGCGACCATGGCCGCGCTCGCCGAGGCGCCGCTCTGCCGGATTCCGGGCCGCACGCCCTCGATCCTGTTTTCGCTCCTGCGGCCGGGCATGCACATCGCGCCGCACAACGGCTTCATGAACGCGCGCTACATCTGCCACCTGCCGCTGATCGTGCCGGAGGGCTGCGCCATGCGGGTCGGGTCGCAGACGCGGTCCTGGACGGAAGGCCAGGCCTGCGTGTTCGACGACTCGATCGAGCACGAAGCCTGGAACCGCAATCCCGACCACCTGCGCGTCGTGCTCATCTTCGATGTCTGGCGCCCGGAGCTCACCGCGGCCGAGCGCGAATTTGTCAGCTCGGTCCTGCAGGCGGTGGACGCCTTTGGGGCCGGCGAGCCTGCCGCGGCCCTCCCCTAGACACAACCCCGCCGGACCGGGCTCCGCCGGCGACCTGCGCGCACGAAAAAGGGGCGGCGGATTGCTCCGCCGCCCCTCTTCGAAGTCTGGCTGTCCGAGGGCTAGAAGTCGGCGCTCAGACCGACGAACACGAACCGGCCCAGGGCGTCGTAGACCTGCGGGAAGGTGTTGCCGTTGCAGAAGCCGGCGGTGCAGTTGACGCCGGTCAGCGGCGGATCCTTGTCGAACACATTGTTCACGCCAACCCGGAAGTTCAGGTTGTTATGGACCGTGAAGTTGGCCGTCAGGTCGATGTAGCTCTGCGAGGCCAGGGTCCGCTCGTTGGTGAACTGGTTGCTCGGGTTGTTGAGCTGCGGGTTCGCATCGTAGGCGTCCAGCGTCGCCTTGGCGAAGTAGCGCCACTGGCCCGAGAAGCTCACGCTCTTGATCCAGTCGCCGTAGGCGAACGGCGTGTTCCAGGTCAGGCGGGCCTTGTGGCGCCATTCGGGGTTCGGGGTGCCGCAGGTCAGGCCGTAGAGGCCCTTGCAGTCGTAGGACGGGCCGCCCGGCAGGGGCTGGGTGACCAGTTCGTTGAGCCAGGTCCCGATCAGGCTGGCCGAGATCGAGCCGTTGTCGCCGAGGCCCAGGGACGACAGGTCGGTCCGGTAGGCCACGTTGATGTCGACGCCCTTGGTGCTGAGCGAGCCGGTGTTCAGCGTGGTGTCCTGGATGAAGCCCTGGTTGCTCAGCCACAGCGAGCCGGCAGCGTCGCGGTGGACGAGGCTGCAGAAGAACGGATTGGCGGTGCTGACGCAGTTGGTGATGATCAGATTGGCGCCGAGGCCGGAGATGAACTTGTCAACCTTGATGTTGAAGTAGTCGACCGACATGTTCAGGCCGGGGACGAAGCTCGGCTGCCAGACCGCGCCCACAGTGTAGGTGTCGCTGATCTCCGGCTTCAGGTTCGGGTTGCCGCCCGTCTGGCCCTGATACTGGTTGGCCGGGTTCTTCTCGATCGCCAGGACCTGGGCGGTGGTCAGGTGGAAGACGCTGGCGCAGGTGGCGACCAGCGGGTTGGCCGCCGTCAGGCCGGCGCAGGGGTCCTGGTTGCCGTCGAGGACGACGTTCTGCGGCGCGAACAGCTCGTTGATGTTCGGCGCGCGGACGGCGCGGTTGTAGCCGGCGCGGAAGCGCAGGCCGTCGATCACTTCCCACTCGCCGGCCACCTTGTAGGTGTTGGTGTTGCCGACCGAGGAGTAGTTCGAGAAGCGATAGCCCAGCTCCAGGCCCAGGTACTTGGCCCAGGGCATGTCGCTGACCAGCGGAACACGGGCTTCGCCGAACAGCTCATAGACGTCGAAGCTGCCGTTGACCGGCGGCGCGGCGCCGCCGTTGCCGTTGACGAGGCCGTTGGTCGACAGGAAGTCGGCAACCGAGTCCAGGTGTTCGCGGCGGTACTCGGCGCCGAGGGCGACGCCCACGCCTTCCGACGCCATCGGGCTCTTGATCCCGTAGTCGGCGAGCTTGCCGGTGAAGGCCAGGCTCGCCACCCGCTCCTGGGTGTTGGCGCTGCTGAAGCTGTTGATCGACAGGAAGTTGATCGCGGCCGGCGAGATGA
>PLEH01000079.1 GCA_003136395.1 Phenylobacterium sp.
GCACCAGTTCCGTCTGGGCCGATGTCAGGTCGACCCGCGCCTTCTCCAGATCGGTCCGCACGCTCCAGACCGTCTCGCCCAGGTCATAGAAGGCCTGCAGCGCCTGCAGGTCGGCCGTGGTGATCCGGGTGCTGCGCCGGGCCCCGAAGTCGAGGGGGATGTCGCCGGCCCCGCCATAGCCCCAGTGAGGCGACTCGTTGGCGTATTCGGCGGTGAGCGTCAGGCTGGGGCCGGGCGCCGCGCGAGCCGTCCGCGCCGCAGCGAGCGCGGTCAGGTGCTTGGCCCGCGCCTCGGCGATCTGCGGATTGCGCGCCAGCGCCGCGGCCAGCAGGTCCGCGCCGGTCCAGGTCGCGCCGGCCGGCTTCTCGTCCAGGCGGCGCGCATCGAGCGTCGCGGGAAAGGCCTCAGGATGGGGCGGCGCGGGCGCATAGTGCGCGCAAGCGCTCAGGCCCAGCGCCAGCACCGCGGAGCTGAGCCCGCCTCGCTTCACTTGCCGACGACGAGGATCTTGAAGCTGCCCGGGGTCATCGGCGCGCGGCCGGTCGCCGGCTTCGGGCCGAACTCGGCGGCGGGCAGGTAGACGCGGCCGTCCCGCGGGTCGAGCCCGATCGTGCGCGCGCTGACCTGGGTCTTCACGGTGTCGACGATGTTGGCCCTGCCCTTGCCGATGCTGACAATGGAGAGTGTCCCGCCCGGGCCGGAGGGCACGAAGGCCAGCTTCTGCTTCGGATCGAAGGCGACCCCGTCGGCGCCCTTGCCGGTCGCCAGCGTCGCCACGATCTTGCCGGACACCGCGTCGACCACGACGGTCGAGCCGTCGCAGGCCGCGATCAGCTGCTTGTCGGCGGCGTCATAGGCTATGCCGGTCGGGCCGTCGCAGCCCGCCAGCGGGTAGCGTGTGATGACCGCCCGTTTGGCGATGTCCACGACGACGATCTCGTTCTTGTTCTCGACGTTGACGTAGGCGCGCCCGGCGCCGTCCACCGCCGCGGCTTCCAGGTCGCCGCCGATCGCGATGGAGCCCACCGCCTTGTGCGCCTTGGGGTCGATCAGGGTGACGTCGCCGCCCCGGTGATCCATCACCAGCACCAGGCCGGACTTGCTGTCGATGGCCGCGGCGTCCGGCCCGACGCCGGTCTTCACCCGCGCCACCTCGGCCCAGGTCCTGGCGTTGTAGAACACCACCTCGGCCGTGCCGCCGTTGGTCACCAGCACCTCCGCGCCGCCGTTCACCGGCAGCGGGTCGTGCAGGATCGCGCCGGGCGCCAGGCCGGGCGTCAGGGTCTTGGTCGCGAGGTCCAGCGAGACTACCGAACCGCCGTGCGCGGCCAGCACACGGTTGTTGGCCGTGTCCACGCGGATGTAGTCCCAACCCCCGTCCGGACCGGCGACGCGGTCGAGGACGTGATAGCCCGAGCCGGCGGCCTGGGCTCCGCCGGCGGCGGCGCAGAGGCCGAGGCAAAGCGCGGCGATACGTGAAGCGGTCATGGTGCGTCTCCCTTTTGCCGCCTGAGCTAGACCCCGGCGGTTGACCGCCCGATGACGGCCAGATTGTCGAACCCCAATGTTCCCCGCTTACGCGATTTCCGGGAACGTGACACGCGCCTCAAGGCCCGGGCGGGCGGGCAGCAGGGCGACCTCGGCGCCATGCAACCTGGCGACCGCGGCCACCAACGCCAGGCCAAGCCCGCTGCCGGGAGTCGAACGGCTGCGTTCCAGGCGGTAGAAGCGGTCGAACAGCCGCGCGCCCTCGGCCTCCGGCACGCCCGGCCCATTGTCGGTCACCGACAGAACCGGCGCGCGACCCGCCCGCGTCACCCTGACGGCGATCTTCGCCTGCGGGCCGGCGTGCCGCAGGGCGTTCTCAACCAGGTTGACCAGCATCTGGGTCAGGAGTTCGGCGTCGCCGTCCACCGTGGCCGGAGCCTCGACGACGAGGGTGAGCGATTGGTGCATGTCCTCCGCCGAGGGCGCGAAGGCCTCCGTGACCGTCTGGGCGAGCGCGCCGAGCTCGCAGGGCCGGAAGGCCGCCCGCCGGGCGCCGCCCTCGATCTGGGCGATGCGCAGCAGAGCCGCGAAGGTGTCGAGAATGGAGTCGAGGTCGCTCAGCACCCCTTCCAGCGCCGGCTCCTGGTCCTTGGGCGAAGCCAGGCCCGCTTCCAGCTTCTGGCGAAGGCGGGTCAGCGGCGTGCGCATGTCGTGGGCGATGTCGTTGGAGACCTGCTTGAGGCTCTCCATCAGGGCCGCGATACGGTCCAGCATCCGGTTGAAGGTCAGCGCCAGGCGGTCGAGGTCGTCGTCGGAGCCGCGCACCGGCACCCGGCGGGCAAGGTCGCCGTCGATGATCGCCTCCGCCGTGCCGGAGATCGCGGCCAGCCGTCGATGAACGTCGCGGCTGAGCGCGTAGCCGCCGGTCACGCCCAGGACGATCACGCCGATGAAGGCCAGGCCGAAACCCCGCACCACCGCCCCATCCAGGGCCTCCACGCGCCCCTCTTCGTCGCCGACCAACAGCTTGTGGCCGTCCGGGAGGGCGACGGCGAACACGCGGATCGCCTCGGCGCGGCCGCGTTCGTCGCGCCGCGATACCGACCAGCCCATGCCGGCCCGCGTCGCCGCCAGCCGTCCCGCCACGGCCTCGCCCGCCGGCCCCTGAAGGCCGAACTCAAGGGAGCCGGGGGTGCCGTCGCGCTCGTGCACGGCGTCCACCACGCCCTGCAGTCCTTCGGAGCGGTATTCCTGGACCAGGGCCGCCGATTCCGTGCGGATGCGCGCGGAGAACTGCTCCGACAGCGCCTGGCGGATGTTGAAGAGCGTGATGATCCCCAGCACCACCACCGAAAGCGCGAAGACGGTGGTGTAGAGCGCGGCCAGGCGCAGGCTGGTGGAGCGGAACATCTAATCGGGCTCGCGCAGGACATAACCCGCCCCGCGCACCGTATGGATCAGCTCGACGCCGTGGCCCCGGTCCACCTTGCCGCGCAGGCGGCTCATGTGGGTCTCGACGATGTTGGTCTTGGGGTCGAAGTGGAAGTCCCAAACGCTTTCCAGCAACATGGTGCGCGTCACCACCCGTCCAGCGTGGCGCAGCATGTATTCCAGGAGCTGGAACTCCCGCGGCTGCAGGTCGATGCGCCGCCCCGCGCGGGTCACGGTGCGCTTGAGGAGGTCGAGCTTCAGGTCGGCGACGGCCAGTTCGGTGCGCAACTCCTGGGTCGGCGGCCGGCGCGCGAGCGCGTTCACGCGCGCCAGCAACTCGGCGAAGGCGAAGGGCTTGACCAGATAGTCGTCGCCGCCCGCTTCCAGGCCCTCGACCCGATCGTCTATGCCGCCCAGCGCGGTCAGCAGCAGGACCGGCGTCTTGACGCCGGACGCCCGGATGGTGCGCAGGATCGCCAGGCCGTCGATCTCCGGCAGCATGCGGTCGAGGATGATGACGTCATAGGTCTCGCCGGCCGCCAGCATCAGGCCGTCGCGCCCGGCCGCCGCGTAGTCGACGGCGTGGCCGGCCTCGGAGAGCGCGCGCTTGAGGTAGCCCGCGGCTTCCTTGTCGTCCTCGACGATGAGCAATTTCATGGGGCTGACCCTGCCCCGAACCGGATTGGGCGGAAAGGGCCGCTCGAATACCGATTCCCAATGCAGGCCGGTCGTCAGGGGGCGATGTGGGCCGCTGGCTGTGCCTGGGCGAGGCCTGCCGCCAGGAGGACGGTCAGACCAAGGCAAGCCCAGGCGCGTCGCATCAGAAATTCACCTTCAGCGACACCTGATAGTTCCGCTCCGGCTGGAAATAGTACTGGTCGTAGGGGACTGTCTTGCCGGGCTTTACCGAGATGACTTTCTGGCTGTCGAACAGGTTGTAGGCCGCCGCCTCGATCCGGTAGCGGTCGAACTTATAGGTCACCGTCAGGTCGGACGAATTGTAGCCGCCGATCTTGTAGGCCGCCGGTTCTCCCTCGGCCCCCCAGCTTTCGCCGACGTACTTGTCGATCAGCGAGATCGTCCAGTTCATATCCTGGTAGTAGGCGCCGATCGCGGCGGTCGATTTCGGCGCGCCCTTGATCTGCTTGCCGCCGACAATGACGACGGGAACCCCGTTGATGGTCGTCGCACCGCCCTGCGCCTTGGCCGAGTTGATCGAGCCGTTGGCGAAAACGAAGACGCGGTCGGTGGCCTGGAAGGTGATCTGGCCTTCGACGCCCTTGTAGGTCGCTCCGCCGAGGTTGAAGTTGTCGGTTTCCGTGCCGCCGGTCGCCGCCGGGACGGTGGCGGTCTGCAGCTTGTTCTTGAAGTCGATGTAGTAGACGTCCGCATCGGCCGTGAACCGGTCGCCATGGTAGACCGCGCCGGCCTGGTAGTTGGTCGAGGTTTGCGGCTTCAGATCGCTCAGGTTCGGATTGACGACCTGCGTCACCGAGATATCCGGCAGCAGGAAGCCCGTCGCATACTGGGCGTAGACCGCCAGGTTGTCCTGGATCTTGTAGTTGGCGGTCAGGAAATAGAGCGTCTTTTCAAAGGTCTTGCCGTCGTGGAACGGCTGACGGGACTTCTGGTTGACGTCGGCGTCCACGAAGATCCGCTCGTGGACGTACTTGATCCCCGGCGTGATCGTCAGCTGCTCGGTCGGCTTGAACTCGAAATCGACGAACGGCTCGTACTGATGCCAGCCGGAGTTCTGGATGAACTCCACCCACTGCGGGACGCCGGCGAGCACCTTCTGTCGGAAATCGACGACGTAGGGTCCGCCAATGTGGCTGAGGGTGGCGTCATAGTCGTAACGGGCGCGCGGGCCGGTGTCGGCGGTCTCCAGCCAGAGGCCCGCCTTGATCCTGCCGAACGACAGGTCCTGGTCGAGGTGCAGGATGTCACCGTAGATCTTGTAGATGTTCAGCTTGGTGTAACCCGGGATGTGGCCGTTCACCGTCGGCTTGCCACCCGGCGTCTGGGTGATCTGCAAGCCCGTCTTGTTGGCGATGTCGGTGGGCGACAGCGTCGGGTCGAGCGCCGATTCCGTGTCGTTCTTGTAGTAGTAGGAATAGACCGTGTTCTCGAGATGTGTGCTTGGGGTGATATCCCCGTTCAGCTTGGCATAGTTGAACCAGGTGTGCTTGGTGACCAGGTTGTAGCCGTAATAGGTCGGGTTCGCCGGATTGTTATCGAGGGCGAAGTTCTTCCCATAGAGGGCCACCTGCGTCAGAGTCACACCGTTGTTGTCGTTGGTGTGGATGCGCGTGTAGTTCCAGGTTCCCAGTACGGTCAGTTTCCAGCTGTCCCACAACGGGAACACCCCGCGCACGAACTGGTTGAAGGCCTTGGCCTTGTTGAGGCTCTGCGCCCCGTCAGTGGAAAGCTCCTGGAAGTTGAACAGCACGTGCGCGCCGTTCAGCTTGTCGATGTCGCCCGTGTTGAGCTTGGTCACCGACATCAAGGTGTTCCACGAGCCGGCGGTAACCGACTGCGAGCCACCGCGTTCGTCGCTGACTTCCGGCGAGAAGATGTTCACCGAGCCGCCGAAGGTGGCGACGCCCAGCTGGCTGGCCTCGCCGGGGCCGCGATCGACCACGACAGCGCCGATCGTCGACGACGGGAAGAAGGAGGTCGAGTGGTGGGTCGGTCCGTTGGCGTCGCCCCAGGGGATGCCGTCGTAGGTGATGTTGTACTCACCGTCCTGGAAGCCGCGCAGGGTGCTCTTGGCCTCGAACAGCCCCGGGCCGCCGATCGAGGTTCCTGACATGCTGGGGGCGAGGTTGACGATCTGCACATAGTCGGCGGTGGCCGGGACGAACTGGTCGATCGCCTTGCGATCTATGATCGACTTGGGCTCTGTGCTCTCCAGCGGCGTCTTCACCGGCGCGGTGGCCTTGCCGCCTTCCGAAGCGCCGGTGACCACCAGCTCGCTGACCTGACGGCCGAAGTCCGGCGTCTCCGGGTCGATGTGCACCGGGCCGGCTTCGGCGGCGGCCGCCGCGGCCTCCGCCGCCAGCGCCGGGGACGCACCCAGGCCCGCGACCAGCGCCAGAGCCGAACCCGTCAACCATAGAGCACGACAAGTCCGTGCACGCACAAATGATGATCGCATGACCCGCCCCCAAATCATCGTCCGGTCAAAAAACCGGTCCGACGCCCCGTTTTGCTTGGGGGTTTGAAAGCGCAGTCTTGGAGCCGTCACAAATCAACGTTTCATGACAGTTTCTTCTAGGTTTTGTGCCAGGTCCTGGAATTGGGGATTTTCAATAATTGTGTCATCGTACCGTCTTGCTTGGTGCGCATGCTGATCGGCCCGCTAGATTTGATCAGGGTCTGCCGACCACGTCACGGCGGCCCACCCGCAGCAGCGCGGTCCAGGCGGCCAGCGCCCAGGCCGCGCCCAGGCACCAGCCGGCCAGCACGTCGCTGGGCCAATGGACGCCCAGGTAGACGCGGCTGAAGCCGATGGCGAACACCAGCATGAACGCCAGCACGAAAACCATGATCTTGGTGGCGCGGTTGGGCTCCAGGCTGGAGATCAGCATGGCCAGCGTCAGGAAGGTGGCCGCCGACAGGGTGGAATGGCCGCTCGGGAAGCTCGCCGAATAGACATAGCTGCCGTGAGGCACCAGGTCGGGCCGCGGCCGCCCGTAGAGGTGCTTCAGAAATTCACTGGAGACGTCGGCCAGCAGCACGGTGACGGCCAGGACGCCGGCGTGCCAGCGCTTGCGGTGGGCCAGGAAGGCCAGCACGCCAACCACCGTGACCAGGATCATCACCGTCACGCCGCCGAGCCCGGTGACGTCGCGCATCGCTTCCTCGAACGAGCGCGAGCCGATCGGATCGGAGAGATCTGCGGGGTTCCTGAGCGCCAGCAGGATGTGCTTGTCGAGCGCCGAGGTCTCGCCCTCGCCGACCTCGCCGGCGATGCCGAAGAAGGCCCAGAGCGCGCCCGCCGCGCCGATCACCCAGATCAGGGCGAGGCTTTCGATACGGGCCAGGAGGTTTTTCAGGAACCGCGGCATGGGCCTCCGGGACGACGAACGTCGCGAGAGGCTAGCAGCCGCTTCGACCTATCCAAAGGCCGCGGCGGGCCCCGGCGGCGACCGCAAGGTGGATTCCACGGCCGCCTCCGCCGCGTCGCGGCTGGCGTGCGCCCCGTCGGCGACCGTCACACCCTGCTCGTCGTAGACGCTCCAGCGCCATCCGTCCTCGAACTGACTGAGCGAGTAGGCCAGGGACTGCTTCGACATGCCTTTTGATCCCTCGCCATGCGACATGGGTTCAACACCGCGCGCGGCAATAGGTTTCGCCGCGGCGCGGGTGGTCTCAGCTATCGAGGTCGAGCAGGTCGCGGCCGGCGTCGCGGACGTTGGCGCAGCCGGTGAGGATCATCGCCACCGCCAGTTCGGATTTCAGCGTCGCCAGCATCTTGGCCACCTGCGCCTCGCCGCCGGCCCCGAGCGCGTAGGCCCAGGCGCGGCCGACGAAACAGGCCTTGGCGCCCAGCGACAGCGCCTTCAGCACGTCCAGGCCCGAGCGGACGCCGCCGTCCATGTAGACCTCGAGGTCAGAGCCCACCGCCTGGGCGATCTTCGGCAGGGCGGAGATCGAGGAGCGCACGCCGTCGAGCTGGCGCCCGCCGTGGTTCGACACCACCAGCCCCTGGGCGCCCGCCTTCACCGCGTCCCTGGCGTCGGCCACGTCCAGCACGCCCTTGACCACGATCGGCCCGTCCCAGGTCTCACGCACCCAGTCGAGGTCCTTCCAGGTCACCGTGCGGTCGAAATTCCGCGCGATCCACGACAGGTAGTCGGTGACGCTGCGGCTGTCCTTCACCGCGCCGGCCACCGAGCCCAGGGTATGCGGCCGGCCGTTCACCCAGACGTCCCACAGCCAGGCCGGATGGGTGATTCCGTCCCAGGCGGTGTTGAGCGCACCCGAAAGCCCGCTGGCGCCGGTGAAGCCGGAGCGGATGTCGCGGTAGCGGCTGCCGGGCACCGGCAGGTCGACGGTGAAGGCCAGGACCGGACAGCCCGCCGCCTTGGCCCGGGACAACAGCTCGCGCATGTAGCCGCGGTCCTTCAGCACATAGAGCTGGAACCAGGGCGCGACCCCGGTGGCGGCCACCTCCTCCACCGAGCACAGGCTGACGGTGGAAAGGCACATGGGAATGCCCGCCGCGGCCGCCGCGCGGGCGGCCTGGGTCTCGCCGCGCCGGGCGTACATCCCGGCCATGCCGACCGGGGCCAAGCCCACCGGCATGGACAGGGTCTGCCCCAGGGTCGTGACGGTCATGTCCAGCTGAGACATGTCGCGCATCACCCGCTGGCGCAGCGCGATCGCCTCAATGTCGGCGACGTTGCGGGCCAGCGTCGCCTCCGCATAGGAGCCGCCGTCGATATATTCGAAGAAGATGTTGGGGAGCCGGCGGCGTGCGAGCTCCCGATAGTCAGAGACCGAAGCCGCGCGCAAACGTCCCTCCCCCGAATTCAGCTGGCGGAGTTGGAGCCCGAAGCGCGGGCCCATGCAAGCCTAAGAAGGGGCAATCCTCAGGCGGCGGCCTGGGCCGGCGGCGCACTCATGATCCAGACCTGATGGGCGCGGGCCAGGAGTTCGCCGTCCATGGCGAAGAGCGCCACGCCCGCGGTTTCCTTGCGGCCCTGACGCTCCAGCGGCCAGGCCATGACGACATATTCGCAGCCAGCGCGCGGGCGGCGGATCACCTCGCCGGTCATGGTGCCGAGCAGCGCGCCGTGCCGTCCTTCCCGGGCCACCCAGGCGAAGAAGCCGGGACAGTCGAGCGCGGCCCAGATCACCTCGGTGGGAACCAGGCCCTCGGGGTCGGCGAAATCCAGGTGAGGCGTCCAGACACAGGCCACCTGACCGGCAGGCGCGCCCTCGATCTGACCGGGGAAGACCCTCAGGCCGTCACCTTCATGTCGCTCGGGCCCGCAGGTGAAACAGGTGGGATGGATCTTCTGATCGAGGCCCAGGTAGCGTTCGCCGGCCGCGCGGGCCGCCTCCACGCCGGGCGGCTCCGGCGGGGTCGGCAGCAGGGCGCGGTCGCCGGGCGCGGCCGTTCCGACCGTGGCCCCCTCGCCGTCCGTCAGCTGCATGACGCCGGCCTCGCGGCTGAGGTCGAGATCGACGTCCAACGGCGCAGGGGCGCGCAGGACCGAGGTCGCGGGCCCTTCGATGTCGCGGGCGATCACGCCGCAGACATAACCGCCGTTTCCGGAATTGGGGGGCCCGCGGAACTGCTGGGCGATGACAATCTTGGCCAAGTGGGAATGCTCATGAGGGCTATGGATCAAATCAATGGCCAAGGCTTTTCCATGGAACGCGTTAAGGACGGAAGACCAAATCGCTGCGCGCGGCGTTGGAGCGCGCTGGACGCTGCGCTAGTTTGGCGTCGAGGCGCCCGCGGGCGGATTCGAACGGCTGCTTTTTAGGAGATATCGGGTGAGCGAGCGGATGGAACGGCCCTGGGCCCTGATGCGCCACCACGCCGGCTGGGCGGACGTCTTCCACATCGAGACCGAGAGCGCCGATTCCATCACCGGCTTCTATCCGGACCGCGAAACCGTGGGTCCGCCGGTGAGCTATTCGGTGCGTGCGGTGCTGGCCCGGTTCGCCACGCTCGAGGCCGCCCGCGCCGCCCGCGAGGGCGCTGTCGCCGAATGGCGCAAGCACGACGCAGGCGTCCGCGACGCCGAGGTTCAGCTGCGCGAGGCCGAAAAGGCGCGCGAGGACGCCTGGCTGAAGTGCCTCCGCGACGCCGCGACGCGCTGAGCCTCAGCTGATCGGCGCCGCCGCCGCGAGGCCTTCCGGCGTCTCGACGATCGCCGCCAGGCGCGGCCTGCCGCAAGCCTGTCGCCGGGCCTACTTCAGGTACTTGTCGAACCAGTCGATGGTCCGCTGCAGGCTGTCGATCTGGTTTTCACGCTTGGCGAACCCGTGGCCCTCCTCCGGGTAGTAGTGGACATCCACGGTCGCCCCGACCCCCTTCAGCGTCGCCACCACCTCGGCCGCCTGGCCGCGCGGCACGCGGATGTCGTTCTCGCCCTGCAGGATCAGCAGCGGGGCCTTGGCCTGCTTGATGTAGGTCATCGGGGAGTCGGCGTCGTAGACCGCCTTGTCGGCCACCGGGTCGCCGATCAGCGAGCGCTGGTAGGCCTGCAGGCTCGCGTCCTCGTGCTTCAGCATCTCGTACCAGTTGATGATCCCGTACATCGAGACGCCGGCGGCCCAGACGTCCGGCGTCTTGCCGACCGCCATCAGGGTCATGAACCCGCCGTAGGATCCCCCGGTGACGCCAATCTTCTTCGGGTTGACGTAGCCGGTCGCGCTCAGAAACTTCGCCGCATAGACCTCGTCGATCAGGTCTCCGCCGCCCAGATCCTTGTGATTGGCCTTCTGGAAGGCCTCGCCATAGCCGGTCGAGCCGCGCGGATTGGGCTGGATGACCACGTAGCCGCGCGAGGAGAGCGCCACGGCCAGCCGGCTGAAGCGATCCGTGGTCTGGCCTGTCGGGCCGCCATGCGGGATGACGACGCCCGGCGCGCTCCCGTCGCGCTTGAGGTTGAAGGGCACGCTGAGGATAGCGCTGATCACCGTGCCGTCCTGGCTCTTGTAGTGGACGATGTGCGAGACCGGCAGGCGGGCGGGATCGAGACCGGGGGCGGCGAAGTTGGTCAGGCGCGGGGCCTTTCCCGCCCGGTCCAGCACCCAGTAGTCGAAGGGCGTGTTGCTGGCGTCGTGGCCGACCAGCAGGCGGCCGTCGGAGGCGAAGGGACTGCCGCCGCCGCCGGCCTCGGCGTTGAAGCCTTCCGGCAGGGGCGCCTTCAGCACCCGGCCGCCCCGCAGGTTGTAGGCCGAAAGATCGGCCCGTCCGTCCGCGTCGGTGGAGATCATCACCGAGGCCCCGTCCGGCGAGAAGCTGCCGCCCTGCTGTTCCCAGGGGCTGGGCGCAAGCCAGGTGAGCTTGCCGTCCTTCAGATCGAGCAACGCGGCCTGGTCGACCCCACCTTTCTGGTTGGAGGTGATCGAGAGCTGTCGGCCGTCCGGCGACAGGTCCACGGCGCTGATCCGCGCCTTTACCGCAGGCGATGAGACCGGCTTCGGCGCGCCGCCCCGCAGGTCGAGGCGCCAGATGCCGCCGCTGGTGGAGCCCACGTCGCCGCGGTTGGCGATCAGGGCCTTGCTGTCGAGCGTCCAGGCGGCCGGCTCCCAACGGTTGTCGAGGGTGGGCTCATGGGTAAGCGAGCGGACCGCGTGGGAGCCCATGTCCATCACCGCGACATTGCTGATCGGCGACGTCTTGGCCTTTGCGGCGAAGGCCAGCAGCTTGCCGTCAGGCGAGAAGCGGGCGCCGGTCTCGGAGACCGTCGGGGTGTTGGTCAGATCGACCACCTCGCCGCCGGCCAACGGCACGGCGTAGAGGTCGTACATCTCGTCACCGCCGTGATCGGACTGGAACACCACCCATTTGCCGTCCGGGGAGATGGTCATCCCCGACTGCCGGTCGTCGGAGTGGGTCAGCTGGATGGGCGCGCCGCCGGCGGTCGGATATTTCCACAGATTGTAGCGGCCGGAGAGGTTGGCGGAGACAACCACCCACTTGCCGTCGGGGCTCCAGGCGGCGCCAAGGGATGCGCGGTTGAGATAGAGGTCCGGAATGGCGACCGGTGGCGCGGCCGGCCCGGTCTGCGAGACAATGCTCCTGGGATCGGTCACCGCCCGGGGCGGCCCCGGAACCGGCCCGGCCATGGCCATGCCGCAGATGATCGACGCCAGAGCGCCCGCCGCCAATGCCGTCCGCATGCCCTGCCCCCGTGAACGAGATTCTGAATCCTTTCGCGGGCCGCTCAGGCCGCGCGGTATTTGTCGTGACAGGTCTTACAGGCCCCGGTGGTGGCGCGCACCTGCGCCTTGACGGCGTCCATGTCGCCTGACGCGGCGACATCCGCCAGCTTGGCCGTCTCAGCCTGCAGCTTGGTCGCCGCGGCGGCAAAGCCTTCCGCATCGGTCCAGATCTCCGCCTTGGCGGCGGTCTTGACGCCGGCCTCGGGGCCGCTGCCCTTGGGGAACCAGCTCGGCAGGTCGGCGGCGAGCGCCTTCATCTTCGCTGCGCCAAAGCCGATCGCCGCCCTGTCGGGCGTCTCGCTCTTGAGCTGTTCACTGAGCCCCCGAAAGGCGGCGTTCAGCTCCTTGTAGTGCGCCTGGCGCACCACCACGGCCTTGCCGCCAGGCGTCGTCGCGGCGGACGCGGGATCCTGGGCGAGCGCCGCCCCGACGGTCAGGCCCGACGTCAGGACCAGAGCCGCGAGGGTCGTCTTCAGCGCCATGGCGTGCGTTCTCCGCGGGCGGGCAGACCGGCCGCGCGATGATGTGACGGGATCAGCGATGCGGCGTCAACCGCGCGGCCGGCGCGGCTTTCACCGGCGCGCCGTCGGCCTTGCCCTGGGCCAGCAGGCTCGCGCAGTTGGCGTCCCTGGCCAGGCCCGGGTCGACAAAGGGCAGGAGCACGGCGACCGGCGAGAGCAGGGTGGCGAGCACGAGCGCCGCCCCACCCTGAGCCAGGGCGGTCCCCTTCTGCACGCTGAGCTTAGGCGCCAGCAGCGGGCCGCTGAGGGTGATCGGCGCGTACAGGCGCACCAGCTGGAACGTCTTGGGGTGGCCGCGCACGGTGAAGCTGAGCTTTTCGGTGTCCAGGTTGACCGCCCCGCCGCCATCGATCAGCACCGGGCCGGTGTCGACGATCAGCCGATCGGCCGAGAGCACCCCGTCCTTACCGGTGAAGTGCAGAACCCCGCAGCGGATGGGCGTGGTCGCCTGGTCCTTGGCGACGAGCAGGCCAAGGCCCTTGATCAGGTCGACGCCGGCCAGCTCGGCCAGCGACCGGCGGATTTCGCCGCTGGGCGCCACCAGCAGCGCCTCTCCGTAGGCGTCGGCCATGGCGTCATGCACGGAGTCGCCGGTTCCATGCAGCCTGAGCCGTCCCACCAGCGGTCCGACCAGGGGTGCGGCCCCCTGGAACTTCACAGGCACCAGGGTCTCGAGACGGCCGCCCGCCAGGCGCAGGTCCATGTCGGTGATCGCGTCGGTCTTGCGGCCGTCGAGTTGCACGAAGCCCAGGATGTGGCCCTGGGGCAGGTCCAGGTCGAGCGGCTCGGCCCTGAGCAGGCCGGCGGCGAGCTTCACCCGGACCGAGCCGGCCCGCAGGTGGATCGGCGCTCCGGTGATCGAGGCGGCCCTGTAGCTCACGTCGGCGTCAAGGCCGCGGATACGGCTGAAGTTCAGCGTCGCATCCGGGAAGATCCGCGCCTCGGCCTGCATCGTCTGGGCCACCGCCTTCTGCTGCGGCGAGGCGACGGGGCCGGTCTTGCGCGCGCCGCCGAAAAGGGGGCCGACGTCGGGGAAATCGAGGCTTTGGGACCGCAGGTCCGCGGTCAGGAACGGGCGCTTGGCCCCGGTCCGTACCGAAAGCTGGCCCGCCAGATCGCTGCTCCCCACCTTGCCGCCGATGGCCTCCAGCGTCCACAGGTGGACGTCGCGCGAGAGGCGGCCGTGCAGGCTGTAGGGCGGGGTGTTGGGCAGCGGCACGCCGGTCAGGCCATAGAGGTCCGCCAGGTCCGGCCCGCGGCCGGTGACGTACATGTAGAACCGGGCCAGGTCGAAGGGCTTCGGCACAGCCCCTTGCGCCGTCACATAGGTCTGGCCGGCGTGGATGTCGGCGTCGAAGGGATAGGGCTTGTTGCGGTCGATGTTGAGCAGCGGCCCGCCGGTCACCTGCAGGCCGAAGGGCTGGGCGTTCAGCACGCCCTTGCCGGTCAACTGGAAGCCCTTGTTCGCTTCGCCCAGCCGTTCCTTGGCGTCGATCGTGCCGGAGAAACTGAGCTTGCGCTCATCGTCCTTGTAGTCGAGCTGGCCACCATCGATGACGAACTTGCGGATTGGCGGCAGGCTGAGCGGCTGGTCGGGCTTGGCGCCGTCCGAGAAATCCCAGGTCATGCGCCCCCCGGCGTCGCGGAAGAGCGCCACGCGCGGCCGGTCGAATTCCAGGAGCCGCAGGTCCAGGTGGCCGGCGAACAAGGGCGCAAGCCGGATCTGCACGGCGATGCGGTCGATGTCCGCCAGGCTGCCCGAGCCCGCCCAGCCCGGGTTGGCGATGCGGACGCCGTCCACGGTGGCGCTGGGCTGCCACGACCACAGATGGACTCGCAGGTTACCGGTGAGACTGACCTGGCGGTGCATCCGCGCCGAGGCGATGGCCGCCACCGGGCCGCGGAACCAGTTCCAGTCCCAGATCGCCGCCAGGATCGCCACGGCGGCGGCGAGCGCCAGGAAGACACCGCCGGTCCAGACGAGCGCACGGCGCCGGCGCCAGGGCTCGGTCGCGGGTTTGATGGCCGTGTCGGTGGTCAAGAGGTTTGCTCCGGGGCGCCCAGCCGCCTCTAACGCGCGAGCGCCAAGTTCGGCGCCCAATTTCGGCGCCCTAATGGGTGACGCCGCGTCCGCTGAGCGCCGAAATCGCCGTCACCGCGAGGATACGCAGGTCGAAGGCCAGAGACATCCGCTGAAGATATTCCCGGTCGAGCTCAGCCTTCTCCGGGATCGGCAGTTCGTCTCGCCCATTGATCTGCGCCCAGCCGGTCAGGCCGGGGCGCAGCGCATCGACGCCCGCCGCCGTGCGCAGCGCCACCAGGTCGTCCTGGTTGAAGAGCGCGGGCCTCGGCCCCACCAGGCTCATGTCGCCCTTCAGGACGCTCCACAGCTGCGGCAGCTCATCCAGGCTGGATCGGCGCAGGAAGGCCCCAAGGCCCGTAACCCACTGGTCCGGGTCGTCCAGCAGGTGAGTGGCCACGTCCGGCGCGCCGGTGCGCATGCTGCGGAACTTCGGCATCGAGAAGATGCGGTTCTCGCGCCCGACCCGTTTGGACCAGTGGAGCGCGGGGCCCGGGCTCTCCAGCCTGACGGCGATCGCCAGGCCGAGCAGCAGCGGCGACAGCAGTATGAGGCCCAGGAGCCCGCCGGCGATGTCCAAGGCCCGCTTCAAGATCACCCTTGTCCCCAAGCCGTCGCGGATCGCGGCTCCGGAGGTTGTAGGCGCAGCCGCCGGGCCGCGCCAAGTCAGTCGCCAAAGTCAGTTGGGGGCGTCGGACGGCGCAGGCGGGGCGGGCTTCTTCCGGGGTTTCGGCGCGACGGAAGCCTCGGCGACCTCCGGCATGAGGGCCTCCAGGACCGGCGAGATTGGCGCGGATTCCCCGCCGACGGCGAAGGGCGCGGGGGACGCTGCGATCAGCGCCTCGGCGACCGTTTCGGGGACAGGCTCGACGTCGGGCTCAGGAACCGCCTCGGCGAAAGCTTCGACCACGGGCTCCGGCGTCGTCTCGGAGACCACGTCGGTCGGCTCTGCGTCCGCCTCGGATTCGGCCACGCCGAACATGGCTTCCAGATTCTGCGGCCGCGCCCAGCGGGTCATCCACCACCAGGCAGACGCGCTGACCGCGGCGCCGGCGAACAGGCCCCAGAGCGGCGAGGCCAGGCCAACAGGCACGCGCAGGAGGACTTCCGGCTTGGCCAGGGTCTCGGGCGCGCGGGTTTCGGATTCGGGAGCGAAGGACATGACGATCTCCGGCTTGATTGTGCGACGCAGCATTACCATGCGGAACGCTCTCGCAAGTGCGAAATGTCAATGACATCGAAATTGTGATCGCGCGCCCGTTCAGAGGGCGTAGACGCGGGCGCCGCCGCCCTGCCCCAGGGTCGCGGCGGTCCAGCCGCAGACCGCCCGCAAGTCCTCAGCGAGACCCTCCGGCGCGCCCAGCAGCACCAGGGCGCAGCCGTTCATCTTCAAGGGGTCGGTCAAGGGCCGCATCCGCGTCTCGGCCACCAGCACGGGCGCCCGGACCCCATCCTCCAGGTCGCGGAGGAAGCCGTCGAAGGTCTCCAGGTCCTTCAGCGGCAGCCAGACCAGCGCCGTGGCCGCCCGGTTGCGCCGCCGAACGGCCGCCAGCGTCTCGACGATACGGCTGTAGTCGTCCGCCCGTTCGAACGGCGGATCGATCAGCACCAAGACCCGGCCCGCCGCCGGCGTCTGGGCCGTCGCCGCGTCATAGCCGTCTGCGCAGAGGGTGCGTACGCCGCGCCGGGCCTTCATGAGCTGGCTCAAGGCGTTGTGCTCGTCCGGCCGCAGTTCGCAGGCCAGGTAGCTGTCGCCCGCCCGCAGGGCTTCGGCGATCAGCCAGGGCGAGCCGGGATAGCGCCGCGCCGGCCCGCCGCTGTTGAGCTTGCGCACCGCCGTCGTCAGCGGCGCGAACTGCGCCGGCGCGTCCGTCGCCGCCATCAGCCGCGCGACGCCGGCCTCCGCCTCGCCCGATTTCTTCGCTTCCACGCCTGCCAGGTCGTAGAGCCCGCGCCCGGCGTGGGTGTCGATCACGCTGAGCGGCCCGGGCCCGGCGGTCAGCCGCGCCAGCAGCTGCAGCAGGGCCGCGTGCTTCACCAGGTCGGCGAAATTCCCGGCGTGGAAGGCGTGGCGGTAGTTCAAGGGCATGGACTCTCAGGCGAACCTGGCCGCGCATACCACGCCGCCGCCGTTTTGCCCTTCTAGCCTTCCGCCACGTCCGCCGCCTAAGGTTGTCCCAACCTATCGGGAGGACACCTCATGCTGCCCCAGCGCCTGCGCTTCGGCGCCTTCATCGCGCCGTTCCATCCGCTCGACGAGAACCCGACGCTGGCGATCCAGCGCGACCTGGAGCTGGTCGAGTGGATGGACCAGCTGGGCTTCGACGAGGCCTGGATCGGCGAGCACCACTCCGCCGCCTACGAGCTGATCGCCAGCCCCGAGGTGTTCATCGCCGCCGCCGCCGAGCGGACCAAGCACATCCGGCTCGGCACCGGGGTCTCGTCGCTGCCCTATCACCACCCTTTGATCCTCGCCGACCGGATCAACCAGCTCGACCACATGACCCGCGGCCG
>PLEH01000051.1 GCA_003136395.1 Phenylobacterium sp.
CCAGGTCCATCCGTCTCCGCTGCGGGAAGCCCGTGAACATCAGCAGGGTCACGCCGTAGAAGGCGATGAAGTGTGCGGCTTTGTCCCAGGGCACGAACGCCCGCTCGAGCCCGCGAAAGGGGCCCAGCATGCCGAAGGCGCAGACCAGAGCCGCGGCCAGCAGCAGCCAGCGGGCGGCGTGGACAATCCTTGTTGAGCGAACCATCGCGCCAACATGAGCCCGGCGGATGAATGCCGGGTTCACGGCCGAGCCGGGGCCGCGGCAGCGGCTAGTCCCGCCGGCTGAGCAGCCAGAAGCGGCCCAGCAGTAGCACCGCCGAAATCACGCTGGCGATCACCACCGCCCAGGCGATGCCGATGATGCCCAGGCCTCTAGGGATAGCCAGCCACCAGGCCATTGGCATCATGACCACGATGTAGCTCGTGAGGTGCGTGCCGGTCGGCAGCCAGACGTCCCCCCGCGCGCGCAGCGTCGAGGCGGTCACCACCTGCAGCGAATCCGGGAAATACATCAGGCAGGANNGGCCACGTTGAGCACGATCGCCCAGGCGGCGACGGCCAGGCCGCCGATCCAGCCGGCGATGACGTTCATGCTGGCGAAGGCCGCGACCTCGAAGAAGTTCGACGCGCCGGCCCCGAATCCGATCCGCCGCTGCTCGGCCTCCGCCGCGCGGTTGCGCTCGGGCCGGTCGAAGACGCCGAGCGCGCGGGCTTCCGGCATGAGCGCGATGTAGCCCAGCATGAAGACCGCCAGGAACGTCCGCGCCCCGGTTGTCGCCCAGGCGCCGCCGATGGCCCCCAGCGCCGGCAGGCCGAAGTGCCCGGGCACCAGGATCAGGTCGAGCGCCAGATTGATCCCATTGGCGATCCACATGCCCCAGGCGCCAGGCCCCGGGCGCGAGAGCCCCTCCATCCAGAAACTGGCGCTGACGCTGAGCGCATAGACCGGCAACGACAGGCAGAACACCCGCAGCACCCGGCTGGCGCCATCCGCCAGGCTCTTCTCCAGCCCGATGGCGTGCAGGAACAGCGGCCCGCCCAGCGCCAGGACCGCCATGGAGGCAAGGCCGATCCACAGGCTGTAGACAATGCCCCGCCGCAGCACCGCGCCCGTCTCGTGCAGGCGGCCTTCGCCGATGGCCCGCGCGGTCATCACCTGGACGCCCGACAGCAAGCCGATGGCCATGGTGACGATCACGCTGGTCGGCGCCCAGCCGAGCGCATGGTAGCCGAGCTGGGTCGCCGAATAGCGGCCGACCACGATGGCGTCCGACAGCCCCATGGCCATGATGCCCAGGCGCGAGATCACCACCGGCCCGGAGAGCTTCAGGAGCTCGGCCAGCTCAGTGCGGATTGGACGGAGGCGCCCTCCCGCGACGGAGGACGCCTGGGCCGCGGGGCGGTCCATGGCGGTACACCTGATTTTCAAAGAGGGCCGGACACTGGCGCAAGCGTCAAAAGGGGGCAAGCCAAGCTTGGGGCGCGGCGCGCCACAAGCCGGCGGCGTGGCGCGGAAGGCACATCCGAAAACCCCCGTTCGGCAGTATCGTTCTGCGGCGGAGGGCTCCCATGGCCAGGACGATCAACAGACGGGTGTGTGCGGAGATGGACGGCGGCTTCGTCGTTTTCCTGATCGGCATGCGGGTGAACAAGCGCTGGAAGATCTGGAAGTGGCTGCCGGTGGCCACCGCCATGCCGAAGATGCTGATCGAGCTCGGCAAGCAGTCGGAGCTCGGCCTGCTGCATGCCGAGAACCAGTTCAGCTTCCCGAACTTGACGGTCACCCAGTACTGGAAAAGCTTCGAGGCGCTGGAGGCCTACGCCAAGGCGCGCGACGCGGCCCACCTGCCGGCCTGGCAGGCCTTCAACAGGGCCGTGGCCTCCAACGGCGACGTGGGCATCTGGCACGAGACCTATGTCATCGAGCCCGGCAAGTACGAGAACATCTACAACAACATGCCGCCCTATGGCCTGGGCGCGGTCGGCCGAATCATCGACGCTGTCGGCGCCCGGCAGGCGGCGCGCCAGCGGGTGAAGGGCAAGGTGGCGGCCTGACCGGCGCCGCACCCGCCGTAAGACGGCGCAGGCTGAGGGATTCGCATGACCCTGGATCGACGGGCTCTGCTGGCGGCCGCGCCCCTGCTGGCCGGATGGCCGGCGTCGGCTGACGAGGCGCCCTTCCCGCTTGAGGCCTACGAAGCGGCGAGCGGCGGGCGGATCGGGGTCTATGCGCAGAACCTGACGAGCGGGGCGAAGATCGCCTGGCGCGCTGACGAGCGCTTCGTCATGTGCAGCACCTTCAAGGCCTCCCTCGCCTCACTCGTCCTGACGCGGGTCGACCGCGGCCAGGAGAGCCTGGACCGGATGATCCGCTATGGCGCGGGGGACCTGCAGGAATACGCCCCGATCGCCCGCGCGAACCTCGCCAAGGGCGCGCTCTCCATCGGTGAGATGTGCCAGGGGGCGGTGGAGCTCAGCGACAACACCTGCGCCAACCTCCTGCTGGCCCGCGTCGGCGGGCCAGCCGCACTCACCGCCTTCTGGCGAAAGACCGGCGACCGGATCTCACGGCTGGACCACGACGAGCCGCTCCTGAACCGCACGCCGCTCGGCCGTCCGGAGGACACGACCACGCCGGCCGCCATGGCCGCCAACCTGCGCCGTTTCCTGCTCGGCCCGGTGTTGTCCAAGGCGTCGCGCGAACGGCTGACGGGCTGGATGCTCAACTGCCAGACCGGCGACAACCGCCTGCGCGAGGGCCTGCCCAAGACCTGGCGGATCGCCAACAAGACCGGCAACAACGGCAAGGGCGCCTCCGGCGACATCGGCGTCGCCTGGGCGCCCTCCGGCGCGCCGGTGCTGGTCTGCGCCTACACGCGCGGCGGCGCGCCCACGCCCGCGCAGATCGAGACGGTGTTCACGGAGATCGGGCGGCTGGTCGCCCAGCGCCTGGCCTGACCCTGGATTCCTTCGCCCCATAGCCTGGCTGTCGGCGAACAGTGGCCGACTGAGTGGAGGCCGCGGGGGGACTATCCGCCCGAGCGCGCCCGCAACGCCTCCGCCACTGCCGCCGCCAGGCCGCGGGCGATGACCTTGGCGCCGGCGGGGTTGGGGTGGACGCCATCCGGCTGGCGCTGGTCCGGGGTGACGCCGGCGAAGAGATGCGGGTAGAGGGCCACGTGGTTGGCCGCGGCGATCTGGCTGTAGAGTTCGCTCCGCGCGCCCGCGCCCACCAGGACGACGGTGATCCCACGGTCCTTCAACTGCTTGACGATGGTGTCGAGGCTTTCGCGGGTCAGGGTCTCGGGGAGGCCCAGCCGGCGATCGTTGCCGCCGAACTCCACGATGCAGACGGCGGTGTCCTTGCGCACCGAGCCGCTCAGGCGGGCGAGGCCGCGTGGCGATGAGTCGCCCGGCACGCCGGCGTTGCGCACGACGGCCTGGATCCCGCGGTCGGCGAGCGCCGCCTGGAGCTGGCTCGCGAGCCCATCGGTGGGGCTGAGGCCGTAGCCCGCGGCGATGGAGTCGCCGAACAGGGTGACGACGGGCGCGGACTGGGCTCCGGCCGCGACAGGAACGGCGGCCATGGCGGCGAGGAGGCCCAGGAGCAGGGTTCGGCGGGGATAAGCCGGCCTGCTCACGCTCCTGCCGCCGCCCTCGCCGCGTCCACCCGGTCTTCCTTGAGCTTTTCCGCCACCAGGAAGGCGAGCTCCAGGGCCTGCTCGCCGTTGAGGCGCGGGTCGCAGTGGGTGTGGTAGCGGTCGCCGAGGTCGCCTTCGGTGACCTGGCGGGCGCCGCCGGTGCATTCGGTGACGTTCTGGCCGGTCATTTCCAGGTGGACGCCGCCGGGGTGGACGCCTTCGGCCTTGCAGATCTCCACGAAGCTTTTCACCTCCGACAGGATGCGGTCGAAGGGCCGGGTCTTGTAGCCGTTGTTGGCGGTGAGCGTGTTGCCGTGCATCGGGTCGATGGCCCAGACGACGGACTTGCCGCCGGCCTTGGTGGCGCGCAGCAGGGCCGGCAGGCGTTTGTCGATCTTGTCGAAGCCGAAGCGGCCGTAGAGCGTCAGGCGGCCGGGCTCGTTTGTGGGTGACAGCGCATCGGCCAGCCGCATCAGCTCGTCCGGCTCCATCGTCGGGCCGCACTTCACGCCGATCGGGTTCCGGATGCCCTTGAAGAACTCCACGTGGGCGCCGTCGAGATCGCGTGTGCGCTCGCCGATCCAGACCAGGTGGGCGGAGGTGTCGTACCATTGGCCCGAGGTGCTATCGATCCGGGTCATCGCCTCTTCGAGGTTAAGCAGCAGAGCCTCGTGGCTGGTGAAGAACTCCACCTGGTGCAGCGCCGGCTGGCTCTCCGGCGTGACGCCGATGGCCTCCATGAACATCAGGGTCTCGCTGATCTTCTCGGCGACCTCGCGGTAGCGGGCGCCCTGCGGGCTGTCGGCGACGAATCCCAGGGTCCAGCGGTGGATGTTGTGCAGGTCGGCGTAGCCGCCGGTGGCGAAGGCGCGCAGCAGGTTCAGCGTCGAGGCCGACTGCGAATAGGCCTGGATCAGGCGCTGCGGATCCGGCGTGCGGGCCTCGGGCGTGAACTCCATGCCGTTGATGATGTCGCCACGATAGGACGGCAGGGTGACGCCGCCGATCGTCTCGGTGGGGGCCGAGCGCGGCTTGGCGAACTGGCCGGCCATGCGGCCCACCTTCACCACGGGCTTGCCGCCGGCAAAGGTCAGGACGACAGCCATCTGCAGGATCAGGCGGAAGGTGTCGCGGATGTTGTCGGCGGCGAATTCCTTGAAGCTCTCGGCGCAGTCGCCGCCCTGCAGCAGGAAGGCGCGTCCTTCGGACACGTCCGCCAGCAGGCTCTTCAGGCGCCTAGCCTCGCCCGCGAACACCAGCGGCGGCATGCCGCGCAGAGTCTGCTCGACCTTGGTGAGCGCGGCCAGGTCCGGATAGTCCCCGGGCATGTGCCTGGCGGGCTTCGAGCGCCAGGACGCCGGTGTCCACTGTTCCGTCATCGCATAGACTCCACCCCTCGCCTCCGGGAGGATGGCCCGGCCGGCGAAGCCGCGCCTTCTACTCCAAGATGGGGGGCGAGGTCGATGGTTACGGGGCCGCAGCGGGCGGGGGGCCGGACTCAAGGTTCATCACGGCCATCACCGCGATCAGCGCGCCGAGCGCCAGCCACCATTCCTGCCAGACGCCGAAATTGACGCCGAACAGCAGGTAGACGGATGCGCAGGCGGCCGTGGCCGCCGCCGCCAGGCTGGGGTTCGGCCGCGAGAGCCGGCTGAACGCCACACCCCAGAAGGCCGCGGCCGTCACCGCCCCGATCGCGCCGAGCTCCATCCAGATCTGCAGCGGATTGTTGTGCGGATGCAGGACGATTCCGGGGCCGAACATCCGGCTGGCCTCGAGGCCCCAGCCGCGCACCGGCCGCAGCCGGATCCAGTCTATGGCGTGGCTCCAGTAGCCCATGCGCATGGAATCGGTCTTCGGCGCGGCGCGGCGGAGCGCTTCGTAGTCGGCGAAATGCCGCACCGCCCAGACCGCCAGTGGCATACTGAGGACGAGCACGGCGGCGGTGATCGCCAGCAACCTCGGTCCACCCTGCGGCCAGCGCCAGACGACCAGCGCCACGAGGGGCGCCAGGATGAGGCCGAGGACCGGCGCGTCATAACCAAAGGTCAGGGCCGCGGCGGCCGTGCCCGCGAACATCGCCAACGCCAGCCACGGCCGCAGGCGGTTCGGCCCGCCCAGGGCCGCCAGTGGCCAGATCAGGCCTAGCACCTGAGTCGAGTGGCCCACGTTGGACTCCGCCAGATCGGGGCGGATCGGCTCATAGAAGACGTGCAGCGCTTTGTAGGCCGCCGCCCGCGTCGCGGTCTCTTCCAGCAGGACGAGGCCGAACAGGGCGCAGCCCCAGGCCATGACCTGCATGGCGCGGGCCCGCAAAGCCGGATCGGCCCGCCGTGCGGCCGCGACCGCGCTCCAGTAGAGCGGCAACTCGAAGGCGAGCTTCAGGATCGTGTTGTTGCCCGGCTTGGTCGGATGGTAGGGGCTCCAGGTCGTCGAGACCGCCGCCCAGATCAGCGCCGCGAACAGGATCATCGCCGCTGGCCGGGCCTCGTCGGTGATCCGCGCCGCAGGCAGGCAGAGCAGGCCGACCAGCGCCAGCAGCACCGAGAAGCCCAGCGGCGCCAGCCAGCCCACCACCGGCGTCAGCGCCGCCGCCCCGATCAGCACCCAGCCGCACCAGGCGCCCAGCCAGTCGCGCGCCGGTCGTTCGGCGAGGCCTGCGCTCATGCCACCTGGCCCAGGCCCATCGGCACGTGCTTCTCGCGCAGGGTCACCAGTTCCTCGGCCAGTGTCGGGTGGACGGCGCAGGTCGCGTCCCACTGGGCCTTGGTGACGCCCATCTTCATGGCGACAGCGGCCATCTGGATCATCTCGGGCGCGTCGGGGCCCACCACATGGCAGCCGATCACCCGCTCGGTCGCGCCGTCGACCACAAGCTTCAGGAGCGCGCGCTCCTCGCTGCCGGCGAAACCGGTTTTCATCGGTTTCAGGCGGGCGAGGTAGATGTCGACCTTGCCGTGCTGCTTGCGCGCGTCGGCTTCGGAGAGGCCCACAGAGCCGATCGGCGGCTGGGAAAAGACCGCGGAGGCCACCATCTCGTGGTCGAAGCTGGTCGGCTTGTCATAGAAGACCGTCTCGGCGAAGGCCTGGCCCTCCCGGATCGCCACCGGCGTCAGGTTGATGCGGTCGGTGACGTCGCCGACGGCCCAGATGTTCGGAACGTTCGTGCGGGAATAGTCGTCCACGCCCACCGCCCCCTTCTCGGTCAGCTTCACCCCGGCCTTCTCCAGGCCAAGGCCCTCCACATAGGGCTCGCGGCCGATGGCGAACATCACCACGTCGCTCTCGCAGCTGTGCTCGTCGCTGAAGCGGCTGACGAGGCCGGTCTTGCCCTTTTCGACGGCGGTGTGCTGCGTGCCCAGCATCACCTTGATCCCGCGCTTCTCCAGTTCCTCGGTGAGGTGGCTGCGTACGTCGTCGTCGAAGCCGCGCAGGATGTTGGGACCGCGGTGGACGAGCGTGGTGTCGACCCCAAGCCCATTGAAGATGCCGGCGAACTCGACCGCGATGTAGCCGCCGCCGGCGATCACGATGCTCTTGGGCAATTCCGGCAGGTGGAAGGCCTCGTTGGAGGTGATCGCCAGGTCACAGCCGGGCAGGTCCTTCGGCATCCAGGGCCGCCCGCCGGTGGAGATCAGGATCTTGTCGGCGGTCTTGGTCCCGACCTTGTCGATCTCGATCGTGTGGGCGTCGACGAGGCGGGCCTTGCCGTGCAGCAGTTCGGCTCCGGCGTTCTGCAGGTTGCGGACATAGACGCCGGAGAGGCGCGCGATCTCCTTGTCCTTCTCGGCCAGGAAGGTCGGCCAGTCGAAGCTCGCGCCCTCGATCGTCCAGCCATAGGCTTTCGCGATCTTGAAATGGTGAGAAAATTCCGAAGCGTAGACCATGAACTTCTTGGGCACGCAGCCGCGG
>PLEH01000243.1 GCA_003136395.1 Phenylobacterium sp.
TCCCACCAGACGTCGCCGTCGTCGGTCAGCGCCACGTTGGTGAAGATGCAGTTGGAATGTAGCGCGTCGATCGCGTGCTTGTTGGTTTCGATGCCGGTGCCGGGCGCCACGCCAAAGAACCCGGCCTCTGGGTTCACCGCATAGAGCCGTCCGTCATCGTGGAAGCGCATCCAGCAGATGTCGTCGCCGATCGTCTCGGCCTTCCAACCGGCCAGGCTGGGCTGCAGCATGGCCATATTGGTCTTGCCGCAAGCGCTCGGGAAGGCCGCCGAGATGTAATGCACCGCGCCCTCGGGCGACGTCAGCTTCAGGATCAGCATGTGCTCGGCGAGCCAGCCCTCGTCGCGGGCCATCACCGAGGCGATGCGAAGCGCGAAGCACTTCTTGCCAAGCAGCGCGTTGCCGCCATAGCCGGAGCCGTAGGACCAGATCTCCCGTGTCTCGGGGAACTGGACGATGTATTTGATTTCGTTACAGGGCCAGGCGACGTCGGCCTGCCCGTCAGCCAGCGGCGCGCCCACCGAATGGACGGCGGGAACGAAAAAGCCGCTCTCGCCGAGTTGGTCGAGAGCGGCCTGGCCCATCCGCGTCATGATCTTCATGGATACGGCCACGTAGGCCGAATCCGTGATCTCTACCCCGATCGCGCTGATCCTGGAGCCCAGCGGGCCCATGCAGAACGGCACGACGTACATGGTGCGCCCGCGCATGCAGCCCTTGAACAGATCCTTCAGGTCGGCGCGCATCTCGCCGGGCTCGAGCCAGTTGTTGGTCGGGCCGCAGTCTTCCGGCTTCTCCGAGCAGATGAAGGTGCGGCTCTCCACACGGGCGACGTCACGCGGGTCGGAAGCGGCGTAGAAGGAATTGGGTCGCTTGGCGGGATTGAGCCGTTTGAGCGTGCCGGCCTCGACCAGCTCCTCGGTCAACTCGGTCCATTCAGCCTCGGATCCGTCGCACCACCGCACGCGGTCCGGCTCAGTCAGCGCGGCGATCTCGCGAATCCACTCCAAGAGTTTCGCGTGTTTCGTCGGCGCGGGCTCAAGTCCCGGGACGCTGCGTTGGCTCATACTGACGCTCCCTGGCCCCACTTACCGCGCCTTCTTAGGTTGGGCGGAATCACCGCCCCGGCCCGGTCAATTTCGAACAGTCTCTTAAATGCAGAAAGCCTGCCTGCATACCACGGGCCAGCGATTAGAGCTGACCCGACCCCTTAACGCAAAGTTACGTCCCCGGGTCGCCCGCGGACGCAACCAAACCCATCACTTCCCCGTGGCTGGATCGATCGGCGGCGGGCCGCCCTTCAGGTAGTGCGCCAGCCATCTATCCACCTCGGCGTAGAAGTGGCGGCTGTCCTCCGGCTTAAGGATCCAGTGCCAGGCGTCGGGCCAGACCAGGAGCCGGCTCGGCACCTTCATCCGCTGCAGGGTCGACCAGTTCTCCAGTGTGTTGTTGATCGGCACCCGGAAGTCGCGCTCGCCGATGGAGAGCAGCATCGGGGTTTTCCAGTTCTTGGCGTAGCTGATCGGGCTCTGGTCGCGCCAGACGGGGTTTCCTTCCCACGGCGGGCCGCCATTGGTGACCTCGCGGCCATAGATGCCGTCGCTGGTGCCCCATTGGGTGAGCAGGTCGACCTCGCCGGCGTGGCTGACCAGGCATTTGTAGCGGGTGGTCGTGGCCTCAAGCCAGTTGACCAGATGGCCGCCGTAGCTGGCGCCCAGGGCGCACATCTTCGTCCCGTCGATATAGGCGTAGCGCTTCAGGGCCTCGTTCACCGCCTGGTCGATCTCCAGGCCGGGGGTCTTCAGCGGGTCGAGCTTGATCTGTTGGGCGAACTTTTCGCCGTAGCCGATCGAGCCCGTATAGTCGCTCATAAGCATCACGTAGCCGGGCGCGGTCAGCAGGTGGTAGTTCCATCGCAGGCTGATGGCGTCGCCGTTCATGCTGGCCGCCCCGCCGTGGATGAAGACCAGCAGCGGGTACTTCTTCGACGGATCGAAGTTCGGCGGCAGGAAGATCATATTGTGGATCTTGCGCCCACCGGCGCTGGTGAAGTCGAAGTGGATCGGCGGAGCCCAGTCGATGTTGGCGGCCTCAGCGGTGTCCACGTTGGTGAGGTTGACGTGCTTCCCGGCCGCCGGGTCGATGCGCACGATCTCCTGCGGGCTGACCGAGCTGGACCATGCCGCGATCAGCTCGGGCTTGACCGCCTTCTGCGGGATGGTCAGGCCGCCGTAGCCGCCTGTGGCCGGCTCTATGACCAGGGCTGGTTTCCCGCCGGCGGTCGGCACGCTGTAGAGGTTGGTCTTCCCGGATTCAGGAACCAGGATGTAGGCGGTCTTGCCGTCTGGCGTGATCTGGAAGCGTTCCGGCTCGCGGTCGAAGTCCTTGGCCACCACCGTCATGTGACCGCCGGCCGGCCAGGCGACCTTGGAGAAGCGGGCGAGGTTGTAGACCTCCTCCGTGCGCGGCGCGTAGTTGAAGTAGAGCGTCTTGCCGTCAGCGCTGAAGGTCGGCGCGCGGAAGCCGCCCTTGGCGGGTGTGACGGGCGTGGCCTCGCCGCCATCCACCGGCAGGCGGTAGAGCTGGTAGTTCACCTCGCTGAACGCCGAATTCCAGCGCTCGACCGTGGCCGAGAACACCACCTCCTTGCCGTCGGGACTCCAGACCGGCGACAGCGAGATGCTGGTCTCGCCCTCCGGCCCCGAAAAGCCTGGCGTATGCGCCAGCCTGGTCGGCGACAGGATGTCCTTCGGCTTCGCGCCCGGCTCCAGGCCCACCACCTCGATGGTCGGCAGCCGTTCGTCCAGCCACTCGTTCCAGTAGCGGATCGGGAAGTGCTCATAGGTGCGGACGTTGTATTTGCGCCCCTTCTTCTCGGCCGCCGCCTTGCGGTTGGCCGCGTCGTCCGCGGCGCCCGGGTAGACCATGGTCTCGAAGAGGATCGCCTGGCCGTCCGGCCGCCACTGCGGATTGGCCGCCGCGGTCGACAGGCTGGTAATCCGCCGCGCCTCGCCGCCCTGGGCGATGTTCAGCACATAGACCTGATCGGCCTCGTCGCCCTCGCGCCTGGTGGTGAACGCGATCGAGCCGGAGTCCGGCGACCAGGCCACGCCGCCCTCGCCCGCTTTGGTGTTCGTCAGCCGCCGCGGCGCCGCCCCGCCCGCCGCCGGCACGAGCCACAGGTCGCTGACCGCCTTGTCGGGCTCGTAGGAAGGCTCGGTGATCGAGAACACCACCCACTTGCCGTCGGGGCTGACCACGGGCGAGCCCACCCGCTTCATCATCCACAGGNNGCCGCGGCGATCATCGCCGTCGCCAGAAGGGTGGAAATCTTCATATCGCCCCCACGACACTGAAAATTGGGAAACTGGAACTGGTCTCCCAAGACCCTAGCGGGAGAATTCGGGCGAGTCCTTGCGGGCCAGAAGTTTGAACTTAGGCGCGGGCGGTGGCACAGCCATGCCTCGTGGCGACGGGAGCTCGGAAGGACAACATGACGACCTTGGTCACAGGCTCGGCCGGCTTCATCGGCTTTCACCTCGCCCGGAGGCTGCTGGCGCGCGGCGACGAGGTCGTGGGGCTCGATGACCTCAACGCCTACTACGACCCGGCGCTCAAGGCCGCGCGACTGGCGATCCTCGAGCGGGAGGCAGGCTATCGCCACGCCAAGATCGATCTGGCCGACCGGGAAGCTGTCGCCGCCGTCTTCGACGAGGCCAGGCCGCAGGTGGTGGTCAACCTCGCGGCGCAGGCGGGCGTCCGCTATAGCCTGGAGAGCCCCAGGACCTATGTGGACTCCAACGTCGTGGGCTTCCTCAATATCCTCGAAGGCTGCCGCGCCGTGCAGCCGCAGAATCTCGTCTTCGCCTCCACGAGCTCGGTCTACGGCGCCAACGGCAACCTGCCCTTCAGCGTCCACAATGGCGCGAACCACCCGATCACCCTCTACGCCGCCACCAAGCTCGCCAACGAGGCCATGGCGCACAGCTACGCCCACCTGTTCGGCGTTCCCTCGACCGGCTTCCGGTTCTTCACGGTCTACGGGCCCTGGGGCCGGCCCGACATGGCGCTGTTCAGGTTCACCGAGGCGATCCTCGCCGGCCGCCCCATCGACGTCTACGGCGAAGGCAAGATGCAGCGCGACTTCACCTATGTCGCCGACATCGTCGACGGCCTGGTCGCCGCCATCGACCGCCCCGCCAAGGTCAATCCCGCCTGGGACCCCCTGAAGCCCGACCCGGCGACCAGCGGCGTCGCCCCGTGGCGGGTGCTCAACCTCGGGGCCAGCCAGCGCGTCGAGCTGATGCGCTACATCCAGGTCCTCGAGGAAAAGCTGGGCCGCAAGGCCACCCTCAACCTGCTTCCCATGCAGCCCGGCGACGTGGCCCGCACGGAAGCCGATGTCACCGAGACCCGCCTCGCGCTGGACTACGCGCCTTCGACGCCCATCGAGGTCGGCATCGGCGCCTTCGTGGACTGGTACCTGGACTACTACGCCGTCAAAGCCTGAGGTCCGCGGCGTCCTTCGGCAGTATGGACTTCACGTCGAACAGCACCGAATTGGACCCGCCAAGGGCGCGAATGGCCTCGGCGCCCAGTTCCACGAACTGCCTGTGCGCCACCGCCAGAACGATCGCGTCATAGGTCCCCGGCCTCGGCGCCGCGATCAGGTCCAGCCCGTACTCGGCCCGCGCCTCGGCCGCGTCGATCCAGGGATCCCAGACGTCGATCGCCGCGCCCGCGCCGGCCAGTTCCTCGACGATGTCGATCACGCGGGTATTGCGCAGATCGGTGCAGTTCTCCTTGAACGCCAGACCCATCACCAGGACGCGGGCGCCCTTCACGGTCGTCCCCCGCCGCGCCATCTCGCCCATGAGCTGGCGGGCCACGTAAGGCCCCATGCCGTCGTTGATCCGCCGCCCGGCGAGGATCACTTCGGGGTGGTAGCCGAGCGCCTCGGCCTTGTGGGTCAGGTAGTAGGGATCGACCCCGATGCAGTGTCCGCCCACCAGGCCCGGGGTGAATTTCAGGAAGTTCCATTTGGTCCCGGCGGCCGCAAGAACTTCGGAGGTATCGACGCCAAGACGCTGGAAAATCAGCGAGAATTCATTGATGAGCGCGATGTTCAGATCCCGTTGGGTGTTCTCGATCACCTTGGCGGCCTCGGCCACGCGGATCGAGCTGGCCCTGTGCGTCCCGGCCGTCACCACCGAGGCATAGAGCGCGTCCACGAAATCCGCGGCCTCAGGCGTCGATCCGGCCGTTACCTTGACGATATTGGCCAGGCGGTGGGTCGGGTCGCCCGGATTGGCCCGCTCGGGGCTGTAGCCGGCGAAGAAGTCGCGATTGAAGCTCAGGCCCGAAGCCTGCGCCACCACCGGCACGCAGTCCTCCTCCGTCGCGCCCGGATAGACGGTGCTCTCGTAGATCACCACACCGCCCTGACCGATCGCGGCGCCCACCGTGCGGCTGGCCGCCATCAGGGCCGACAGGTCCGGCCGCTTGGCCGCGTCGATAGGGGTCGGCACGGTGACGATGAAGACGTTGCAGCTCTTCAGGTCCGCCGGATCGGAGCTCAACTTGAGGCCCTTGGCCGCCGCCAGCTCTTTCGCCGATACCTCCAGCGTCCGGTCCTCGCCGCCCCTCAATTCCGCGATCCGGTCCGGCTTGATGTCGAAGCCCACCACCTCATGGCCAGCCGCGAACGCCACGGCCAGCGGCAGCCCCACATAGCCCAACCCGATCACCGCGATCTTCGACGGCGTCTGGGTGAACGGGTTCTGCAGCATCGGGATCTCGCGCGGGTGAAGCTCGCGCGGTCACTAGCACGGTTTGCGCTGGGTCCGGGAAGCCGCGCCTAGGGCGTCGGCCGCGCCACCGGCCGCCAGGCCGGCTCGAGCGGCGCCACGTCGGCGGGGCCCCAGCGCGCGAGAATGTCCTTCTGCAAGGCGTTGGCGGCCATCAACTGCGCGCGGAACAGGGTGTCCATCGCCCAGCCCACCACCGGCACGTCACTCATGGCGCTGTTGACGATCATGTAGGCGGCCATGCGCGTCAGCGTCCAGGCCGAAGCCTTCGCCTTGACGCCCTCGTAGAGCAGCAGGCCGCCGGAGCCCACGCTGTAGAGGGTCCCCGCCACCGGCACCCAGGCCAGCACGCCGTCCAGCCCAAGACCCCACGGCCCGATCTTGATCAGGTTGTCGGAGAGCTGCTTGATCCGCTCGGCGTTGCGCCAGGCGCGGTGGGCGCGTTCGCGGTGGGTTTCGTCCATGGCCTCTCAACGTCGGCTGCGACCGAGGGCTGCATGAAAGGCCCTATCCCCAAAGATCAGGTGAAGGCGGCTCGATCAGCGAGCCGGTGATCGCCAGGCCCGGCGTCCGGTCGGCCACCAGCAGCAAGGGACCATCCAGGTCCACGAATTCCGCGCCCTGGGCCAGGATCATCGCCGGCGCCATGGCGAGCGAGGTCGCCACCATGCAGCCGATCATCAGGCCAAGGCCTCTCTCCCGCGCCTCCGCGGCCAGCGCCAGGGCCTCGGTCAGGCCGCCGGTCTTGTCGAGCTTGATGTTGACGGCATCGTACTTGCCGGCGAGGGCGGCGAGCGACGCGCTCGCGTGCACGCTCTCGTCCGCGCAGACCGCAAGCGGGCGCGCTATGCGCGCCAAGGCGTCGTCGCGGTCGGCGGGCAATGGCTGTTCCAAGAGGGTGACGCCGGCATCCGCGCAGGCGGCGAGATTTTCGGACAGATTGTCCGGCGTCCAGCTTTCGTTGGCGTCGACGATGAGCTCGCAGCGCGGCGCCGCGCGACGCACCGCGGCGATCCGCGCCGGATCGCCAGGGCCGCCGAGCTTGATCTTGAGGAGGGCCCGGCCGGCCACCTTCTCGGCGGCGGCCGCCATCTCCTGCGTTGCCGCGAGCGAGATCGTGTAGGCGGTGAGGAGCGGCTGCAATGGCGGCAAGCCGGCGAGCTCATGCACCGGCCGACCGCTCTGCTTGGCGGCCAGATCCCAGAACGCGCAGTCGAGCGCATTGCGCGCGGCCCCCGGGCGCATCGCCGCCTGCAGCGCCGTGCGGTCGAGCCCGCGGGCGATCGCCGGGCCCATGGCGGCGATCTCGGCCACGACCGCTTCCGGCGTTTCGCCGTAGCGGGCGTAGGGCACGCATTCGCCGCGCCCCCGGTGGCGGCCGTCGGACAGCTGCGCGACCACGACCACAGCCTCGGTCTTGGCGCCGCGGC
>PLEH01000113.1 GCA_003136395.1 Phenylobacterium sp.
ACCATGTCGCCGCCGACGTCGGCGCCCTTGGTGAAGATGCCGCCGCCGAGACGCGCGAAGATGGAGATCAGCGAGGCGCCGAAGCCCAGCGCCACCATGCTATCGACGACCTCACGGCTGGTGTTCACGTGGCCGAGCGGGCCGGTGAGGAGCGCGTAGTAGCCGGCGACGCCGATCAGCGCGAAGCCTGCCACCAGCATGCCGGTGATGGCGCCGGAGGTGAAGGCGAGCTTCAGGCCCTTGGCCAGGCCTTCCGAAGCCGCCTGGGCGGTGCGGACGTTGGCGCGGACCGAGACCAGCATGCCGACAAAGCCGGCGGCGCCTGAAAGCACCGCGCCGATGGCGAAGCCGGCCGCGGCCAGCGGACCGATCAGGAAGTAGACGGCGATCAGGATGACCACGCCCACGACGCCGATGGCGGTGTACTGCTTGTTGAGATAGGCCTGCGCACCCTCCTGGATGGCGGCGGCGATCTCCTGCATCTTCGCATTGCCCGGCGACTGCCTGAGCAGCGAGGCGGTCTGCACGGCGCCGTACAGCACGGCGAAGAGCCCTGCCCCGATCACCAGCATCAAAATAGAACTCATATCGTGCGCACCCCTTTTAGATCGCGCGGAGGAGGATCGATGGCCGTGCATCGAAGACACGGCCTCGGCTCGTTCCCAGCCCCCAAAATTTCCCCAAGACAGAGGATTTTGCCCAAGACCCAATTTTCACTAGGATTCGGAGCGCGCTCTCTTAGCGCCCCGAACGAGTGGCCGGAAAGTGCCAAAGTTGGTCGGTGGGCGCAACCTGCCGCGCTAGAGGCCTAGATTCGGGGCGATCAGCCGCGATTCAGGGGTGGTCCGGCTTGACCGGCCGGGGCGGCATGACGTGCTTCTGCGGGGCCTGCGAGGTGACGGCCACCGAGGCCACCACGCCCGGCCCGGTGATGGCCGCTGCGTCGCGGGTCATGGCCGCCACCAGCCTGGCCTCGTCGATCTTTTCCCAGTCGCCGGGCACGATGAAGGGGGTGCGATGGGCGTCACGCACCAGGGCGTCGCGGAAGAAGGGCTCCTTGTCGCGAATCTTGATCACGTCGGCGCCGTTTTTCAGGTTCACCCGCACATAGACGAAGACGTAGTTGACCAGCTGCCCATCGACGACGATCGGCATGGCGACCGGCTGCAGGTCGACGTACTGGCCCGCCACCTTCGTCTTCTCTTCGGCGGCCGCGGCGGCGCCTCCGAACAGCAGCGGGGGCAGGATCACCAGGGGCACGGCCAGAATCAGAAGGCGCTTGATCATGTTCACAGCCTAGCTCCGGTCGGGTTTCCGCAAGGTTGAAGGCGCGGTGACCCTGGGTGCGGTGAGTGGTAGTGTTGTGAAAACTCCAGGGAAGAGTTTGCGCCATGTTTCTGAGTCGCCGCCATGCCGCCGCGGGACTGCTTGCGCTCGGGGGCGCCGCCCTGCCCCTTACCCGCGCCCTCGCCCAGCCGACCCCGGACGCCGCTGGCGCGGTCGACGAGACGCCGGCCCGGGTCGACACCGGCCGCGACGCCTTCGAGCACATGATGGCGCCGGTCACCATCAACGGGCAGGGCCCCTTCCAATTCCTTATGGACACCGGCGCCAACGTCTCCTGCGTGTCGCGCGACCTGGCTCAGCGCCTGATGTTGGCCGCGTTGCCGCCGCGGCGCGTACATACCGTCGTCGGCGTGCGCGAGCGGCCCGGTGTGCTGATCGACACCCTCAAGGTCGGCGACCGCAGCCGGCGGGGCGTGCACGCCACCGCGCTCGCCCTCGACAAGAACCTCGACGGGGTGCTGGGCGTCGACTGGCTCGACGGCCAGCGGCTGGAGATGGGCTTCAAGGCCAAGAGCCTGGCGATCACCCGGTCCAAGATCGATGTCGCCAAGGAGGGCGCGGTCGCCGTGGTGCCCGCGCGGCGGCGCTACGGCCAGCTGACCATCGTCGACGCCGACCTGGGCGGCAAACGCATCAACGCCATGATCGATTCCGGCTCACAGCTCACCATCTGCAACTACGCGCTTCGCGCCATGGTGAGCGCGGCCAACCGCCGCTCCGGCGCCAGTGACGCCTACAGCCGCGTCGGCATGGAAACCCTGCTGGGCGAGTCCTTCTCCGGCGAGCTGATCTACCTGCCCTTCATGCGGCTGGGCGGCCTGCAGCTGGGGAATGTGCCGGTGGTCTATTCGGACATGCACGTCTTCGAGCTGTGGGGCCTGAAGGACAAGCCGGCGGTTATCCTGGGCATGGACCTCCTGACCCAGTTCGACACCGTGGCGCTGGATTTCGGCCGCTCGCAGGTGCGCTTCGACCTCGCCCAGACCCCGACTCCGCGGGCGCCGCTCGGCGCCTAGTTCGGCCGGCGCTTCGGCTTGCCGCCATGTGGCTTGGCATAGGGCTTCGGCCCGCCCGGAGGCCTCGGTCCGCCGGGACGCGGACCCGGGCGCGCCATGGGATGTGGCCCCTGGCTTGCCCCCTGATGCGGCGGAGGACGCGGGCCCCGCAGGCGATCCGCAGCCGGCGGCGCTGCGGCCGGCTCGATGCGGATGTCACCCTCCGCCGCGCCCTTCACCGCCTGACGGAAGCGGGCCTCGGTCTCGGCGATGATCTCGAACTTGGCCTCGCGGTCGAAGATGCGGATCTGGCCGATGTCCTTCTTGGTGACGTGGCCCAGCCGGCAGATCAGCGGGATCAGCCATTTGGGATCGGCGTTGTTCTGCCGCCCGATCGGCATCCGGAACCACTCCGCACCCACGCCGCCCGGGCTGTGCGACGGACGCGGGCCGGTCGGCCCTTCCTGCATCGGATCATAGGCCGTACCGCCGCGCGGCCGGCCCGAGGGGATGATCTGGCCGGAGTCACGCACGTCGTCGAACAGGTCTTCCGGCTCCGGCAGGCGCTGGCGGTGCAGGCGGATGAGCGCGGTGGCGACCACCTCCGGCGAGCTGTCGGCCAGAATGCGGCGCGCCAGCGTCAGGTCTTCTTCCGACGCGGGCTGGGTGAGGATCGGGTCGTCCAGCAGGCGTTGCTGGTCCTTGGCGCGGATCTCGTCGGCCAGGGGCGGGCCCGACCAGCCTGCGTCGATGCTGGCCGAATCCAGCAGCCGCTCGGTGAAGCGGCGCTTGTTGTAGGGGACCACCAGGACCGAGGTCCCCTTCTTGCCCGCGCGGCCCGTCCGGCCGCTCCGATGCAGCAGGCCGGCCTTGTTCACCGGCAGGTCGGCGTGGATCACCAGGCCCAGGTCCGGCAGGTCCAGGCCGCGGGCGGCGACGTCGGTGGCGACGCAGGCCCGGGCGTGACCGTCGCGCAGCGCCTGAAGGGCGTCTGAGCGCTCCTTCTGGGTCATCTCGCCCGAGAGCGCCACGGCAGAGAAGCCCCGCTCGCGCAGAGCGCTGTGCAGGTGCCGCACGCGCTCGCGGGTGTTGCAGAACACCAGCGCGCCGGGGCTCTCGAAATAGCGCAGCAGGTTGACGACGGCGTGCTCGATCTCGTTGGGCGCGACGCGGATGGCGCGGTACTCGATGTCGCCGTGCGCCTCGTCGCGGCGCAGGGTGTCGATGCGGACGGCGTCGCGCTGATAGCGCCGCGCCAGTGTCGCGATCTCCTTGGCGATGGTCGCCGAGAAGAGGAGCGTGCGCCGTTCGGTCGGCGTGGAGTCGAGGATCTCCTCCAGGTCTTCGCGGAAGCCCAGGTCGAGCATCTCGTCGGCCTCGTCGAGCACCACGACCTTCAGGGCGGAGAGGTCCAGCGCGCCGCGCTCGATGTGGTCGCGAAGGCGACCGGGGGTGCCGACCACCACGTGCGTTCCGGCCTGCAGGGCGCGGCGCTCGGCGCGGGGGTCCATGCCCCCGACGCAGGTCGCCACCCGCGCTCCGGTGTGGGCGAACAGCCATTCCAGCTCGCGAGCGACCTGCAGGGCCAGTTCGCGCGTGGGCGCGACCACCAGGGCGAGCGGCGCCTCGGCGCGGCCGAAGTGCGCAGCCTCGCCCAGGAGGCCGCGCGCCAGCGCCAGGCCAAAGGCCACGGTCTTGCCGGAGCCGGTCTGGGCGGAGACCAGCAGGTCGCGGGTGTCGGGCTCGCCGAGCACGGCGGCCTGGACCGGCGTCGGCTCAAGATAGCCATGCTGTTCAAGCGCGCGCTCGAGGGCGGGATGGGTGGCGGGGAACGGCATCGAGGGTCCTTGGTCCGGCGGCGAAACGCGGCGGACGCGCCAAAAGCCGTAACACGTCCGACAAAGCAAGCGTTACGTCAGGCTCTGGCTTCCGTCAGGGCGGCGCTCTCCGCTCGGATGCGCAGCCAAAGCAGCGCGGCGTTGAGCGCGGTGAACACCAGGGCGTAGCCGGTCAGGCCAAAGACCAGCGGCAGGACGGCGATCTCGCCCACCACCACGGCGTAGTTCGGGTGCGCGATGAAGCGGTACGGGCCCTTCCTCACCAGGGTCTCGCCGGGAACCACGATGATCCGGGTTGTCCAGCGCGCCCCGATCGAGGCCAGCACCCAGACTCTGAGCAGTTCCAGCAGACCATAGACGGCCACCCAGCCGAGGTTGGCCGGGCGATCCCAGGCCAGGATCCACAGGCCGATCAGCCAGGCGGTGTGCAGGGCGACCATCAGCGGATAGTGCCCGGCGCCGCGTTCGACCCCGCCGGCCGACAGAAGCCGTCGCGTGTTCCGCCGGGCCACTACCAGCTCACCCAGCCGCTGAGCCGTCACCAGCCCCAGGATCAGGACCGAGACGATCATGCCGCGGCCAGGGTCACCGTGCTGGCGCTGAACCCCGGTCCCAGGGCCGTGACGACGGAACGCTTCGGCAGGCCGGCGCGGCGCGCGCGGTCGAGGATGAACAGCACGGTCGGCGAGGACATGTTGCCGTGATCGGCCAGCACCTCGCGCTCGTGATCCAGCGCGCCCTGCCCCAGATCCAGGGCGCCCTCCAGAGCCTCGACCACCTTCATCCCCCCGGGATGGCAGATGAAGCGGTCGACGTCCTCCAGCCGCAGGCCCTGGCAGGCCAGCATGGCCTCCATGACGGGCCGGATCTCCCGGCGGACAAACGTCGGCAAGGCCTGGTCCAGCTGGACGCTCAGCCCCGCATCGCCAACTCGCCAGCCCATGACGCCGAGCGTCTCGGGCCAGGTGTGTTCCGCGCAGCCGGTGACCGTAGCGAATCCTTCCGCTCCGGCCTCGCTCGACAGCACACAGGCCGCGGCGCCGTCGCCGAAGATCGCGGTCGAGATGATGTCGGTCTTGGACAGATCTTCCAGCTGAAAGGCCAGCGAACAGAGTTCGACGCAGACCAGCAGCACCTTCGCGCCCGGCTGCGCCTTCGCGAGCCGGTAGGCCAGCCCCAGGCCGGTCGCTCCGCCCGCGCAGCCCACGCCGAATAGCGGCGCACGCGCCACGTCCGAACGGAAACCCATGCGGCTCATGGCCCGAGCCTCGAGGCTCGGCGTCGAGACGCCCGTGGTCGAGACCGTGACAATGGCGTCGACGTCGGAGCCGCTCAGGCCGACTTCCGCCAGCGCCGCCTCCGCGGCCCGACAGAAGAGGTCGAGCGCAACCTCGTCATAGACCGCGGCCCGGTCCGCCCAGCCGTGGGGCTGCAGGTACCAGTCGACGGGCCGCGCGATCTGACGGTGACGCACGCCGGCGTGGTCGAACACCGGCCCCATGCGTACGAACTCCGGAAAGCGCGAAATGAAAATCTCGTGGGCGACCTCGAAGACCTCGTCCTGAGGGAGATCGTGGGACGGCGAGGCCGTCGCCAGGGACAGCAGGTTCACGGAGGCGGTCATGATTGGTCCCAGGTCGTGCTGTCCCGGGAGCGCAACCCCTCGTCACGGCAAAGGTTCCTTTTACAGGTGTCTCCAACCGCCCTGGCGGATCTCCAGCTCGCGCCCGTCGGCGCGGACCTCAACCCCCGATCCGGTCACCGCTTCCCCGATGGCGGTGAAACCTGGCGGCGGCGTCGTGTTGAAGGCCGCGACCACCTCATAGTCGTCGCCGCCGGTCGCCAGCCGGGTCAGGGCGGCGACGCGGTCTGGCTGTGCGTCAAGCCATCGGCCTGCGGCGGGCGACAATGGCAAGGCCTCGAGGTCTAGCCTCAGACCCACGCCGCTGGCCTCGGCGATGTGGCCCGCGTCGGCGACCAGTCCGTCCGAGACGTCGGCCGCCGCTCTGGCATGCGCGTGGAGCGCCTCACGCAAGTCCAGGCGCGGCGTCGGCAGGCGATAGCGGCCGGCGAGCCAGCCGTCCGGGTCCTCGATCTCACCCTTCACCGCCGCCAGCCCGAGGGTCCCGTCGCCGATCGTCCCGCTGACCGCGATCGTGTCGCCGGCCTTGGCGCCCGCGCGGCGCACCATCCGGCCCATCGGGACCCAGCCCAGAGCGGTCAGGCTGGCCCAAACGGGTCCGGGCGTGCAGACGGTGTCGCCGCCCAACAGCGCCACGCCGAACGCAATCAGGTCCTCGCCGAGCCCAGCGGCGAAGGCCTCCCGCTCCGACGGGCCAAACGCCGGGGGCCAGGCGACGGCCAGGAGACAGCCGAACGGCTCGGCCGCCTTGGCCGCCAAGTCGGAAAGGTTCACGCGGACCAGCTTTCGCGCGATCAGCTCTGGCCGCTCACCAACCGGGACGTGCACGCCTTCGACGATGGCGTCCTTGGTGACCACCAGGTCGAAGCCGGGCCGCTGCGGCACGACCGCGGCGTCGTCCAGCAGGTCGAATGCGCCCGCCGCGCCGCCCGTCAGCGGGCGGAACAGCCGCGCGATCTCGGAGAATTCATCCCCCTCTGGAGGTTTAGGGCCGGGCATCTTGGGCGACCGCATCCAGCGCCCCGTTCACGAACCCGGGTTCCGGACCCTCGAAGAAGGACTTCGCCAGCTCGACATATTCGTCGATCACCACCTCGGTGGGCACGTCGGGGCGATGGATCAGCTCGAAGGCGCCGGCGCGCAGGATGGCGCGCGCCGTCGCATCGAGGCGGTCCAGCCGCCAGCCGGAAGCCAGCTTCCTGGCGACTGCGGCGTCCACCGCCTTCTGGTGTTCCACGACGCCCCGCACCAGGTCGGCGAAGAAGCCCTCGTCGGCCGTGGCCAAGGGGTTTTCGCCATCCTCGGCGTCGCGATCGAAGCGATGCTCCGAGAATTCGCGGATGACCGCCTCGGCCCCGACGCTGGAGACCTCCATCTGGTAGAGCGCCTGCACGGCGGCCAGGCGGGCGACGGAGCGGGCCTGCTTGGATCCGCCCGTCTTGGATGCGGCCTTCATCGCTTGCCGCGTGGGCCGAGGCGGCGCTTGAGCCGCACCAAGGACAACGCCGCGCGCGCCGCGTCGCCGCCCTTGTCCGCCTCTTCGGCACGCGCCCGCAGCCAAGCCTGGGCGTCGGTGTCGACGGTCAGGATGCCATTGCCGATCGGCACGCGGCGCGCCACCGACAGATCCATGAGGGCACGCGCCGACTCGGTCGAAACGATCTCAAAATGGATGGTGTCACCCCGAATGACGCAGCCGAGCGCGACCACGCCGTCATAGGGCCTGCCGGCGCGCTCCGCGGCTTCGAGCGCGATGGCGATGGCGGAGGGAACCTCGAGCGAGCCCGGCACGCTCACGCGCTCGAACGCGACCCCGGCGGCCTCGAGAGCCCGCGTGGCGCCTGCAAGCAGAGCGTCGGCGATGTCGTCATAAAAGCGCGCTTCGACGACGAGCATGCGCACGCCGGCGAGATCCCCGGTATCGTTGGCGGCATTTCTGCGCGGTTCGGCCATAAACCCTCGTCTCCAATCCAGTCCTCGTACCACTATCCGGCTGGCCCGTCTGCGTATAACCGCAGGCCAACCGTCTCGACCGGGAGACTATCGGGCCTCGATCAGCCGTGCCGCGTAGCGGGCCATCAGATCGACCTCGAGATTGACCTCTTCACCGGACGCGATCTGGCCAAGGGTCGTAACCTTCAAGGTATGGGGGATGATCAGCACGGAAAACGTGTCGCCCGCAACCTCGTTGACGGTGAGCGAAACGCCGTCGAGCGCCACCGAGCCCTTGGGCGCAATCAAGCGGGCGAGTTCGTGGCCGGCGCCCAGCCCGAAACGGACCATGTCGGTCAATTGGTCGCGCACCGTCACCAC
>PLEH01000264.1 GCA_003136395.1 Phenylobacterium sp.
CACCCGGAACTTCAGCCCCGGAAAGCGGCGGTCGAGGTCGTCCAGCACCGCGCCGACGCTCGCGCCGGCGGCTTCCACCCGGCTCGCCCCGTCGGTGTAGGCGATCAGCTGCGAGGGGATCAGGACGCGGATCATGGGAGCGGGGCGGCGACGACCGAATAGATCTCCGGCAGATGCGCGGCGATCTGGCGCCAGCTCCCGCCTTCGTCGCCGCTCATCCACAGCTCCCCGCCGGTGGTCCCGAGATAGAGGCCCATGGGGTCGGCCCGGTCGCCGCAGAAGGCCTGGCGCTTGACCGTGAACCAGCCCTGTTCGGCGGGCAGGCCCTGATCCTGCCGCTCCCAGCTCTTGCCTGCGTCGCGGGTGCGATAGGCGGCGGGCCGTCCGCCCGGGCTGGTGCGGGGCCAGACGTCCGTGCCGTCCATCGGCCAGACCCAGGCGGTGTCGGCGTCGCGCGGGTGGGGCGTCACCGTGAAGCCGATGTCGCCGACCTCCCTGGGCATGGCCTCGCCGATCCGCTCCCAGGTCTCGCCCGGCCGGTCCAGGCGGTAGATCCCGCAGTGGTTCTGCTGCCAGAGCCGGTCGGGATTGGTGGGCGACAATGCGATGTAGTGCGCGTCCTGGCCGAACTCCGGATAGGGGTCGGGCAGGAAGTCGCAGCGGACATTCTTGTTCAGCGGCCGCCAGGTCGCCGCGCGGTCGGTCGACTCGAACACCCCGCCGCTGGAGGTGGCGACATACATGTGCGCCGCGTCGCGCGGGTCGATCACCACCTGGTTCAAGAGCGAGCCGTCCGGCGTGCCGGCCTCCGGCGGGCACCAGTCCCAGTAGTTCGGATGGTCGTTGAAGCCGGCGACCCCGGCCCAGGTGGCGCCGCCGTCGCGGCTTTCGAAGAGGCCCGGCGGCGAGACCCCTGCCCACCAGACGCCGGGTTCGCTGGCATGCCCGGGCTCCAGCCAGAAGCTGTGGTCCACCGACCGCGCGCGCGGGTCGTCGGACTTGGGAAAGGCCGGCGGCGTCTTCGCCTCGGCCCAGGTCTCGCCCCCATCTGTCGAGCGGAAGATGGTCGGGCCCAGGTGGCCGGTGGAAGCCGCCATCAGCAGCGTGCGGCCGTCGCGCGGATCGAGCACCAGGTGGTTGACGATGCTGCCCAGGAAGATCGGGCCCTGGACGCGCCAGGTCTGGCGCGCGGCGTCGCTGCGATAGATCCAGGCGCCCTTGCGGGTGCCCACCAGCAGTTGGATCGCGTCGGTCATGGCTTCCTCCGTGGCCTGAGGACGCGCCAGTTCAACTCAATCCGACATGCGCCTCAAGCCTTGCGCGGATCCGGTGTCGTGGGAACGGCGTCGGCGATCATGCGGACAAAGTCTCCGCGATAGTCGTCGACCACCTTCATCTCGGTGTCGAAGACCATGGTCGCGCGGCGCTTGGCGTCATAGGCGGGCCAGTGCGGGATCAGCTCATTGTTCGGGTCGCCGGTCGTGGCGAAGGCTACCCAGGTCGCCGAAAGGCGGTCGCTCATCTGCCGCCCGCCCTTGGCGCCGGCGCCGCCGATGGCGTTGCGCGACAGGTGGAAGCTGGCCTCCACGTCGTGGCCGTGCACGGCGCCAAATTTGCCGTCGAAGGCCGGGGTCTCCCAGTCCCAGACGTACATGTAGGTGGCGGCCTTCCCGAGCGCGGCCTTGCGCAGGGCCTGGATCTGCGAGTTGCCCCGCGTGGCGTCGGTGAAGGCTTCGGCCTGGGTCAGGTACGGCGTCTGGCGGGAATTCTCCCGGCGGTAGGCTGACAGGATGTCGCCGCCCTTGGCCCCGAACCTTTGCCGGAAGAGGCCCGCGAGGCCCGCCTCGTCGAGGTTGAAGTTGGTGAGCCGCAGGGCCGCGTCGTGCAGGGTGGTCGAGATGATCACCGGCACGTCGGCCGATTCCTGCGGCGCGGCCGGGTCGAAGGGGTGGTGCGGCAGGGTCGCATCACCGACCACCGGACGGAAATTGCCGTTCGACGCGACCTGCGCCTCCAGGAGCTTCTGCCAGGAGACCTTCTGGATCGCCGCGGCATTGCCCTTGGCGATGCCGAGGACCTTGAGCAGTTTCGCGGCCTCGGCGCTGGCCTCCTCCGGCGTCGCCTGCCGAAGCGTCGAGCCGGACTGGACGGCCGCGCGATGGAACAGGCCCTTGGCCGACGGCACGGCCAGCAGCGTCGAGGTCTTCGAGCCGCCGCCCGACTGGCCGAAGATCATCACGCGGGAGGGATCGCCGCCGAAGCGCTCGATGTTGTCGCGCACCCAGCGCAGCGAGGCGACCATGTCCATCACCCCGCAGTTGCCGGCGTTGGCGAACTCCGCCGGCGCGCCGAGGCCCGCCAGGTCCAGATAGCCGAAGGCCGCCAGGCGGTGGTTCACGGTCACCACCACCACGTCGCCCAGCCGCGCCATCTGCGCGCCGTCGTACATCGGTCCGTTGCCGGAGCCGGTAGCCCAGCCGCCGCCGTGGAACGAGACCAGCACCGGGCGCTTGGCGTGATCGTTCACGCTGGGGGTCCAGATGTTGAGGTTCAGGCAGTCCTCGCCCATGCCGCCCGGCCCCACGTGCCGGTCCCAGGCGATCATCATCGAATAGTCGCTCTCCAGCGACGCGGGCGTCTGCGGCGAGATCGGGCCATAGCCAATGCTGTTCCTGACGCCGGCCCACGGCGTCGGCTTCCTCGGCGCCATGTAGCGGTTCTTGCCGCCGGTGGAGGCGCCGTAGGGGATGCCCTTGAACTCCTTCACCCGGCCGTTGGCGATGCCCTGCACCTT
>PLEH01000152.1 GCA_003136395.1 Phenylobacterium sp.
AGCAGTCCGGCGGCCACGGCCAATTCGCCGACGTGACGGTGGAGATCAAGCCCCTGCCCCGCGGCTCGGGCGTCGTCTTCAGCCAGCGCGTGGTCGGCGGCTCGGTGCCCAAGCAGTGGATCCCGGCGGTGGAGCAGGGTGTCCGCGACGGCCTGGAGAAGGGCCAGCTCGGCTTCCCGGTCACCGACCTGGAGGTCACCCTGATCGAGGGTCAGACCCACAGCGTCGACTCATCCGAAATGGCCTTCCGCATGGCGGGCCGGCTGGCGATGGAAGAAGGCCTGCCCAAGTGCGGCGCCATCCTCCTGGAGCCGGTCGAGAAGCTCACGGTCTATTCACCCTCGCCCAGCGCCTCGAACGTCACCTCCGCGCTCACCGCCCGGCGCGGCCAGATCCTGGGGCTCGCGCCCCGCGAGGACTGGCTCGGCTGGGAGCGGATCGAGGCCTATCTGCCGCAGTCCGAGCGGCAGGACCTGATCGCCGAACTGCGCGGTCTGACGCAGGGTCTCGGCGCTTTCGAGGCCGACTTCGACCACATGGCCGAACTCACCGGCCGGTTGGCCGCCGAAGCCAGCGAGGGCGCGCGGCCGCACGCCTGACACCTGAACGCCCGAACCTGTGGGCGGGCGAGCCTAGAGGCTCGCCCTGCCTTCGGCTCTGCTGTAACCCTGACGGCAAGCGCGGGGTCACGCCGCGCGCCTCACCGGGGAGACGTCCATGACCGCAGCCGCAACCGCGCCCGCCGCCAGGATCAATATCGCCAGGGTCGCCATGACCTCGCTCGGCGCGTCGAGCATCGAATGGTACGACTTCTTCATCTACGGCACCGCCGCCGCGCTGGTCTTCCCCAAGCTGTTCTTCGCCTCGACCCTGCCGCCGGCGGTGGCGCAGCTCGCGGCGTTTTCGACCTTCGCCGTCGGCTTCATCGCCCGGCCGGTCGGCGGCGTGATTTTCGGCCATTTCGGCGACCAGTATGGCCGCAAGCGGGCGCTGGTGACGGCGCTCCTGATGATGGGCCTGGCGACGACGGCGGTGGGCCTCCTGCCCTCCTATGCGACCGCGGGTGTCCTCGCGCCGCTGATGCTGATCGCACTGCGCTTCATTCAAGGCCTGGCGGTCGGCGGACAGTGGGGCGGCGCCATGCTGCTCGCCTTCGAGAATGCCCCGCCCAAGCAGCGCGGCTTCTATGGCAGCTTCGCCCAGATGGGCGTGCCGGCCGGCGTGGTGCTGGCCAATCTGGTCTTCATCGTCATCGACAAGCAGGTGGCCCCCGACGCCTTCCTGGTCTGGGGCTGGCGGATCCCATTCCTGCTCTCGATCCTGTTGGTGGCGCTGGGTCTCTATGTGCAGCTGAAGCTCGAGGACACAGCCGAGTACCAGGCCCTGCAGGCGTTGGAGGCCAAACAGCAGGAGGCGGCCGCCAAGGCGATCGCCGCCGAAAAGGGCGTCAGCGTCGACGCGGCCAAGGCCCAGCTCCGCGCCGCCAAGGGCTCGCCGATCCTTAAGGTGATCGCCAAGCACCCCAAGGAGATCCTGCTGGCCGCCGGCTCCTTCGTCGCGGCCAACGGCACCTTCTACCTGATGATCAACTACGCCCTGGCCTACGCCACCGACCCGCACCACGCGCCGCATGTGGCGCGCCCGACGATCCTGTGGGCCGTCGTGCTGGGCAGCCTGATTTCTGCGCCCTTCCTGCCGCTGATGGCGTCGGCGTCGGACAAGGTCGGGCGACGCACCATCTTCATGGCCGGGGCGGTGCTGATGGGCCTTTGGTCCCTCGTGTTCTTCAAGCTCATCGAGACGGGCGCCTTTCCGATGATGCTGCTGGCGATCGCCGTGGGCTCGATCTTCAACAACTTCATGTACGGCCCGCAGGCGGCCCTGATGGCCGAACTGTTCGACACCGAGTTCCGGTATTCCGGCGCATCGCTCGGCTACCAGATCGGCGCGATCTTCGGCGGCGGCTTCGCGCCGATCATCGCGACGGCGCTGTTCAGCAGCTACGGCACGTCAATGGCGGTCTCAGGCTACATGGCCGTGCTCTGCGCCGTGTCGCTGGTCTCGGTGTTCCTGCTGGCCGAAACCCACAGCAAGACCCACCGCGACGCGATGAACGCCTAGCTCGCCGTTCGCCAGTCCGCTGCGGTGGCGGCGTAGAGCTCCACCAGGTCGCTCATCCGGCGGCCCTGGGCTTCCACCAGGGCGCGGCGGGCGCGGCTGAGGGTGCGCTGGGCCTGGACCACATCCATCATCGGCCCGCCGCCCAGTCGCAGCGCATTCTGGGCGTCCGCCGCCGCGTCCTCGGCCGCCTGATCGGCCATTTTGAGGGCCTCGATCGCCTGCTGATCGCTGCCCAGGTTGGAAAGCACGTCGGAGACCTGCACGAAGGCCTTGAGGACGGTCTGCTCGTAGCGGGCGAGCGAGATGCGCGCGTCGGCCTCCGCGGCCCGGCGCTCGGCCTTTAGCGTCCCGCCGTGGAAGACCGGTGCGGTCAGGCCGCCCAGGAGCGTCCAGGCCGCGGCGTCGGCCTTGAAGATGTCGCCCGGATTGAGCCCCTCTTGGGTCAGCACCGCCGACAGCCGGATGTCAGGGTACTGGTGGGCCACAGCGACGCCGACGGCCGCGGTCGCGGCGTGCAGGTCGGCTTCGGCGGCCAGGATGTCGGGCCGGTTGCGGATCAGCTGCGAGGGCAGGCTGACCGGAACGCTGGCGGGCGCGGTGATCCGGGCGAGGTCGAAGTCGGGCGCGGTCCATTCGGCGGGCGACCTGCCGGCGAGCAGCGCCATCTGGTGGCGCGCGGCGTCGAGCTCGCGCTGCAGGGGCGGCAGCTGGGCTTCGTCCTCCGCGAGCTGCGCCACGCCGCCGGACAGGGCGGAGTGCGCCTGGCCGCCGGCCGCCTCGGCGCGCTGGACAATGTCGACGACCCGGCGGTCGTCGGCGACGATCTCCTTGGCGGCCGCGATCTGGCCGCGCAGGCTGGCGATCTTCATGGCCTGCATGGCCATGTTCCCGGAGAGCGACAGATAGGCCGCGTCCGCGTGCCGGGCGGCGGAGTCGGCCTTGGCGTTGTCCCGCTCGGTGGCGCGCCTGCGGCCGCCGAACAGGTCCAGGTCGTAACTCACCGTTCCGCCGACCTGATAGAGGTTGATCGTCGGGTTGGAGATCGGCGGCACGCCGGGAAATCCTTTGAAGCCGAAGGCCGCCAGATTGATCCGCTCCCGCTCGGCCGAGGCGTTGGCGTCGGCCCGCACGAACTGGTCGCCGCGCGTCGCCCGCCCCTGGGCCTGGGCCTTCTCCAGCGTGGCGCGCGCCTCCGCGATCGAGGGGCTGTCGGCCAACGCCTGGCGGATCACCTTGTCGAGCTCGGGCGAACCGAACGCCTGCCACCAGGGTCCGGCGGCCCGCGCCTCGGGGCTCAGCCGCACGCCCGTCGGCGCCGCGTCGCCGGCCATGGCGTAGCCGGCCGCGGCCGCGCCGCCAGGTCCCGCGGGCGTCTTGAACGTCGGGCCCACGGTGGCGCACGCGGCGAGCGCGAGCGCCGAGGCGGAGACGGCCAGCAGACGAAGGGGTCTAGTCGATGGCGGCATGAAGTAGCTCCCCGCCGGCGCGCCTGGGTCTGCGCATGAGCAGCAGCATCGGCATGCAGGCGACTGTGACAATGAACATCAATCGGAAGTCGTCGATATAGGCGACCATTGAGGCCTGTCGGCTGATCTCCCCGTTGAGGGAGGTGATTCCAGCGGCGGTGGCAGGATCGAACATCAGAGGCAGGGTCGCACGGACCACCGGGTCCGAGGTGATCACCTTGGCGGTCAACGCGGCGTGCATGGTCTGGCTGTTGGCCACCAACAGCGCGTTCATGATCGAGATGCCAACGCTGGCGCCCAGGTTCCGGACCAGGGTGTAGACGCTGGAGCCCTCGGGCCGCAGGTGCGGCGGTACGGTGGCGAAGGCCAGCGTCGAGAGCGGCACGAACAGCAGGCCCACGCCAAGACCCTGGATAATCCCGGAGCTGATGAACGGCCAGACGCCCATCGACAGATCGAAGTTCATCATCTGCCACAGCGCGAAACAGCTGATCGTCAGTCCGGTCATCAGGATCAGCCGGGTGTCGACGCGCCCGATCAGCCGGCCGACGAAAAACATGGCCACGAAGGAGCCGACGCCGCGCGGCATGCTGACCAGGCCCGAGGTCAGCACCGGATAGCCCATCAGCGTCTGCATCATCGGCGGCAGCAGCGCCATCGTCGAGAACAGCAGGATGCCGATGAAGAAACCGAAGACGTTGGCGGTGACGAAGTTGCGGTCGCGCATCAGCGCCTTGTCGAAGAACGGATGGTCGGTGGTGAAGGTGTGGATCACGAAGACCCAGAAGCCCACGGCGGCCATGATCGTCTCGGTCCAGATCTCGCGGGACTGGAACCAGTCCTGACTGGGCCCTCGGTCCAGCACCATCTGGAACGATGCGATGAACAGGGTGAGCATCCCAAAGCCCAGGAAATCGAACCGCTTGGCCTTGGCGAGACGGTCGCCGGAGATGAAGAACAGGACGCCAAGGAAGGCAAGAATCCCCACCGGCAGGTTGATGAAGAAGCACCAGCGCCAGGAGAAGTACTCGGTGAAATAGCCGCCCAGCGCCGGGCCCAGGACCGGCCCCAGGATCGCGCCCGCGCCCCAGATCGCCATGGCCTCGCCGTGCTTCTCCGGCGGGTTGATGTCCAGCAGCACCGCCTGCGACAGCGGGATGAGGGCCGCGCCGAATACGCCCTGCAACACGCGGAACAGCACGATCTCCGGCAGGCTGGTGGCGACGCCGCAGAGCATCGAGGCGGCCGTGAATCCGCCGATGGAGATCAGGAACATCCGCTTGCGGCCGATGCGGTCGGCGAGCCAGCCGGAGAGCGGCGTCATGATCGCGGCGGCGACGATGTAGGAGGTGAGCACCCAGGTGATTTGCTCGGGGGACGCCGAGACCGAGCCCTGCATGTGCGGGAGGGCCACGTTGGCGATCGTCGTGTCCAGCGAGTTCATCACCGTCGCCAGCATGATCGAGATGGTGATCGGCCAGCGATTCTTGGCGTCGTGTTGCGTGACCATGGCGGTCAGGCCTTAGCGGCTCGCGCCGGCCGCGCGGACGTCGACGGTGACCTTGGCCGAGAGACCGGCGCGGCCCGCCATGTCGGGCGGCGGCTTGTCGAAGCTTATCCGGACCGGCAGGCGCTGGACGACCTTCACCCAGTTGCCCGTGGCGTTCTGGGCCGGAAGCGCCGAGAAGGCCTGCCCGGTGCCGGGCGAGAAGCTCGCCACGTGGCCCTTGATGGCGGCGTCGGGATAGGCGTCGACCTTTATGGTGACCGGCTGGCCGACCTTCATGTGGGCGAGCTGGTCTTCCTTGAAATTGGCCTCGACCCAGGGCTCGCCGGACAAGAGCCAGAAGCCGGTCTGAGAGGCGTTGAGGTAGGTGCCCACCGGCATCTGGTCGACCCGGGTGACGACGCCGTCCGCGGGCGCCACGACGGTCCCGTAGGCGATGTTGAGCTTGGTGCGGTCGAGCTGGGCCTGGGCCTGCATGACCGCGGGCGCCGACTGCGCAGGCAGGTTCGGGTCCCCGCCCAGGCCGGCCAGCACCTGCTGGGCCTGCTGCTGGGCGGCGGCCAGTTGCTGGCGGGCCGCCAGGACGGCGTGGTTGGCCTGGTCGACCTGGGCCTGGGAGGCGACACCGACATTGGCCAGGTTCTTCTCGCGGGTCGCCTCGGTGATCGCATAGGCCAGCTGATCCTTGGCCGCCTGCACCATGGCCTCCTGCTGCTGGTAGCTGGCGCGCAGCGCCCGGACCTGCAGGGCCGCGTTGGCGACCGAGGCCGCCGCGGCTTCGGCATTGGCCTGCATGTCGCGCGTGTCGAGCCGGAACAGCACCTGGCCGCGCCGCACGACCTCGTTCTCGTGCACATAGATGTCGGTGACCCGGCCGGCGATCGCAGGGGCGACCGGCGCCTTGGCGATCTGGACGTAGGCGTTGTCGGTGGTCTGGGTGCGCCCGCCGGTGACGATGAAATAGGCCACGACGCCCGCGATCAGCAGCGGGCCGCCAATGATCATCGGCCAGCGCATGCGGCGCATGAAACCGGGCTTGGGCCGCGTGTCGACATCGGCGTTGCCGCGAAGCGGGATGACTTCAGGTTCGCTCACGCGAGCCCCTTTCCAACTCTAGGCGCCACAAGCTTGGATGCCGCAAACGGGACAGCGGACGCTGGCCTTGCTTGGCCGCGCCTGCGTTCCCGTCGAGACCTGAGATAAGGCTGCCCAGTCGATGATCCAAATGATATGTCATCACACAGCAAATGAACACAGCTCATAATCTCGACCTCAACCTCTTGAGGGTGTTCGACGTGCTCCTGGAGGAGCGCAGCGTCACCCGCGCCGGCGCGCGCCTGAGCCTGACCCAGTCGGCGGTGAGCCATGCCCTCAACCGCCTGCGCTACATGCTGAGCGACGAACTCTTCGTCAGGGGCCCGGGTGGCATGCAGCCGACGCCGCGGGCCGTGGAGATGGGACCGCAGGTGCATGCGGCCTTGAACCAACTGCAGGCCGCGTTGGCGCCCTCCGATTTCGATCCGGCCACCAGCGAACGGCGCTTCGCCGTCGTGACCGGGGCCTATGCCAGCGCCATCCTGGCGCCCCCGGTCGCGAGCCGCCTGGCGCAGGTGGCGCCGCAATCCGAACTTCTGATCGCCGAGCTCGCCCTCGACGTCCTGGAGCGGCTGGACGCCCGGCGTGCGGACTTCCTGGTGGGTAGCGTGCTGGCCGCGCCCGAGCGGTTCGCCCGCGAGACGATCCTCACCGAGAAGCTGGTCTGGGTGGTCCGTTCCGGTCATCCGGTGTTCCAGGGGGAGCGGGTCGACCTGGCGACCCTGGTCTCGGTCTCGCATGTGGTGATCGCACGCAACCTGCCCGGCCTGATCGAGGAAGGCGGCGAGCGGCGGCCCTTCGTCAGCCGGGCAAGCTGGGAGGACGCCGGCGCCTTTGAGGCGGCGCTGGCCAGCCGCGGCCTGACCCGCCGGGTGGGCGTCTCGGTCCCGGACACCTACACTGCCCTGGCCGTCGCCAGCCGCACCGACATGGCCACCCTGATCCCGCGGCGCCTGGCGCTGCTGTCGGCGCAGGGCGGGCGGGTGAAGCTGGTTGATCCGCCATATGACTCGCCCACGGTGGATGTCAGCCTGCTCTACCTGCGCGAACGTCTTGCCGAGCCGGCGATCCGCTGGATGCACGACCTGATCCGCGCCGTCGCCGCGAGCCTTTGAGGATCTCATGCGCCTTTCGCTCACCGCCCTCCTCGTCCGCGACTACGACGAGGCGATCGGCTTTTTCGTGGGCAAACTCGGCTTCGTCCTCACCGCCGACACCGACCAGGGCGGCGGCAAACGCTGGGTGGTGGTGACCCCGCCCGGCGGCGACGCCGGCCTGCTGCTCGCAAGGCCGGCGGAACCCACCCAGACCGCGCGGATCGGCGACCAGGGCGGCGGGCGGGTGATGATGTTCCTGGAGACCGACGACTTCGCGCGCGACCACACCCGCATGCTGGGCGCGGGGGTCCGCTTCCTCGAAGCGCCGCGGCATGAACCCTATGGGGTGGTGGCGGTCTTCGAGGACCTCTACGGCAACCGCTGGGACCTGATCGAGCCGGCCGCCTAGGCCGACTGCGGCTGCTGGGCGGCCGCGATCAGGCCGTCATCGATCTCGTTGGCGCGGATCGCTGCGGGGCGCGCGGAATGCTTGCCCACGTAGCGCTCAAAGGACGGCAACTTCGGCAGCAGGCCAAACTGCATCCCGAACCCGAGTCCCGCCGAAGTGAACACGTCCGCGGCGCTGAACTTGCCCGCGGCCAGGTAGTCGCTGTCCCGCAGCTTCTGGTCCAGGGCGTTGACCACGTCGTCCAGGCAGCCGAAGCCGGCGCGGCGACGCTGTTCACCGTCCGGTTCGAAGCCGAAGGACTTGTACGTCCAGGCCTGCTCCAGCGGACCCGCCGCGAAGAATAGCCAACGATAGTAGTCGCCGCGCTCCCGAAGCGGCGGCGCGAGACCGGCCTCGGGGAAGGCGTCGGCCAGATAGGCGCAGATCGCCGCGCCCTCGGTCACCACCGTGTCGCCGTGCTTGATCGCCGGCACCTTGCCCATCGGGTTGATCGCCAGATAGGCGTCGGCCTTCATCGAGTCCGCGTAGCCCAGGATTTCCGTACGGTAGGGCGCGCCGACCTCCTCCAGCATCCAGCGCACGATCCGGCCGCGCGATTGCGGGTTGGTGTAGAAAACCAGTTCGTTCGCCATGGGTTTCGTCCTCTCGTCAAAGCCCGTTTCCGGGCGCCGAAGCCAAGGTGGTCCCGCCGTACTGACAGCATCCTGTCAGCAGTCGCCGTCAGACCTGGGTCGCGATCCACTCCGACACGTGGCGCTGCAGCACCGTCAGCGGCATGGAGCCGGAGAGCAACACCGCATCGTGGTAGGCCTTGAGGTCGAATTTCGGGCCGAGCTTGGCCTTGGCCTCGTCGCGCACCTTCACCCAGACCGTGTGGCCGACCTTGTAGCTGTTGGCCTGGCCGGGGCCGGCGAAGTAGCGCTCGACCTCCCGCTGCGCCCGCGTCTTGGTGTTGCCGATGGTGTCGACCATGTACATCGTCGCCTGCTCGCGGCTCCAGCGCTTGGCGTGGATGCCGGTGTCGGTGACCAGGCGCGCCGCGCGGAACAGCAGGCTCTGCAGATAGCCCGCCTCGCCCAGAGGATCGAAGTCGTTGGCGCCCAGTTCCTGGGCCAGCTGCTCGGCGTAGAGCGCCCAGCCCTCGGTGAAGGCCGAGAACCCGCCGCCGGTGCGCCGGATGATCGGGATCTGGGTGGACTCCTGGCTCAGCGCGATCTGCAGGTGGTGGCCGGGGATCGTCTCGTGGTGGGCGAGCGTCCACAGATTGTATTTCGGCCAGTCCGACGTCTCCTTCAGGTTGATGTAGAAGGCCGCCGGCCGCGAGCCATCCAGGGCCGCGCCGTTGTAGTAGCCGTTGGCCGCGCCATCCTGGATGAACACCGGCACGCGGCGCACCTCGACCGTCGCCTTGGGCAGGGTGCGGAACGCCTTGGGCAGGATCTTGTAGACCTCGACGATGTGCTCGTTGAGCAGCTTCAGGATCTGGGCGCGGCCCTCGTCGGTGTTGGCGAACACCTGGTCTGGCTGGGTGTTCAGGGTCACCAGGCGCTCGCCGACCGTGCCCTTGCTCAGGCCGCGTTTCTTGAGGATCGCGTCCAGCCGCCCGGAGATCTCCGCCACCTGGTCGCGGCCCAGCTTGTGGACCTGTTCGGGGGTGTAGTCGGTGGTGGTCGAGGCCTTCACCGCGTCGGCGTAATAATCGGCGCCATTGGGCAGCGCCCATGCGCCGGTGTCGCCCTTGGTCTTGGATTTCAGAGCGGCCATGGCGGCGATCTGGCGATCCAGCGCCGGGAACACCTCGCCCTCCACGATCTTGGTCGCCCGGCCTTCCCAATCGCCGGTCAGGTTCGCCGCCGTGGCCTTCCTGACGATGGAGGCGACGAGGATCGTCTTGCCCGCCGGCTGGTCGCGCAGCGCCTTCATCTGGCCGATGGCGAGGTCGCAGATAAAGGTGGGCGGAATGGCGCCCAGCGCCACGTCGTGGACTTGGCGCGCCAGGTCCTGGTCCATGACCCGGCCAAAGGCGCTCAGTCGGGAAAGATAGGCCTCGGCGTCGTCGGCGTTGGCCACCCTGTGGCTGCTGTCCAGGAAATCCGGGATCTCCTGGTAGGCGCCCGACTGCTGGCTGATCACATAGGGCCGGAAGTTGCCGCCGGTGTCGCCGAACTTCCACTTGTCGCCGCCGCGGACAGCCTGCTCCTGGCCGTAGAGCACCACGTCCAGATCGACCCTCGAGGCTGTCGAGAGTTTCGTCCGGTCGATGGTGTGGAGCTGGGCCGCCCGGGCGCGCGTGCGCTCCAGGCGCTGGGCGCGGGCCTCCAGCGAATTGTCGTCGAGCTGCGACTTGAGGGGTGCGCGGCGGCCCTTGTCGAGACCCAGCGAGGTGGCCCTGCCGGGGCTCTCATCCACCTGAGCCTCGAACATCTGGTCGAGCATGGTCCGCAGCCTGGTGTCTTCGGAACCGACCTGCGCCAGCGCCGGGGCAGCGGTCAGCAGCGCCGCCCCCGCCGTCGAGGCGAGGAAGCTGCGGCGGTCAAAATCGGTCATCTTATCCGTCCCCTGGGAGTATCAGCTCAGGCCTTGTGCGAGGCGATATAGTTGTCGACGGCGTGTTCCAGCACGATCAGCGGCATGGAGCCGGCCAGCAGCACCGCATCGTGGAACTGCCGGATGTCGAAGCGCGGGCCAAGCGCGGCCTTGGCCTTTTCGCGCAGCCGCAGGATCGTGACCTTGCCCACCATGTAGCTGCAGGCCTGGCCCGGCCAGACGCAATAACGCTCGATCTCCTGCTGGGCGAGCGAGATGGGATCGCCGTCGATGCTGGCGAGCGTCTCGGTCGCCTTCTCCCGCGTCCAGCGCAGATTGTGCAGGCCGGTGTCGGTGACCAGGCGGCCGGAGCGCAGCAGGGCGTCGTGGATGTAGCCCAGCTCCCAGTCCGGGTGGTCGGCGTAGAAGCCCATCTCCTGGGCGAGCTGCTCCGAATAGAGCGCCCAGCCCTCGATATAGGCCCCGAACCCGCCGGCCTTGCGCAGCATCGGCAGGTCGGCCTGCTTCTGCAGGGTGAGCTGCAGGTGGTGGCCGGGGATGCCCTCGTGGAAGGTCGTGGTCGGCATGTCCCAGAAGGGCGCCTCGGCGGTGTCGCGCAGGTTCAGCCAGTAGATGCCCGGCCGCGTTCCATCGAGGCTGCCGTCGGTGTAGTGGGTCGAGGCGCCGGCCTCCGTCGCGGCGGGGATGCGGCGGATCTCCAGCGGCGTCTTCGGCAGCATGCCGAAATAGGTCGGCAGGCGCTTCTGCATGCCCTGAACCAGCGCGTTCAGGTCATTGATCTCCTTGGCCTTCCCCGCGTCGTCGTTGGCGTAGATGTACTTCGGGTCCTTGAACAGCGCGCCATAGCGCTCGGTAACCGTGCCGCTGGTCATGCCGATCTTCCGGAACAGGACATCGGCGCGGGCTTGCAGTTCGCGGGTCACGTCGAGGCCGAGCTGGTGGACCTCGGCCGGGGTCATGGTGCTGGTGGTCTGGGCCTGCAGCGCCTGGGCGTAGTAGGCCTCGCCGTCCGGCAGGCGCCAGACGCCTGCGTCGTGGGTGGCCTTCGGTTTCAAGCTTTCCAGCAGCACCATCTGGCGTTCCAGGGCCGGCAGCACCTGGGCCTGATAGGCCTTGGTCGCTAACCCCGCCCAGTCTCCGGAAATACCCTTGGCCTTGGCCCGGTCGGCGAGCGAGGTGACGAGCGTCGACTGGTCGGCCGGGGCGTGCAGGGTCTTCATGCCGCCGAGCGCGCCAGTGATGCAGAAGTCCGGCGGCACGACACCTAGGGCCACGTCGTGACGGACCCGCTCGACCTCCTCGTCCATCACCCGGGCTAACTCGCCCAGGCGCGCGACATAGGCTTCGCAGTCGGCGCGGTCTTCGATGGTGTGCTGGCTCGCCAGAAAGTCCGGCGCGTTCTGCCAGGCTCCGGTGATCTGGCTGAGGACATAGGGCGAATTGCCGTCGCCGTATTTGAACCGCCGGTTGCCCCGGTCGGTGGTCTCCAGGTCGTAGTGGACGGAGTCGTAGTTCACCGCCGGCATGCCGCCGAGCGGCTTGCGGTCGATATCGCGCAGGCGGGCGAGCTGCGCCGCGTTCTGGCGCTTGTAGCGTTCCACGTCGGCCAGCGAGCCCTTGTGGAATTTCGACTTGGCCGCGGCCCGCGCGCCCTTGTCGAGGCCCAGGGAGGTCACGAGCTCAGGGCTATCGTCCAGCTCCTGGTTGAAGAAGTCGTCGAAGGCCTCGTTGAGCTGGGCTTCGGAACCCTTGGCGTTCTGCGCCGAGGCGGCGCCCGCCAGGGCCAGGCTGGCGCCGGCGGAGATCAGGAGGTGGCGGCGGCTCAGCATGGTTTCAGCTCCTGTTACCTTTTGTCGACTGTAGGCTTAAGGTTCGTCTGGGGAGGGCTGCAAGGCGCCGTCGCTCCAGGTGGCGACCCTGCCTGTGAGACGCTCGGGCCGTTGCGTCTTCGACCTGTCATCTATCGCGGCCACGGTGTCATGACCATGCCATTGCGCTACTCTTTCATCGCCGTCGCCGGACTGCTCGCCGGCATGGTCTCCGCAACGGCCGCCGCCGCACCGCCCGGCATGCTGCCCACCGGCCAGCGCCTGACGCCGGACGCCGCGCACGGAGCGATCTTCCAGGCGCTCAATCCCGACCTGCCAACGCTGCCGGGTTTCACAGCGGGCCAGGCCTCAGCGGCGACGCTCTCGCCGGACCGTCGCACCCTGCTGATCCTCACCACGGGCTTCAACATCAACTTCGGCGCGGACGGGAAGCAGGTTCCCGCGCTCAGCAACGAATACGTCTTCGTCTTCGACGTCTCCGGCGCGGCGCCTGTGAAGCGCCAGGTGCTGCAGATTCCCAACACATTCCTGGGCATCGCCTGGGCGCCCTCCGGCCAGCGGTTCTACGTGTCGGCCGGCGTCGACGACGCCGTGCTGGAGTTCCAGGCAGGCCCCCAGGGTTACAGCAAGGCCCGCAGCTTCCCGCTCGGCCACGCCGCGGGCCTCGGCGTCCAGGTCAAGCCGGAGGCCGCCGGCCTCGCCGTCAGCCCGGATGGCCGCTGGCTGCTCGCCGCCAATCTGCAAAACGATTCCGTCAGCCTGGTCGACCTTGCCAGCGGCAAGGTGGCCGCGGAGCGCGACCTGCGGCCCGGCAAGATCGATCCGGCCCGCCACGGCCAGCCGGGCGGCGGCTATCCGCGCGCCATCGCTTGGACCGGTCCGGGCAAGGCCTTCGTGACCTCCGAGCGCGACCGCGAAGTCATCGCACTCTCCGTCGGCGACAAAGGTCTGGCCGTGACCCATCGCGTCCGCACCAGGGGCCAGCCCACGGCCTTGCTGGCCGCCCCCGGCGGCCGGCTCTACGCCGCGCTCGGCAACACCGACAGCGTGGTGGCGATCGACGCGGCCACCGGCCAGATCGTGGAGCGCACGCCGACTGTGGCGACCGCGGCCCTGATGGCCGGCCGCCGGTTCGAGGGCGGCGCCAACAGCAACGCCCTGGCGCTCTCGCCCGACGGCCACACCCTCTATGTCGCCAACGGCGGCGAGAACGCCGTAGCTGTGGTCGCGCTGGGAGGCGGCAAGGCCAAGGCCCGCGTCACGGGGCTGATCCCCACGGGCTGGTACCCCACCGGCGTCGCCGCGGCCGGCGGCAAGCTCTATGTGGTCAACGGCAAGAGCGACCCGGGCCCCAACCCCCGCTGGTGCCGCGACACGCTGAGCATCGACCCCAAGGATTCCGCCGCCTGCCGCGCCACCAACACCTATGGCTGGCAGCTCGAAAAAGCGGGATTTCTGACCCTCCCCACGCCTGGGGTCGCCGAACTGAAACGGCTGACCCATCAGGTGGCGGTCAACGTCGGCTTCGCCCCCGATCCCGCCGCAGCCCAGGACGCCGCGGTGATGGCCGCCGTCCGTTCGCGCATCAAACACGTCATCTTCATCGTCAAGGAGAACCGCACCTACGACCA
>PLEH01000282.1 GCA_003136395.1 Phenylobacterium sp.
TGCCGATGAACAGCTTCGAGCCGTCGGGGAAAATGGTGAAGCTCTGACCGCGAACCGTCGTGGGGTCGTCAGCGAACGTCAGGCTGTTGCCGCCATAGGCGATCGTGATGCTGGGCGGGGCGGTCAGCGTCAGCGGGTTGAACAGCACCGTCGCCTGCGAAGCGGGGCCGTTCCTGAACACGATATTGTCGCTCGCGAACAGAAAGCTGGAGGCTTGCGCCTGCGTCATCGTATCGAAGAAAAAGTTCGCCACGTCCGGCCCCCGGGAAACTAAGGAATTTGCGCCAGCATGCAGGCAGGGTGTTTCGAAAGTCTTGCTAAATTGTGGCCTTGTTTACCATGGGGCAAGTGAGCGCGGCGCCCGCTCAGCCCCTCAAATGCATGTCAAAGCGGCGCAGGAGTTCGCTGGCGGCGCGGTTGGTCTCGTCCAGCGGCGGATAGGTCCAGCTCGCGAGCACGCCGGTGAAGGGCCGGGCGATGCCGCGGCGACGCAGATCCTGGTGGAACCGGTCGAACTTGCGGCCGCCGCCGTCCATGGCCAGGACGTGGATCGGCTTGCCTGTGGTGGCCGCGTCGGTGGCCAGGTTGGTGGAATCCTCGGTCACCAGGATGATGTCGGCCGCGGCCAGGAAGGCGAAGTAGGGATTGTCGCCCTCGCCGTCCCAGATCCAGCCCGGGACGCCCGACAGGCCCTCGGTGAGGATGCGCTGGGCGGCCCGCGGCGTGCGACGGGTGAAACTGACCAGCAGCGAGCCGCCGACTTGCGAGACCGCCGCGGCGACCTCGGCGGCCATGGCCCTGGCGCGGGCCGGCCCCAGGTCGTGCGATCCGGACTTGCCGCCAACGATCAGCGCCACGCGCGGCTGCGGCAGGGGATCGATCCGCGGCCGGAAGCGGGCGAGGTCGCGGCTGAGGCCGGCGTCGTTCATCCGGTTGGGCGCGCCCACGATGGCGAAGACATTGGGACCGGTCAGGACGTCGTGCGCCGGCGGGACCACCAGGTCGAACGCGCCCAGGGGCCCGCGCGGGGCCTGGGTCTGGACGACAAAGGCCTTGCCGCCCGACCACCGCCGCATTCGCCGCGACAGGGGCAGGCTGGCCCGCCCGGCGCCGATCCAGATGTCCGGCCAGGGCGCGGCGATCGGACTGTCCGCCTTCACCGTCAGGCGCGGGAAGGGGATCAGTGAGGTTGGCAGGCGCCCCAGGCCCCACTTCCAGCCGATCCGCTTGAGCACGATCTTGGCCGGGCGCTGGCGGCCCACGGCTTCCGCCAGGCCCAGGACCTGGGCCTCGATGCCGACACGGCCGTCCGACACGGCCCAGATGGTCAGGTGAGGGCCATTCTCTCGGTGAGGGGAAGGGTCCTCAGCCACCGCTTCGTGGGTCAGACCCACTCCACCTTGGTGATCTCGTAGGCCTTGACGCCGTTGGGGGTGTTCACCTCGACGGTCTCGCCGCTTTCCTTGCCGATCATGGCGCGGGCGATCGGAGAGGTGATCGAGACGCGGCCCTGTTTCACATCGGCCTCGTGCTCGCCGACGATCTGGTAGCGAGCCTTTTCCTCGGTGTCCTCGTCGATCACCGAGACGGTGGCGCCGAACTTCACCTGAGCTCCCGAGAGTTTGGAGACGTCGATCACCTGTGCGCGGGCCATCTTGTCTTCGATCTCGGCGATCTGGCCTTCGATCCAGCCCTGGCGGTCTTTGGCGGCGTGGTACTCGGCGTTCTCTGAGAGGTCGCCGTGCAGACGCGCTTCCCCGATCGCGGCGATCACGGCGGGCCGCTCCACGGTCTTCAAACGCTTCAGCTCTTCGTCGAGGGCGTGATAGCCCTCGGCGGTCATCGGGACTTTTTCCATCAAGGTGGTGACTCGGGTCGCCCTAAGTTGGAAGTTCAATTTGCCGGCCGCGGGCGCAGGCGTCCGGGAGGGGAAAGAAGATAGAATTGTGCGCCGCAAAACGCAAGGTGACCACACCGGCGCTATCTGAAAGCCCGGCCGGCCACCCAGGAGCGCCATGTAAGGAGTGTGATGGCGCATTGCGACCCCATCATGACCCGTCAGCTTGCGGACGGCGGTCGGGTCTGGCGCGGATCGTAGAAGAATCGCTCCTCGGCGATGCGGTCGCCGCCCAGCGCCGCAGGGTGATCTCCTCCATCGCCATAGGCGGGCCCTCGGCCGGGGTGAAGGTGAACCGCCAGCGGATCATCACCTTGTCGCCGTCGATCAGCAGGTCGGTCACCTTGTCGGTCCGCATCGTCCGGAAGCGCGCCATGGTCGCGCACTCGTCGGCGATCAGCCGCTCCAGTCCCAGTCTGGGCGGCTGCTGGTTGTCCTGCATGGTGGCGTCGGGGTGGTAGAATTGCTGCAGCGCCTCGACGTAATGCGCGCCCTCCACCAGGGCGATGAAGGCCTGAACGCGGTCTCGGGTGGGCATTCGAGGGGGCTCCGCAAGGCCGGTGTTGCTGGCGGCGGACGCCGCGCCACCCTAGTGGATTGATTCCATCAC
>PLEH01000127.1 GCA_003136395.1 Phenylobacterium sp.
CGAACCAGTTGCCGAAGCCGCCCATCAGCGCCGGCATCAGCGTGAAGAAGATCATCACCAGGGCGTGCGCGCTGACCACAGCATTGTAGCCGTGCTTTGAGCCCTCGATCACGCCCAGTTGGGCGACCAGCGAATGCGGCTGGAAGATCTGGATGCCCGGCTCGGCGAGTTCCCAGCGGATCAGGCCCGACAGCGCGCCACCGATCAGCCCCGCCATGATGGCGAACAGCAGNNCGTATTCCAAATACCTCTTTTCGCATTTTCGTGCTGACCGCAATTGAATTATATCGCTACACGACATAGTTAGGAGGCTTCTGGGAGGAAGGGGCCGACGGTTCGGCGACGAAGATCCGGCCGCCGGCTCTCCTCCGAAGGAGCGCCCTGATGATTGTCTTGCCGAAACTCCCGTACGCCTACGACGCCCTCGCACCGACGATTTCGGAAACCACGATGCGGACGCATCATGACAAGCATCATGCCAAGTATGTTGAGGTGACCAACGCCATGTTGGCGGAGACCAGCAATCCCGGCGCGAACCTCCACGAGGTCGTGGTGAAGGCCAGGTTGCGCAGCGCCCATAAGCTGTTCAACAACGCCGCCCAGGCCTTCAATCACGGTTTCTTCTGGGCGTGCATGACCCCGGACCGTTCCGCGCCGTCAGGCGAATTCGCCCGCGCCTTGGACGCGGCCTTCGACGGCGACGTGCGGACCCGGTTCATCGCCGAGGGCCTGGCCCACTTCGGCTCGGGGTGGATCTGGCTGGTCTCGACCCGCGGGGCTTTGACCATACTGGCGACCCACGACGGCGACAGCGTTGCGCGGATGGCGGGGGTTACGCCGCTGCTGGTGTGCGACGTCTGGGAGCATGCCTACTATCTCGACCACAAGAACGACCGGGGCGCCTATCTGGAGGGCTGGTGGGACCGGCTGGCCGACTGGGGGTTCGCTCAGAGGCAATACGACGCCTCGTTAGGGCGCGCGCAGCCGTGGTGCTACCCCACCGGTGAAGCCATCGAGGGTGCGATCGCCAACGCAGCCGGCGGCTGAAGGGTCTGTACATGGATCTGCACACACCGGTCTGCGACCTACTTTGCTGCGACGTGCCCATTGTCCTCGCCGGCATGGGCGGGGTGGCGCGATCCGAGCTCGTTGCGGCGGTCACCGAGGCCGGAGGCTTCGGCTTCCTGGGCATGGTCCGCGAGAGCCCGGAACTGATCACGGCCGAGATTGAGGCCGTCCGCGCGCGAACCGCCCGGCCGTTCGGCGTCAACCTGATCCCCGCGGCCACCAAGCCCGAGCGCCTGGAGGCTGAGTTGCGCGCTTGCCTCGACGGCCACGTTCACGCGGTGACCCTGTTCTGGGACCTCTCCGTGGAGACCGTGAAGCGCCTGAAGGGCGAAGGCGTGCTGGTCGTCTGCCAGGTCGGCTCGCTGGCGGAAGCCATGGCGGCCGAGAACGCCGGCGCCGACATCCTGATCGTACAGGGTTTGGAGGCGGGCGGCCACGTTCGCGGCCGCGTTGCGCTGAGGCCTTTGCTGACGGACGTGCTTTCAGCGGTCGAGGCGCCCGTGCTGGCCGCAGGCGGCCTCACCGACGGCCGCGACCTGGCGGATGTCCTCAGGCTGGGCGCACAGGGCGCCATGTTCGGGACGGCGTTCCTGGCGACCAACGAATCCTTCGCGCACGACTTTCACAAACGCCGCATCGTTGACGCCGCGCCGGGGCAGACGGTGCACACCCAGGCCTTCCACATCAACTGGCCGGTCGGCGCCTATGTCCGCGTGCTGCCCAATAGCGTCACCCGCCATGAGCGCGACGGTCCCTTTGCGCCGACCCGCCAGGTCATCGGCGAGGACGGTGAGCGTCCCATCTATCTCTTCAGCACCGACTCCCCGCTCCGCTCGATGACCGGCGACCTGGAGGCCATGGCGCTCTACGCTGGAGAAGGCGCCGGGCGGCTGGCGGAGATCTTGCCGGCCGCGGAACGCCTGCGCAGCATCGCGGCCGGCGCGCGGGCCGCCCTCCTCACGACAACGGACGGAGCCACGCCGGATGAACCCTTGGCCGACGCGGCGGAGAACTGCGAACCCAGTTCGCCTGTTTGCTACGCAAGCGAGGCGGATGACGCCTACATGGGCTTCGCCCCGGCCGCCGAGTTGGTGGCGGAACTCAATGTGTTGCTCGAGGCTGAGCGGGCCGGCGCCAGGGTCGCCGCGCGGATCGCTGCGGACGCGCCCGACAGGGAGCTGAAGGCGCTGGCCAAGGTCATCCATGCCGATGAGGTGCGGTGGTGCCGCGCCCTCTTCGGCGCGCTCGGCGACCTGAAAGCGGAGCCGTCGACGAAGGTCGGCGATTTCTTCGACAAGGCGATGGCGATTGACGGCGTCGAGGCGCGTCTGGCCTTCGTGAACCGCGGCCAGGGCTGGGTCGTGCGCAAGCTCCGCACGCTGGTCCCCCGCATTCGCGACCCGGCGCTGCATGACGTGTTAGGCGAGATGCTCCGGGCGCATGAGGTGAACATCGCCAGCGCGAACGAAGCGCTTGAGCGCCGCGCCGCGCCGGCGGGTTCGCCGCCGCCCTAGGCGAACGGCAGATCCAGGTAGGAATTGACATTGGCGTGATCGAACGGCGACCTGTAGCCGGCGCCACACCATTCCAGATCGTCTCGCTCGAGGCGGGGCATGGCCGCGATCTCCGCGCGGCTGAAGGGGAGCGCGTAGCCCCGGCGGTCCGGCGCGTAGGCGAAGAGCGCCCAGGGGAGCAAGTGGAAGCGGCGTCCGAAGCCGAGGAAGCCTCCGACGCCGAGTAGCACGTGGGCCACCTTGCCGCTGCTCTTGTCGATCGAGATATCGAGCACGCGGCCGATCCGGTCTCCGGCCTTGTCGAAGACGGGCCTATCGCCGACCCGACCTGCGGTCACCAGCAGGTGTCCGGGATGCTCGTCGGCTGTAAATTTCAATCGGGGTTCCGGCGCGCTCGACGCTGGCGCGCGGTACCAGGAACTTCCTGCCTCGCGATGCCAGCGCCGGTCCGCCTCGATGAAGTCCCGACCTGCGATCCCATTCGATGCGAGCCACTCGGAAATGTTTTTCATCACAGCCTCCTATGTCCAAGACATAATATCGTACTACGATATATCAAGGCAATTGAAGATAAATGTGCGCCGCTCTGTTCGCGATGCGAATTGGTCAGCGCGCGGAGAGGAGTTCTTTGATCAACCCTCGACGCTCCGCGGACCGGGCGGCCTCGAGACGCGCAACCTCAAGGGGTTCCCGCTCAACGCGATCGACGCGCAGCATCCGTATTCGGTCGCCGCTGAATCTCCAGGGAAGTCGATCGCCCACCGGCAGGCCGATGAGTGCTGCGCCCGCTGAACTCGCCACTGACAGTCCGTGAACAAAAGACGACGACGAACTGGGCTGAGATCCGCGCCGCGGATGGTCAACGGGCGTCAGGGACCGCTACGCGGAAAGCTGGGCGACTCACCAGGTCAGCCGATGCCAAGACAAGCTTAGTCTCGGGGCGGACGGAGATCCCCGCCCAGCATCGGGGCCATCCCTTGGTCATCTGGCGCGAGATCAAGGGCGTGACGCTCGATGTCCCGACGTCTGATCACCGCGTCGATCTTCATGCCCAACTGACGGATCTGGTCGGCATGAGGATGCTCCGGCCCAACCGCCGCATGGCTTGCCACCTCGGCGATCAGCTCGTCAAACCGCAGATGCTCCGCGGAGCCTGAAAGTGGCGGATTGTCCAGATAGGGGCTCAGTTCCGCGAGCACCTCGTTGAAATGGCGATCTGCAGTCATGACACTCCGACCTGCTCTTCAGCCAGATAGAGGACGGAGCCGGCGATGGCGCCTCGCCGGTCATGGATTTCGACGATGGCGGTCTGACCCAACGCGGCCAGGCGCCGGCCAAGCGTCCGCGCCTGATGTTCCGCGTGGCCGCCGGTCCGAAACATGAGGTCTTCCTCGATGGGACCGCTCACGCACCATCCCCCCGCCACCGGATTGACGGATATTACTGCGTCGCCGGCAGGGACATGCAGTCCGTTTTCCCAAGGGCCTTCGATCATCACGCTCATTGCGTCGCTCCATCGACAGGCGGCCGTGGATCGCGGACGAACCAGACGCCGCCGTCCCAATCATATCGTATTACGATATAGATGTGATCGCTCCATTGTTTTTCAAGCGCCCGGCCGTGGTGGTCTGGGATTCTTCCAGACGCCAGTCGATGTTCGACTCGGCGCAGCGAGACGGCTGATCGACGTGTTCGTCGATGTGCTGGATTTGAAGGCGCTGGGCTTTGAGGGCGTCACGCCGAAGGTGACCGGGCGGCCGAGCTGCCATCCGGGACTGCTGCTGAAGATCTACGTCTACGGCTACATCAACCCGGTCGGGTCGAACCGGAAGCTGGAGCGCGAGGCGCTGCGCAACGTCGAGATGATGTGGCCGGCGCCAGACAAGGGTCGGATGCTGGAGGTCGGCGACGGGCGGGAAGCGGGCCCTTCAGCCCAATCTTGCGCCGATGCGCTCGAGGGCGCGGGAAAAGGCTCCGGGGTCGCCGAGCCCCCGGGCCAGCACCAGCGCGCCCTGGACACCCGCCACCGCATCCTCGGCGAGCGCGACCGCCTCGGGCGGACTGCGGCCGGCGCGAACGAGAGCGGCGGTGAGTGTGGCGATCCACTCGCCGAAGTAGCCGCTCAGCCGTTCGGCAAACTGATCGCGCGCATCGGCCAGAGCGATGGTCCCGGCCAGGCAGACACGCCGCCCCGACAGAAAATACGCGTCCGTCCGGGCCAGCATGAGCCGGATTGCCAGCCGAGGGTCGGGTTCGTCGCGCAGGGGTGAGAACACGTTTTCCTCGAACCAGGCGTCGATCTCGGCCAGAACCTCGGCGGCCATCTGCTCTTTTCCGTTCGGGAACAGATGGTAGAGGCTGCCCTTGCCCAGACCCGTCGCGCGTCCGATCCGTGTCAGGCTCGCGCCCTCATAGCCGTGTTCGCGAAACACCTCGGCCAGCCGCCTGGCGCTCCTCCTCGATGTCTGCGGGTGATCTCAGATACCAGCGCGTAAGTGCGTCGCCATCCAGGCGCGCAGGGTCGATCTGGCCGTAGGCCATGCGTGCTCTCCTCCTAGGGTTGATTGGGGCTGCTGGGTGCCATCACGCCCGCCAAACCGTCAGCTGTCGGGGTGAGACCCAGGACTTGCGCGGCGATTTCCGTGCCTATTCCGGCGCGCTGCCTAGTGCTAGATTTCACCCGGGCAGAAATGACGTTCGGGAGTTAGAGGTGGGGGTATTTCCGACAGGTGGCGTCACAGCCTTCGCCGGCTCTCGGCTCGTCGCGCGCGGTGACTTGGCAACGGTCGCCGGCGCCGCGCACGAAAACCGCGAGCAGTCGCCACTGATCTTCGACGATGCGACCGGCCGGACCGTTGAGCTCGACCTGCGAGGGTCGGCCGAGGAAATCCGGGCCCGACTTCCAATGCCCGCCGGCCCGCCGAAACCCGCCCGCGGCCGCCCAAAGCTCGGCGTCACCGCCCGCGAGGTCACCCTCCTGCCGCGCCATTGGGAATGGCTCTCAAGCCAGCCTGGCGGCGCGTCGGCGGCATTGCGTCGGCTGGTCGATCAGGCGCGGCGCGAGACCGTCGATGCGGACGCGCGGCGCCAGGCCCAGGAAGCGACCTATCGTGTCATGACCACCCTCGCCGGCGACCTTCCCGGCTACGAGGAGGCGACCCGGGCTCTCTTCGCCTACGACCGCAAGCGCTTCGATCAGCTGACCGCCAACTGGCCCGGAGACATCGGCGACTACGTGCGCGAACTCAACGCGGGGGCTGACGGCGCTTCGGGCTGACCTGATCCTCCAGGGCGTGCTCGGCGGCATGCGTCTGCACGGCCAACGCGCGCGCGGCGTCACAAGCAACCACCTGCGCGCCCCGCGTCGCATATCCGATCTCCAGACCGCCTTGCGCCCCTGGCTCGCCTCCGGCAGCAGATGCCAATAGGTCCCCGGCGTCTGAGCCGCGCAGGCCGCCGCCCAGTGCAGAGCCACGTCGTCCTTGCCCCCATCGCCGGTGCGCCACCACGTCGGCGCGCTTCCCGCCGCCCTCGAGGTAGCGCACCAGCGGCTTCTGATAGTCCCGCGGCTCCCAGCGCCGAGGCACCACGACCAAAGGCGCTGCCGCCGGCTTCACCATTCGCTACGCTCCGTGGCGTCCGCCGCGGCCTGCTCTTCCGGCGTGATGTCGATGAAGCGCTTGACGATCACCGTCATACCGCCCTTGGCCGACGCCTTCGCAGTCTTGGCCCTCGCCTTCGGCGCCCCGGACCTGGGTTTGCCATGCGCCCGGTCCAGAACCTCTCGCGCCGCCGCCAACTTCACCGAATCCTGGCCCCTTCCCCTCATGATCTTGCCCAGGGTCGTCAGCGCCAGGGCGCTCATCCCCTGCGCTTTCTGCCGAAGCCCCTTGGCTGTCATGGGCTCAGGCTCTTGGGGCTCGCCCTTGGAGGGTGTGGTCATGGTGGAACTCCAACATGGGGACGGGGCGGCGCGGCCCCAGGGTTTCAGTGGGCTTGCCGCGGCTTCGGACCTCGCCACGGACTCGACTCCCACTCCGCGGGGGTCGAAGCTTCTCCCCTCTCAGGGGAGAGAAACCCGATGGCGACCATGACTACCGCGGCGGCGGACGTCGCCGCAGCCCGGCCGCAGCAGACGTCGCTCTGGACGCGGCTGGCCTACGGGCTGGGAAGCGGCGCCATCGGGGTCAAGGACAACGGCTTCTCCTACTTCCTGCTCTTGTTCTACAGCCAGGTGATCGGGCTCGATGCGCGGCTGGTGGGCCTGGCCCTGACCGTGGCGCTGGTCGTCGACGCCTTCGTGGACCCGATGGTGGGCTACTGGTCCGACAACGTCCGCTCCCGCTTCGGACGCCGCCATCCGTTCATGTACGCCGCCGCCCTGCCGCTGGCCGGTCTCTACTTCATGCTCTGGAACCCGCCGGCGGGGCTCTCCCAGCCCAAGCTGTTCGCCTTCCTCCTGGGGCTGGCGGTGTCGATCCGGCTTTGCGTCTCGATCTACCAGGTGCCGAGCAATGCGCTGGCCGCAGAGCTGACGCAGGATTACGACGAGCGCAGCATGCTGCTGTCCTTCCGGTTCTTCTTCCAGTGGGCCATGGGCAATGCGATGTCGGTGCTGATGTTCGCGGTGCTCTTCCCGCTCTTCGTCACCGCCGCCATCCACAACGGTCAGTTCAATCGCGAGTCATACCGGGTCTATGGCCTGATCGCCTCGGGCATGCTGTTCGCCCTGGTGATGGTCTCGGCGCTCGGGACCCATTCGCGGATTCCGCATCTGAAAGCGCCGCCCGCGCAGCGGAAGCTGACGGTGGGAAAGGTCTTCAGCGAAATCTTCGAGACGCTCTCGAACCGCTCATTCGTCGTGCTGTTCATCGCCACCGCGCTTGGCACCGTTGCGGCGGGGCTCGCCGCGCCCCTGGCGTTCTACTGGCTGACCTACTTCTGGCATTTCACGGCGCGGCAGAGCAGCCTTGTCATCATGGGCGTGTTCGCGTCGGCCTTCATCGGCTCGGGCCTCGCTCCGGTCGTCACCCGGCGGCTGGGCAAGAAGCGCGGCGCCATCGTCATCGGCCTGATCGCCTTCCTGGGCTCGCCCATGCCGATCGTCCTGCGCCTGACCGGCATCCTGCCGGACAACGGCTCGCCGCTGATCTTCTGGTTCATCTTCTTCACCAACATGTTCGACGTGGCGTTGATCATCTGCTTCCAGATCCTGTCCTATTCCATGATCGCCGACCTGGTGGAGCAGTCCGAGATCAAGACCGGGCGGCGCTCGGAGGGCGTGTTCGCCGCGGCGACGACCTTCACCGAGAAGGTGGTGAACGGCGTGGGACTGATCATGGCGGGCTTCCTTCTGAACCTGGCCGGGATCAAGACGGGCGCCGACGCCAGCCATGTGACGCCCGCGGCCGTGTGGCGCCTAGGCGCGATCTATGTGCCCACAATCCTGACGCTCTGGATGGCCATGGTGGCGGTGATCGGCGGCTACGCGATCACCCGCGACAGCCACGCGGCCAACCTGCGGACCCTCGCCGGCCGCGAGAGCCTCGGCTCCGACGGTCAACCCCTGGAATAGCGCCGCCCGGCGGCGAGCGCTGGGGCTACGCTGAGAGTTAAGACTTTTCGGCCAAGGTGGAGACGTCTGGGGCGGGTTCAGCGCATGGCAATCTGGAGAAACCTCGGTTTCGGCCTCGTCGCTGCGATTTCGATCGCGCTGGCGGACGCGCGCGCCTCGTCAGCCGCCATGAGCCCATCGGCCTTCGCAACGGCGATCGAAAAGCGGGCTCAGGGCGTCACCTTTGATCAACTGCGCCGGTTCGGCGACGCCGCCATACAGGGTCGTGACCGCGAGTCCCTGCGCCGGCTGCACTACGTCGCGGCGGTTTTCCGCAGCCAATCCGAATTTGAGCTTTCCGACCGCTACATCCAGGCCATGGCCCGCAGTGCGGCGCTGCAAGACGACGCACGCTACGTCGCCCTCGCCCGTTTGGACGGCTTCGCCGGTCGCTCCCGCGCCGACGAGGCCAACGTCGTCGCCGAGTTGGAGAAGGCCCAGGCCGGCGAGCCGGACTGGTACGCCCGCGCCTTCGCCCAGACCCTTTGGTCCCGCGTCCTCCTGGATCAGGGCCGCACGGGCGACGCCCTGAAGCTGTTGAGCCACGCCGAGACCCTGATCCCGCAAGGCGACCCGGACGCCGCCTCCGCGGAGTCCGCGATCTGGCGGGCGATGGGCCTCGCCCTGATGAACCTCAACGACATGGAGGGCGCCACGCGCGCCTTCGAGCGCTCGGACATCGAGTTCGCTGACCACCGCTACCCGCGCCCCGACTTCGACGCGATCTATAACCTGGGCCACGTGGCCATCAACCTTGGCGACAAGGCCTCGGCCGAGAGGCTGGTGGCCGTCCATCACCGCCTGACTGAGCGCGCCGGCCTTCCGCGCCTCAAGGGGTGGGATGCGAACCTCTGCGGCTTGGCCGCCGAAGCCTTCGCAGGGCCACGAGAGGTGCTGGACTGCCTCTCAGCGTTCGATGTGAACCTGACCGGCCTGGAGTCCCTGGCCCCGAGGCTCCTGCCGATGCGCGCGATCGCCGAGACCCGGCTGGGCGACCTGCGCGCGGCGCATGCGGACCTTGCGCGCCTGAAGGTCCTGCGCGGATCCAAGGTGATCGGGAAGGCCTCCTTCGAACGTATCCCCGATGTCGAGATCGAACTCCTGGCGGCGGAAGGCCGGGGGTCCGAGGCCTACGAGCGTATGCGCGCGCGCAGCCTCGAGCGGCGGTTCCACGATGCGCGCGACGTCTATGGCGGCGTGCGCCAGATCACCGGCTCGCTCGAGACCCAGCTGGCCTCGGCGCGCCGGGAAGCCGCCCTGGAGGCTCAGGCCGTTCGGGCGCAGCGCGGCCTGATCCTGGCGGGTATCCTGCTGGGCTTGGGGGCCATGATCGGCCTCGTCCTGCAGCGCCGCGGCGCAAGGAGTCTGCGGGCCGCCCAGAAACGGGCCGAGGCCGCCAGCGCCGCCAAGTCCACCTTCCTCGCGACCATGAGCCACGAGATCCGCACGCCGCTGAACGGCGTGCTCGGAATGGCGCAGGCCATGGAGGTTGACGGGCTTCCCGACCATCAGCGCGAACGGCTCGGCGTCATCCGGCAATCCGGCGAGTCGCTGCTCGCGATTCTCAACGACGTCCTCGACCTGTCCAAGATTGAAGCCGGGAAGCTCGAACTCGAACTGGTGGAGTTCGATCTCGCCGACATCGCGCGCGGCGCCCATTCCACCTTCACCGCCCTGGCGAACAACAAAGGCCTCTCCTTCTCCCTCGACATCGGGCCCGCCCGTGGCCGTTACCTGGGCGATCCCGTGCGGCTGCGGCAGATCCTCTCCAATCTGATCTCCAACGCCCTGAAGTTCACCGAAGAGGGCGAGATCCGCGTGAGCGCGCGTTACGCCGGGAGTGTGCTTTCGGTCGCCGTGGCCGACACCGGGATCGGCATCTCGCCCGACAACGTGGGCAAGCTGTTCACAAAGTTCGACCAGCTGGACTCCTCCACCACGCGTCGTTTCGGCGGGACCGGTCTGGGCCTGGCGATCTGCCGTGAGCTGGCGCAGCTGATGGGCGGGGCGATCGGCGTCGAGAGCAAACTCGGCGGCGGGTCCTGTTTCACTCTCCAACTTCCGCTGCAGCGATTGGGCGACGGGAGGACGGACCCGCTCGAGGAGGCCGCCGAGGAACGCAAGGCCGTGAGCCTGCGCGTCCTGGCCGCGGAGGACAATACGATCAACCAACTGGTTCTCAAGACCCTGCTGCTCCAGATGGGCGTCGATCCGGTCGTGGTCGAGAACGGCCAGGCCGTGGTCGAAGCGTGGGAAACCGGCGTCTGGGACGTCATCCTGATGGATATCCAGATGCCCGTCATGGACGGCGTGACCGCGACGGCCCTGATCCGCCAGAAGGAGACGGCGTCCGGCCGGCCCCGCACGCGGATCATAGCGCTCTCGGCCAACGCCATGGACCACCAGGTCAGCCAATATATGGCCGCGGGCATGGATGGCCATGTCGCCAAGCCGATCGAGGCCGCGGCCCTCTACAACGCCCTCTGCGCCGCCGCCGAAGCCGTCGACCCCGAACAGCGGATGGCTGGCTGATCGCCACCCCGGCGCGATGTCCCTCATCCATTGCTTGACCCACCGCCTCGCCGCCGCGCAACCTCGCCCCAGGCGCCGGCTCCCGCGGCCAGACGCCATCTTCCACAAGCGGGCCATCGGGACGGACCACGCAATGAGCCTTCGACACCTCCTCGCCGCCGCCGCGGCGCTTGTCTCCCTGAGCGCCACCGCGGCCCAGGCCGCCGACACCGCCAAGGTCGCGCAGGGTGAGCTGCACGGCGCCACAGCCGGCGCGGTCACCAGCTTCAAGACCATCCCCTTCGCCGCCCCGCCTCTCGCACCCCGCAGCCGCCCGTTCATCCGCAGCGGACGCATGGTCGCACTCCGGATTGCGGGCATGGAGAAGCCGCCGGCGTGGCCGCCGACGGCTTCCGGAAAGCTCTAACTCAGCGCGCTCTAGGCGAAGGTCGGCGCGCTCCGGCGGCGGTTTCGCAGGGCCGCGCCGGCCAGGCCGAAGCCCGCCAGCAGCATCGCCCAGGCCGCGGGTTCCGGAACGCCGCCCTCCGGCGCCGCGCCATTCAGGCTGATGTCATCGAGGGCGAAGTCGTTGAAAGAGTGGGTGTTCGCCGTATCGACGAAGCTCAGTACGAGGCTGGTCGAGGCGCCGGAGTTGATGACGGTCGAAAAGCCGTCCCAGCTTCCGTGGGCGTAGGGCAGGAGACCGGTATCGAAGACCGCACTGCCATTGATCCGCGCCGAGATGTCCGGGATCGGGCCGGAGGTGCCAAGGTTCAGGGCCCAGAAGCTCAGGGTGTAATTGCTGTTCGCGGCCACCGCGATCGTCTCTTGCCAGACCCTGCTGTCGGCGTTCGCCGCGCCGTCCAGGATAAGCATGTTGCCGCCGCCCGTGTGGTCGCCCAGGCTCGCGAAGCAGCCGCAGATGTTTTGCGCGTTGGTGTTGATCCAATAATTGCCCGGCCCGTCGGCTTCCGGCGGAGAGGCGATGTAATCGGTCGTGAACCCGGTCGCCCCGGCCGAGAAATCGCCGTTGACGACCCGCTCCGAGGCCATCGCCGGCGCCGCTGCGATCATCATTCCGGCGACGAGGCCGGCAAAGCCCAAACGTCCCATTGGAAAACTCCCAAAGACGCCGCAAATCCGCGTCGCTCGCGGCCTCGTAACGGCGTTATTCTGCATTAGCCGCCTCCAAGAGACTTTGGGGAACCGGATTCGCCCGGGAAGGGAATTGGCCCCGGCGCCGGATCGCGGCGGATCGGGTCTCTCCGCCTTGAAATCCGATTCCGACGTGGCGGCGCCAAGCTGGCGGCCTTGACCGGGCAACTCGCCCCGGCTCAAGTCACCTCAACCGCCCCCCGCGCCCCGCCGCGGGTGGCTCACCACCACAAGCGGGCCATCGGGACGGACCACGCAATGAGCCTTCGACACCTCCTCGCCGCCGCCGCGGCGCTTGTCTCCCTGAGCGCCACCGCGGCCCACGCCGCCGACACCGCCAAGGTCGCGCAGGGTGAGCTGCACGGCGCCACAGCCGGCGCCGTCACCAGCTTCAAGAACATCCCCTTCGCCGCCCCGCCGGTGGGCGATCTGCGCTGGCGGCCGCCGCAGGCGCCGGCGAAATGGACCGGGGTGCGCGACGCCATCGCGCTCGGCCCGATGTGCATGCAGATGCGCCAGGTCACCGTGGACGTGAAACAGTCCGAGGACTGCCTGCAGCTCAACGTCTGGACGCCCGCCAACTTCAAGCCCGGCGCCAAGATCCCGGTGATGGTCTTCATCCACGGCGGCTCCTTCACCGGCGGCTCGGGGACCAACGCGCTCTATGACGGAACCCACTTCGCCGAGCGCGGCGTGGTGCTGGTCACGGTCAACTACCGCCTGGGGCGCCTGGGCTTCTTCGCCCACCCGGCGCTCACCGCCGAGCAGCCCGGCGCTCCGCTCGCCGACTACGGCATGATGGACAACATCGCCGCCCTGAAATGGGTCCAGGCCAATATCGCGGCCTTCGGCGGCGACCCGGCCAATGTCACCGCCTTCGGCGAAAGCGCCGGCGGCATCCTGATCAACGACCTGATGGCCAGCCCGCAGGCCAAGGGCCTCTTCGCCAAGGCAATCTCCGAGTCGGGCTTCGGCCGCATCCCCGGTCAGCCCATGGCCGAGGCCGAGAAGATCGGCGTGACCTACGCCGCGGGCCTGGGCGTCACCGGGACCGGCCCGGAGGCGATGAAGGCCTTGCGCGCGCTCTCCGCCGCTGACCTCTCCAAGGCCGCCGGCCAGGTCACCCCGATCGTCGACGGCAAGGTGATGCCCGAGGGCCCCGCCGCGGCCTTCGCCGCCGGGCGCGAGCAGAAGGTGCCCTACATCGCCGGCGGCAACAGCTGGGAGGCGAGCCTCTTCGCCACCGCCACGCCGCTGGACCGGATCGCCGCCCCGCTGCACGACAAGCTGGTCGCCGCCTATGGCGCGCCTGCCGACCTCAAGCTGGTCAACTGGGATCTCGGCACGGAAAGCGCGGTGATCGAGCCCGACCGCCTGCTGGCCCGCCTGCACGTCAGGAACGGCCAGAAGGCGTGGGTCTATTACGACAGCTACATCCCGGCCTCGCAGCGCGCCACGATCCACGGCCTCGCCCACGGCGGCGAGCTCGCCTACGTCTTCGGCAACCTGCCGGACAAGGAGCGGGTGCAAGGGACTCGCACCATCCCCGCCGCAACGCCCGACGATCGGAAAAACAGCGCCGCCATGACCGACGCCTGGGCGGCCTTCGCCAGGACCGGCAATCCCACCGCGCCGGGCGGGCCGGCTTGGCCCACCTACACGCCGGCCGCCGACACGGTGCTGGAATTCGACGCCGACGGCGTCCACGCCCGCCCGGCCTTCCACAAGGCCACCCTAGACCTCGTCGAACAGATGTCGGCGGCCGCCGCGGGACGGTAGCCCCGCGGCGGTCCGCTCAGAGTCGGACTACCGCGCCCAGGGCGCGCGCTCGCCGCGCAGCATGTCGCTGAGCCGCGACAGCCGCTCGTTCAGCCTCTCGCGGTCGTCGTCGCGCAGGCGCCCATGGCTGTGACGCATCATCCGCGCCTGGGTCGCTTTGATGTCGTCGAGCGTCGACTGCGCCCGAGAGGCTTCGCGGCGGTTCAGGGATCCGTTGGTCCGGCCGCTGGTGATCCGCTCCTGCAGCCAGGCTTCGCGGCGTTCGATCGGCCAGTCGCCGGCGCCGGGCGGACCGGCCACCGGCGGGGGCGGTCCGTAACCGCCGCCGACCGTCGGGCCGTGCTCGCGCATCCAGTGGATCGAGCGGCCGAGGCGATCCAGCCGCTCCTGCAGCCGGCCGCGGTCGATCTCGCTCAGCTGCCCGCCGCCCTGGGCGCGCAGCCGTTCCTGTTCCTGGCGGATCGAGGCGACCTCGCGCGTGGCGCGGTCGGCGTCGCCGCGGTCGATCTGGCCGGCGCGGATGCCGTCCTGGATGCGGTGGTCGAGCGCGTCCAGCTGTTGGCGAAGATTGCGCCCGGGCTGCGCCTGCCCGGCCGGCGGGGCGTAGGGCTGGGCCAGCGCCGGGGCCGCGCCGCAGAGGGCCGCGGCGCTGAGCGCGCCGGCGAGTTACAGCTTCATCGTAAGATATCCTGGGAAGGCCCCCTGCCCGGCGTGNNAACAGCTTCATCGTAAGATCTCCTGGGAAGGCCCCCCTGCCCGGCGTGTCAGGACCGAAACGCCATCGGCCGCACAAGGTTGCCGCGCGAGACTCCGCACCGCGCCAGCGCGCTGGCGCACACGAAAAAGGGCGGCCCGAGGACCGCCCTTTCCGTCGTCTGGAGCTAAGTACCGCTATCGGCGGCTCACCCAGACACCGTTTTCGTAGTAGCCGCGGCCTTCGTGATTTTCGCGCCAGTGGCGGTTCTTGTCCTGGTCCCACTTCTGATGGAAGTACCAATCGTCGTTATGGGACTGCAGGACGACCCGCGGGCCGTAGTCGTCGCGACGGTTGTCGACGTGCCAGCAGTCGCCTTGGGCGTTGCAGACGACGCGGGCCGAGGCCGTTGTGGCGGTGACGGCAAGGCCGCCAATGCCGAGCAGCGCGGCAATGGCCGCGTCGGCCAGCCGGTAGACCGCCTCGCCCGCCGCGCGATCGCCCTCGATCACCACCAGGCCCGCCGCCGTGTGTACGAGCAGCTCGCGCAGGAATCCCGGCCGCTCCTGCGGCTCCCTGCGGCTGAGCGCGCGGGCCACCATCGCCGCGGCGTCTTCCGCCTGTCCGCATCCTGGTCCACTCATCGGCCCTGCCGCTCCGCGAGCGCCGGATAGCCGCCCATGGCGATCACCGCCTCCACATGCGCCTCATGCCGCGCGAACCGCGGCCGCATCGCGTGCGCGCCGCCGCCCGGCCGCGCCCGGAACAGCCGCTCCAGCTCCGTCGCCGTCTCCGCCGGCAGCGCCAGCTGCACCTGCGCGATGTCCGGCGGCGCACCCCCGAAACGGCAGGCGGCGTAACTGGCGCTGGCGAGCGGCGATGCGGGCGGTCTGAAGGGCTTCATTCCCAAACTGTATAAAACATGCGGCTCTTGCGCAAACTATTTCTGTAGGTTATCCACTGAGATTGATCGGCGCGGAGATTTTTTATGGACGAGCGCTTCGCGCGGCTGCGTCAGGCCCGCATCGCCAAGGGCTTCGACACCGCGGCTGCGGCCGCCGACGCCTTCGGCTGGAACCGCAACACCTATGGCTCCAACGAGAACGGCAACGCGCCCTTCTCCTATCGCCGGGCCAAGGAGTACGCCGCCGCCTTCGGGGTTCGCCCGGAATGGCTCTATGACGCGGCCGGCTCCATGTTGCCGGCGGCGGAAGCCGGCTTCGTGCCGATCATCGGCCGGGTCGGCGCCAACCCCGACGGCCTGGTGCTCTTTGGGCAGGGGCAGGAACCCGGAGATCTCGCGCCGATCCCACCCGGCGGCACGGATCAGGCGCGCGCCCTGCTGGTGGTCGGCCATTCCATGCGCGGGATCGCCGACGACGGCGCCCTGATCTATTTCGAGGACCAGCGCACTGCGGTCACCCCGGACATGCTGGGCCATGTGGTCGTTGTCGAGGTCGACACCGACGAGGTGTTGGTCAAGCGCCTGCTGCGCGGCTCGCGTCCCGGCCGCTATGACCTGGAGAGCATCGCCGGGCCCACACGCCAGGACGCCAAACTGCGCTGGGCCGCCCACATCACCGCGATCATTCCACCCTTCCAGGCCCGCCGAATCATTCGCGGCGCCGCCTGATCCGCAGGTCATCTACTGAATATTTGGAACTCCTCTGTAGGTTTGTTACGCTTCGGGACATGAACCCTGATCCCGACCGCCTGCGACAGGCCGAGGAAGCCGCCGACGCCGCCCGCGCGCTCGCCCACCGCCGCGAAGCCGCCCGCCATGCCGGCGTCGCCTGGT
>PLEH01000042.1 GCA_003136395.1 Phenylobacterium sp.
CCGGCGGCAAACAGAAGCTCGGCCAGATCACCAGGATGGGCGAGCGGACGCTTCGACGGCTGCTGGTGATCGGAGCCAGCGCCGTCATCAAGCAGGCCCTGCTGAAAGGCGCGCCGCCCGGCTCCTGGCTGGCCCAGATGCTCGCCCGCAAGCCGCGCATGCTGGTGGCGGTCGCCTTGGCCAATAAGACCGGCCGCATCGTTTGGGCGCTGCTGGCCCAAGGCGGGACCTATCGAGCTCCGGCGCTGGCGGGCTAACGCTCAGCCACTGCTGCGAGACGTCGAGGCGTAGGACGGACGAAGGAGAGTATGGCGCAACAGTCGGCGAGNNCGTCCACAGAGGGAAAGCGGACCTTGGGAGTCGACCCCCAACGGATGCCCGGTCCAGCTCGTCGTGAGCCCTCGGAATTCGCTTTGGACAGTTGGCGCAGCCCTTCCCTCGCTACTCTGAACATGCATCCCAGAGCGTTTCTCCGGCTAGGTCACGCCAGCCTCCATCGCCAGGCGCAGGAGGTCGGCGGTCTTGGTGACGCCGAGCTTGGTTTTGATCAGGCTGCAGTTGTTGGCGATGGTCTTGTAGCCAAGGCCGAGCGCCTCGGCGATTTCGCTCAGGCTGCGGCCGGCGGCAAGGTGGCGCAGGATCTCCAGGTCGCGGGGCGCGAGCTGGGCGAGGGAGGCGGTGGGGATCTGGGAGTGCAGGATCAGCGCCTGGGCTAGCTCCTGCTCCACATAGCGCCCGCCGCCACCGACCTGGCGAATGGCGGTCAAGAGCTCCTCCGGCGAGGCGTTCTTGCTGACATAGCCCTGGGCGCCGGCCTCCAGCGCGCGGGTCACGTAGATCGGCTCGGCGTGCATGCTGAGCACCAAGATCGGCATGGAGCCCAGCTGGCGCAGGCGGGCGAGCAGTTCGAGGCCGCCCAGCTCGGGCAGGTTCAGGTCGAGGACGATCATGTCGAGGTCGTGCGCGCGCGCGATCGCCAGGCTCTCGCGGCCGGTCTTGGCCTCGAGGATCTCGGCGTTGGAGACCATGGCGAGCAGCTTGCGCAGGCCGGTGCGCACGATGGCGTGGTCGTCGACCAGCATGATCTTCATGCGGCGGCCTGCGTCATCGAAGCACTGTCGAGGCTGAGCCGCGCCGTGGTCGTCCAGCCGCCGTCGGGATCGGGGCCGAAGCTGAGGGTTCCACCGGCGGCGGCGACGCGTTCGCCCATGCCGACTAGGCCGAAGCCTCCGACCGCCGACGGGGCCGCGCGGCCAACGCCGTCGTCGGCCACGGAGACGGTCAGGGTCTGCTGGGCGTCGAGAGTGAAGGCGATCTCGATGGTGTGCGGGTCGCCGTGGCGGACGGCGTTGTTGGCCGCCTCTTGCACCACCCGATAGACGACGTCCTTGGCGGCCTCGGGGAGCCGGCACTCGTCCTCCAGCAGGTTGAGGCGGAAGGCGATGTCGGGCCGGCGCTGCGACCAGAAGCGGACGAAGTCACAGATGGCGGCGTTCAAGCCTAGCTCGGTCATGCGCGCGGGCCTCAGGCGGCTCAGGAGGTCACGTACCTGGCGCTGCATGTGGGCGACGGCGGCCTGGATGGCGCGGACGTGCTCGGGCACCGCCTCGTGGCGGCCAAGGTCGCCGAGCTGGGCGATCATCTCGGCGTCCATGTTCACCGCGAACAGGTGCGGGCCGATGTCGTCGTGCAGGTCGCGGGCGATGTCGGCGCGTTCCTCCTCCTGGATGGTCAGGAGCTGGTCGCCCAGCAGGCGGTTGCGCTCGGTGGTGGCGGCGAGCTCGGCCGCCATGCGGTTGAAGCCGCGCTGTAGGCCGAACAGTTCGGTGGGGCCCCGTTCGGCGACGCGGCCCGAATAGTCGCCGGCCCCGACACGGGCGAACTGGCCGGCGAGCGCCCGAAGCGGCCGGAAGGCGGCGCTGATCACCAGATAGACTAGGACGAGGCCGAGGGCGGCCGAGCCCGACAGCACCGCGACGATGCTGATGAACTCGCGCCAGGCGGCGGAGACGTCGATCCCGGCGGTCGGCGCGAGCACGATGGCGCGGAAGCCGGCCGCCGATCCGGGGACGGCGATCTCAGCCTCCGGCGGCATTGCGCCGAGTAGGCGGGCGAACCAAGGCGGGGCGGGGTGGTCCGGGGCGCGAGTGTGCGAGATCAGAACCGGACGGCCCTCGGCGTCCAGCAGGCTCGCGCGTACATGCCGGTTGCCGTCGAAGGTCGCGATGAGCTGGCGCAGATCGCGGGCTGGATGGTCGGAATGGGGCAGGTCCTCGAAGGCGCTGGCGACGGTCTGGCGCGCCCCGCCGAGGCCGGCTGCCAGCTCGCCGTTCAGCGCCTGGCGGGCTTCGTAGCCGGCCACGACCGTGCCCATCGCCATGCTGATCGCCAGCACGGCTGCGATGAGGGCGACGACGCGGGCGCGCAACGACATGGTGTTATATTATCACAGGCCCGGCGGCTGAGACGGGCAGTCCGAGAAATCGGGAATGAGTTCCCGGAAATATCGGGAAACCGCGGCATGGCGGCGCTTTCATGGCCCGCCTATCCGCTTTGTTAGTTTGTAACAGGGACTCCCACATGCTCCGGACCGCCTCGCGGCGCGCGCTTCTCGGCGCGTCGGCCAGCCTGCTTTCGCTAATGGCCGCCCCGACCTTCGCCCAAAGCGCGGCGACACCGCCCGCAGCGCCGGCGACGACCGGCCAGGTCGCCGAGATCGTGGTGACCGCCCAGCGGCTGGACGCAGCGCGTTCAGAAATCGAGCCCGCGCTGGGCGCGACGACCTATTCCATGCCAGAGGCTTTCATCAACAACCTGCCGTCCGGGGCCAACGTCCAGCTGAACCAGGTGATCCTGCAGGCGCCGGGCGTGGCGCAGGACAGCTTCGGGCAGCTGCACATCCGCGGTGACCACGGCAACATCCAGTACCGGCTGAACAACGTCATCCTGCCGGAAGGCCTGCAGGTGTTCGGCCAGTCGCTGTCGCCCCGGCTGGCGGCCAACGTGGACCTGATCACCGGGGCCTTACCCGCCCAGTACGGCATCCGCGACGCCGGCATCGTCAACATCACTACCAAGAGCGGCTTCAAGAACGGCGGCGAGGTCGGCGTCTACGGCGGCAGCCACGGCATGGTCGAGCCGTCGATCGAGTACGGCGGCTCGTCCGGCGCCACCAGCGGCTTCTTCTCCGGCAGCTACACCGGCACCGACGTGGGCATCGAGAGCCCGGACGGCCGCGGCACGCCGCTGCACGACCACTCCGACCAGTACCAGGCCTTCGGCTATCTCGATCGCATCCTGGACGACGCCAGCCGCATCTCGCTGATCGCCGGCACTTCGCAGGACAAGTTCCAGTTCCCCAACGTCTCTGGCCTGCAGCCGGATACAGGTTTCAGCCAGAACGGGGGCACGGCCTTTCCGTCGGAGAAGCTCAATCAGAACCAGAAGGAAGGCACGAGCTACGGGATCGTCACCTACCTGAAGACCACCGACAAGTTCACCGGCCAGGCCTCGGTCTTCGCCCGCTATTCCGAGCTGCAATACACGCCGGACGTCACCGGCGAGCTGCTGTTCAACGGCATCGCCCAGGCGGCGCGCAAGACCGACCTGTCGTTCGGGACCCAGCTGGAAGGTGTTTACAAGCTCACCGACACCCACACTGTCCGCGGCGGGGCGATCATCTCCATCGACCACACCACCAGCAAGACCAACTCCCAGGTCTTCGCCGTGGACGTCACCGGCGCTCAGATCGGTCGGGCGGCGGAGACGATCATCGACAACAGCAAGGCCGACGCCCAGACCTATTCGGCCTATCTGCAGGACGAGTGGAAGCCGTTCGACAGCCTGACGGTGAACTACGGCCTGCGCTTCGACCAGCTGAACGCCTTCCGGCACGAGAACCAACTTTCACCGCGGGTGAACGTCGTCTGGAAACCAATGGAGGGGACTACCGTCCACGCCGGCTACGCGCGCTACTTCTCGCCGCCGCCGTTCGAGCTGGTGTCCTCCGAGTCCTTCCTGAAATTCGTCGGCACGAGCGCCGAGGCGCCGGGGACCCAGAACGATCTGCCCAAGTCAGAGCGCGACAACTACTTCGACGTCGGCGCTCAACAGAAGATCGGCGGCCTGACCCTGGGGGTCGACGTCTACGACAAAGAGGCCAAGAATCTGGTCGATGAGGGCCAGTTCGGCGCGCCGATCATCCTGACGCCGTTCAACTACAAGGTGGGCTACTCCCGCGGCGTCGAGCTCAGCGCCAACTATGTGAACGGCGGACTCTCAGCCTACGGCAACTTCGCCATCAGCCGCGCCCAGGGCAAGGACATCATCTCCAGCCAGTTCAACTTCGACCCCGGCGACCTGGCCTACATCCAGAACCATTTCATCTTCCTGGACCACGACCAGACCTATTCGGCCTCGGCAGGCCTCGCCTACAAGTTCGGCGAGGGCACGCGGGTGTCGGGCGACCTGATCTACGGCTCGGGTCTGCGGCTGACGCCTGACGGCGCGCCGCCGAACAGCGGGCACGTGAACGGCTATACCCAGGTCAACCTCAGCGTGGCGCACGAGTTCGAGATGGCCGGCGGGCCGCTGACCGTCCGCGCCGACGTGATCAACCTGTTCGACAAGGAATATCAGATCCGCAACGGGACCGGCGTCGGCGTCGGCGCGCCGCAGTTCGGGCCGCGGCGCGGGTTCTATGCCGGAATCAGCAAGGCGTTCTGAGGACCTCCCGGCCATGTTGAACGCCGACCGGCGTCGACAGGATGTCGAAGCCCGAGCTCTCCGGAAACTGGTTTGGAGGCTGATGCTGACACGCCTGCAGGACCTTGAGCGCGAACGCGGCGTCACCAAGTCCGACTTGAGCCGAGCGCTGGGGAGCCCGCGAACACAGGTGCAAGGCTGGTTCGCCGCGCCGACCAATCTGACGTTGAGGTCGGTCGGGCGCCTGGCGGCCGCGCTCGACGGACGTCTGGTCTGCCGGTTCGAGCCACTGTCCTTTGCCCCCAGCGCCGAGCCCGAGACGACCGATATCGCCGAGCCATAACGTCAGTGGTCTTCCTGATGGGACTGGCGGCGACGGCCACGACCATCCTTGGCGGCGTGTTGTCGCTCGTCCTGAAAGACCAAGTCCGACTCATCGCGGGGTTGAGCGCTGGCGCGGTGGTTGGCGTCGCTGTCCTGGAGCTGGCGCCGGAAGCACTGAGGCATGCCGATCCAAGTCAAGGCGTCGTCGCTCGGCTCTTCCGGGCTTGAGCTGCCCATGACCGAATGCGGTCGGGGCTATACGCTTGGCGCGCGACTCCGCTCAAGGTCTTCCAAGACCGGCGGGAAGGCGCGCCTTCACGTGCGGTGCCCTCTGGCAGAGGTCATAGGCAACCAGGAGCGCAAGTGTCGCGATTGCTCGTATTCGCCTCCGCGATCGCCTTCTTCGCATTCGCGAGCGTTGCGCGCGCCGAGGGTGTCGCGCTGACATTCGATGACCTTCCGACCATGGCCCTGACGGGTGACGCGCCCTATGCGCTGAAGACCACCACGGCGCTGCTGGCCGGTTTGCGGCGGCACGGCGCGCCCGCGACGGGGTTCGTCATCGGAGAACGGCTGGAGGGGGATGGCGGCAGCGAGCACACCCGGCTGGTCAAGGCCTGGCGGGACGCCGGCATGGGGCTCGGCAACCACACCTATTCCCACGACTCGCTCAACAAGACTCCGGTCGCGGACTACATCGCTGACGTTGAGCACACCGACAGGATTCTGAGGCCCCTGCTGGCGGCGCGGGGACGCCCGCTCCAATGGTTCCGCCACCCGTTCCTCGAAACGGGAGACACACTCGAGACCCGAAGGGCCTTTGAGTCCTGGCTTGCAGCGCACGGCTATCGGGTCGCGCCGGTGACCTTGGAAAATTCCGACTACGTCTTCGCCTTGCCTTATGACGACGCTGTCCTGCGCAATGACACCGTGGCCGCGACGCGCATCCGGCGCGCCTACCTCGACCACACCGCAAACGTCGTCGCCTGGTATCGCGCGGCCGCGTTCCAGCTTCTGGGGCGAAGGCCCTCGCTAGTGTTCCTGCTGCACGCGACCCGGCTGAACGCCGACACGCTGGACGACTTGGCCGTGATCCTGCAACGGAACGACCTGCATCCGATCAGCCTCGACCGGGCGATGAAGGATCCGGCCTACAAGATCGCCGACACCTACGCCGGCCCGGACGGGGACGAGTGGTTGAGCCGCTGGGCCCGCACCCTCCACAAGGACCTGCCTTGGGGGAGCTTCCCAGAGCCGCCGGCCGACATCGTCGCCGAGAATGACCGGTTGGACACCAACCCGTAGACGTCAGCTTGGGCGCACGCGAGTGGCTGCGGCGAGGGGCGCCGTCACCGCTCAAAAGCGCGGCCTTCAGCACCTCGATCCGGCGGTCGATGCTCGACTGGATGCGGTCGCGTTCGAAAGCGGACTCTCCGAATGACCGCTTTGGGTCGAAAGCGGACTTTGGCGTTGGGCCAGAAAGCGGACGCTCCAAACGTCGAAAGTGAATCAGGAGTGGGCGTTCGGCTAGGTGCGCCACAGCGAAGGAAATGTCTTCATGGATCTTGGTAAGGCTCGGCGGGGACGAGCGACGAGGTTCAGCAGCCCCAGGTATTGCCGCGCGAAACCCAACGGAGACAAGACCTGAAGAGCGTCATCGACCATGCTCAGCTCGGCGAGCAGGCCTCGAAGTCGTCCGACCTTCTGATATTTCCTTACGTTGGACACCCCGGGCCAGTCGACAATCTCAATCGGCAGCTTGGCCTCGATGATCAGCTGATTGATGAAAGCTTCGCCGCCCCATCGCGGCAAGGTTTCAAGGGTCGGAACGTGGTCGCGCACCAGCCAGGCTGGAATCACCCGCTCCCCCGACACGAAATCCAGTCCGATCATCCGATAGAAGCCAAGGCTGTTCCGGCGAAGGCTAATGGTGGTTTGCGCCCGACCGCTGGTGATTGGCGCCGCAAGCATATCGATCTCCCTGGGGCCGAGGCCCGCCAGATCGGCGTCTAGAAACATCAGGTGGTCGCCTGTCGCCGCAGAGATACCTTTGGCCATGGCGTAGGTCTTGCCGCGATTTGCCAAATAGGAGACGACGCGAATATCCGGGTAAGCCCGGACGAAAGCGGCGGTATCGTCGGTCGAGCCGTCGTTGACGACGATGATTTCCTTCAGTGCCGGATGCGCGTCAACCGCCTGGAGGATGGCCTTGATCCGATTGCCTTCATTGTAGGCGCAGATGATGCAGGAGATCTCGCGCATGGAAGGCTTGTTCCCTGGTCATTGCCCCGCTTCAATCCGCCGGGCTGATCAAGGTTCCGCGGCAACCTCTCTCATCAGGTCTTATGAGAATCAGAGGGGCGGGTGTCGGTGGCGGCGCGCCGACCAGGTCCAGCGCGGCAAGCGGACCTTTCGAGCGTCCGCTCAGAGTCGAAAGCGGACATTGGCGATCTGCCGCAAAGCGGACCTATCGAACGTTCGCAGTGCGTCAGAAGCGGTGTTGCAGCATGGGAGCCCTTTTGGCCTGACCCACTGAATATTTGACATCCGGCCTATCTCATGTTCTCCTTTTGTTCCATGTCGCGCAACACGGACAAACAGGCCCGGGCCGAGGCCATGCTGGGGGAGCTCGCGGAGCTCAGCCTGATGGTGGCGCGTGAGCTGGCGGTGCGGTTGCGGGCCAGCGAGGACACGCAGGAGACCGTGGCGCTGGCCGGGGCTTTCCAGAAGGTGAGCCGGGTCGTGCGCCTGACGCTGGCGCTCGATGCGAAGCTGGAGCGGGAGGCGGCGCGCGACGCGGCCGCGAAGGCTGAAGCCTCCGAGCAGGCCCAGGCGGACGCCGAGTACGACGCCGCGTGCGCGGCCAGGGCGGCCCCGCCCGCCGATCCGGTGGAGGCGCGCAAGGCTCGCGTCCGCGGCCTGATGAACCGGCTCCTCTGGACCGAGTCCGAGGGCGAGGAAGAAGACTACGAGGTGCTGGTCGAGGACCTGAACGCCCGCCTGGACGAGGCCGCGCTCGACCCCGATTTCGAGGACCTGCCCATCGAGGCCCTGGCGCGGCGCGTGATCGCCGACATGGGCCTGACGGGCCGGTTCGCGCTCAGCCTCGGCGAGTCCCAGGCCGCCCCGGCGCGCGAGCCCAAGCCCGCCCCGGCGCGCGAGCCTCAGCTCGCCGACACCGGCTAAGTGGCCACGCCGGCCTCCCTCTCCCGGCGCGTCGCGGTGTTCTGACAACCTTCTAGGGATACGGTCGCCGCAGTCCGCGCAGCGGAGAGACCCCATGGAATCGCTCGAAGTGATCGCCCGGCCGCACTTCGACAAGGCCGATCTCGCCTGGCTCACCGACATCCGGTCGCGGCGCGCCGGCAGCCGGGGCGCGCCCTATTTCACCTTGGTCTTCGCCACCCTCGACATAAGTCCCGCCGCCTTCACCAAGGCGATCCGCGCCCATGCCAAGGACATCCACCCCATCCGCTTTCGCCTGCGCTCGGCCCTGGTCGTACCGGAGCAGATCGTAGGCCGCTTCCACGTTTTCCTGATCCCGGACGAAGGCTTCGGCGCGATCCTGAGATTGCACGACGCCTTGCACCTGGGGCTCGTCAAGCCGGCCCTGCGCCAGGACAGTCCCTATCTGCCCCACATCACCGTGGCCACGACTGCGGACTATGGCGCCGCCCGTAACCTGGCCTTCGCCCTGAACAACGACGTCATCGACATCCACGGCCACATCGACGCCCTGCAGGTGGAATGCCGCACGAGCGACGGCATCGAGCAGGTGGCGGAGGTCCCGCTGTCGAAAGCCGGATGGTTCGGGTAACCCAGCTAGGCTGGGACGCGTGCAAGGTGGCCCTAAGCCACCCGCACCCGCGCCGTGGATTCCGGCAGGTCGGTGCCGAACGCGCGCTGGAAGAACTCGGCCACCGTGCCGCGTTCCAGCTCGTCGCACTTGTTGAGGAACGTCATGCGGAAGGCGAGCGCGATGTCGCCGTCGAAGATGTCGGCGTTCTGGGCCCAGGTGATCACGGTCCGCGGGCTCATGACCGTGGAGATGTCGCCGTTCATGAAGGNNGCTGGGTGCCGTGATAGAGGCCGGTGGTGTCGCCAAGCCCGATGGTGTTGGTCGTGGCGAAGAGCCGGAACCAGGGATTCGGGCGGATCACCCGGTTCTGGTCGAGGAGCGTCAGCTTGCCCTGCGCCTCCAGCACCCGCTGGATCACGAACATCACGTCGGGGCGCCCGGCGTCGTATTCATCGAACACCAGGGCGATCGGCCGCTGGATCGCCCAGGGCAGCATGCCCTCGCGGAATTCGGTGATCTGCTTGCCGTCCTTCAGGACGATGGCGTCCTTGCCCACCAGGTCGATGCGGGAGACGTGGCTGTCGAGGTTCACCCGGACCAGCGGCCAGTGCAGGCGCGCGGCCACCTGTTCGATGTGCGTCGACTTGCCGGTGCCGTGGAAGCCCTGGACCATGACGCGGCGGTTGTGCGCGAAGCCGGCGATCAGCGCGCGCGTGGTCTCGGGATCGAACTTATAGGCCTCGTCGAGGTCCGGCACGTGCGGGTCGCGCGTGGTGAAGGCCGGGGCCTTGGCGTCGAAATCCACCCCGAACAGGTCGCGGGCGTTGACCTCGTGATCGGGCACGAGCGTCAGGAGCTTGTCGTCGTCGGTGTCGAAAGCGGTCATGGCGGGGGTTCGATTACAGGCTTGCCGGACGGGAAGCAAACAGGTGTTTTGACGCTTCGACCCGCCGCCCGGGCCGGCGCCGGCGCGCAGGCCTACAGATGGCTCCACATAGGGATTGAGACGATGAGCGACAACGAGACCATCGTGCGGGACTTCATCGCGGCCTGGTCGCGGCTGGATGTGGACGAGATCGTGGGCTTCTTCGCCCCCGACGGGGTCTATCACAACATGCCCATGGCGCCGGTGGCCGGCCACGAGCGGCTGCGCGGCTACATCGCGGCCTTCCTGAAGGACTGGACCGCCACCGAGTGGGAGATCCTGACCCTGATCGGCGCCGGCGACTGGGTGGTGGCCGAGCGCATCGACCGCACGCGGGTCGGCGACAAACCGGTCGATCTGCCCTGCTGTGGCGTCTTCCAGCTGGAAGGGGGCAAGATAAAGCTCTGGCGCGACTACTTCGATCTGGGGACCTATCGCAACGCGCTCAGCGCCTGAGCCGAAGGAACGGGAGGCCAACATGTCCGTCAGCGCGAACGCCAAGACCGCCGGCATCGTGGTGACGCCCCAGCCCACCGGCTTCGGGGCGGAGATCACCGGCCTCGACCTCACCCGGCCCCTGCCAGCCCCGGTGCTCGAGGCGGTGAAGGCCGCCTGGGCCCGCCACGGCGTGGTGGCCTTCCCCGACCAGCCGATGAGCCTGGAGGCGCAGGAGGCGTTCACGAAGACCATGGGCGGCTTCGGCCACGATCCCTTCATCAAGCCCATGCCCGGCCACCCCAACGTGCTCGAATTGCGCCGCGAGCCCGACGAGAAGGCGATGAATTTCGGGGCCGGCTGGCACTCCGACTGGAGCTTCCAGGAGGCGCCGCCGGCCGCCACGCTGCTGCATTCCAAGGTGGTCCCGCCGGTGGGCGGCGACACCCTCTTCGTCGACGCCTGCAGAGCCTACGAGGCGCTCTCGCCCACCCTGCAGCGGATGCTGGCGCCCCTGCAGGCGGTGCACTCGGCGCGGCAGTCCTACGGGACCAGGGGCGTCTTCTCCAAGGAGACCGAGAAGCGGACCCTGCAGATCATCATCTCCGAGGAAGCCGACGGGTCGCTGACCCATCCGCTGGTGCGCACCCATCCCGTCACCGGCCGCAAGGCGCTCTTCGTCTCGCCGGTCTACACCGTCGGCATCGCTGACCTGACGCCGGAGGAGGCCAAGGCGATCCTGGCCTTCCTGTTCGCCCACCTGACGCAGGAGCAGTTCATCTACCGCCACAGGTGGCGCGAGCAGATGCTGCTGATGTGGGACAACCGCTGCACCATGCACTTCGCCGAAGGCGGCTACGACGGCCACCTGCGCCTGATGCACCGCACGACGGTGGCGGGGGACGTCCCGGTCTAGCGCGGCGGGACAAATCCTCCCCGCTCATCCCGGCGAAGGCCGGGACCCAGATGGAATGGCTCAGACGCGGGTTCGAAAAGCTCAGCAGCAGACCAACCCACATCGGCGCTTGGCGATCTGGGTCCCGGCCTTCGCCGGGACGAGCGGTGTTAGTTTCACCGCCTGCGCGCCGCCGCCTTGGGCTTGGCGGCGGGCTTCTTCGGCGCGGCGGCCGTTTTCGCCGGCGCGGGAACCTTGCACGTCGCGGCGTGGATCTGGGCGGTGAGGTCGTTGTTGACCTTGATCAGGCGGTGGACGTCGTCCTGGATCTTCAGCAGCGCCTCGGCGTCCTTGTAGGTCTGCAGGGCCTGCTTGTCGGAGGCCGCCGCCGAGACCTTCTGCCCGACCATGATCACCGACAGGAGGACCAGTTGCAGGAAGGTCTGGGCGATCCAGGCGACGAGCGCCGCGGTGCCGGCCTTGATGGCCTCGGGCAGGCTGATCAGCGCCAGTAGCGCGAAGGCGTAGGCGCACCACATGGTGCCCACCGAATTGGTGATCAGGATGGCGAAGCGGCCATTGAAGCCGATGTGCTCGTCCTTCGTCGTGTGCGGGCCGGCCTTGGCGCGTTCCGCGATCCTGGGATGGGGCGTGTGTTCTGTCGTCATGGATATTCTCCCTGAACGTTGGCAGGTGGGGGCTGTCACGGCTGGCGGTAGACCTTGCCGCCCTTCATCACGAAGCGCACGTCCTTCAGTGCGGCGATATCCCTGGTGGGATCGCCGGCCACGGCGACGAGGTCGGCGAGGTAGCCGGGCTTCACCTCGCCCAGCCGATCGGCGCGGTCGAGGATCTTTGCGTTGGTCACGGTCGCCGCCGTCAGCGCCTGCACCGGCGTCATCCCGTCCTTCACCATCCAGGCGAGCTCGCGCCAGCTCTCCCCGTGCGGGAAGACCCCGACATCCGAGCCGGAGCCGATGGTGACCCCGACGCTCAGGGCCAGGCGGAAGGCGCGCTCGGCGGCCTGCATGGCGGGTGTCGGCGGGTTGGTCCCCGGGACATAGTGCTGGAAGTAGATCGAGGTCGCCTCGGGCGCGGTGAGCGTCGGCACATAGGCGACGCCCTTGGCCTTCATCAGCCGGAAGGTCGCCTCCGAGGCGCCGTAGCCGTGCTCGATGGTGTCGACCCCGGCCTCGACCGCATTGTGGATGCCCTGGTCGCTGGCGGCGTGGACCGCCACCGGACGGCCCGAGGCGTGGGCCACCTCGACGGCGACGGCCATCTCGCGCTCGGTCAGCGTCGGCCGGGTCGAGCCGTCCGGGCCGGTGCGGTAGTCGGCGTAGAGCTTGATCCAGTCCGCCCCCAGGGCCGCCTGTTCGCGGACCGCCCTGATCATCTCGGCCTCGCCGGAGACCTCCTGGGCGCCCTGCGGCAGGTCCATGTCGGCGCGGAAGCCCTTCTTGGGGCCGTAGGAGCCGGTGGCGACGATGGCGCGGGTGGCCACGAAAAGGCGCGGGCCGGCCACGATCCCCTCGTCGATGGCGCGCTTGAGCTGGACGTCGGCGTCGGCGGCGCCCTCGGTGCCGAGATCGCGCTCGGTGGTGAACCCGCTCATCAGGGTCCGCGTGGCGTCGCGGCCGGCCCGCAGCACCCGGTAGGCCGGCGGCTCCTTCAGCACCTGATCGTCCCAGACCACCTCGTTGTAGGCGTGCAGCAGCAGATGCGAGTGCAGCTCGATCAGGCCGGGGATCAGGGTCTGGCCGGGCAGGGCCACGGTGACCGCGCCCGCGCCCGGTGTCACCGAACCCCTGGGCCCGACGCCGGTGATCTTCTCGCCCTCGACGGCCACCACCCAGCCCGAGTGCGGCGCCGCGTCCCCGGCGGTCCACACCGCGGCCGGCTCCAGCAAATAGCGGCTCGGCTCGGCCGCCCGCGCCGCGCCGGCTAGCGCCAGGCCGGCCATAGCCCCCAATAAGGTCGTTTTCACCGCAATTGACTCCTGAATAGGGAGTGATAGGGAGCAATGAGCCATAGCGATCCGGAGCCCCGATTCCCCATGTCGGAAGAAGTCTACACCGTCGAGCAGTTCGCCGAACGACTGAAGCTGCACCCGAAGACCGTCCTTCGGTTCATCAAGGATGGCCGCCTGCGCGCGGTGAAGGTGGGCAAGTCATGGCGCATCCTGCGCACCGACATGGAGGCCACCATGACCGGGTTCTCGCCGGAGGACTATCGTGGGGCGGTGGAGGCCTATCGCGGCGCGCTGGAGAAACGCGTCGCCCGGTCCGATGCGCGGGTGACCAGCATCGTCGACCTCTCCGGCATCGCCCCCGACCTCGCCGAGCGCATGGCCCGCATGTTGCCGGCGGCGCGCGCGGGCCGGGCGGCGCACGCCGGCGACATGACCATCGAGGTGATCTACGACCCGCCGCGGCGGCAGCTGAAAGTGCTGATCGTGGGCTCATCCGGCGACACTTCGGCCATGCTGAAGATGGTCGAAGCCCTGGCGGAGAGCTGACCATGGACGAGGTCCGCAGCATGGGCGGGCAGTCGGTCTACGTCTGCGCCGAGACCGGTCCGTCGTTGGCGGCCGATGATGGACTGAGCGGCCTGATCGGCGAACTGTTCGGCTCGGGCGCCAAGGTCGTGGCCGTCCCGCTGGCCCGCCTCGGCCCCGACTTCCTGCGCCTGTCGAGCGGCGTCGCCGGCCATGTGCTGCAGAAGCTGGTCAACTACCGCTTCCAGATCGCGGTGCTGGGCGACGTCTCGGCCGCCGTCGCCGCCAGCGATCCGCTCCGTGACTTCGTCCGCGAATCCAACCGCGGCCAGACAGTGTGGTTCGTGGACGACCTGTCCGCGCTGGCGGCGAAACTCACCAGCTAGGGCAGGGCGTAGGCCACGATGGAGTCGCTCTGCCGTTCCTCGTCGGCCTTGGCCGAGCCGCCGGCGGCGATCACCACATACTGCTTGCCGCCGGCCTGATAGGTCATCGGCGTGGCGTGCGCGCTGGCCGGAAGTTCGGCGCTCCACAGCTCCTTGCCGGTCTCCGCCGAGAAGGCGCGCAGGGTGCGGTCCATGGTGCCGCCCTGGAAGATCAGGCCGCTGGCGGTGACGATCGGCCCGCCCAGCACGATGGAGCCCTTGGCGAGGTGGCTGACGCCGGGGGCGACCTCCTCCAGGGCCCCCAGCGGGACCCGCCAGACGATCTTGCCTGCGCCCAGGTCCACCGCCATCAGCTCGCCGAACGGCGGCTTGATGCAGGGCAGGCCCGAGGGCGCGCGCAGGAAGTCGCGGCTCATGGCGAAGGGCGTGCCCATCTGCATCGTGGTCTCGGCCCGCAGATAGCCGCGGTCGCCCTTCACGAACTTCGCAGCCGGGATCATGCGGACCTTGGCCGGCAGGTTGGTCACCGAGACGATCAGCCGCCCATGGCCGCCGTCCCAGGCGAAGCCGCTCCAGTTGATGCCGCCGACGTTGCCGGGGATCGCCAGGATGCCTTCCTCGCTGGGCGGCGAGAACATCGCGTGGCCCGACATGGCGCTGATGGCGTCGGCGCAGAACTTGCGGTCGGGCTCGGAGATCGCCCAGGCGGCTTCCGGGCCCTGCGACTGTGGAATCAGCGCCGGAGTCGCGGTCGGGAAGGGCTGGGTGGGCGAGCTCTTTTCGCCATAGAGCGTGCTCTGCGGCACTGGGCGCTCCTCCACGGGCAGCAGCGGCTTGCCGGTGGCGGGATCCAGCGCGAAGACCATGCCGGTCTTGTTGCCGGCGATCACCGCCTGGACGCTGCGGCCCTTCAGCTTAAAGCTGGTCAGCATCGGGGCGGCGGCCGTGTCGTAGTCCCACAGGTCGTGGTGGACGAGCTGGAAGCCCCACTTCAGCTTGCCGGTCTTGACGTCCAGCGCCACCACCGAATTGGCCCAGCGGTTGTCGCCGGGGCGCAGGCCCCCCCAGTAGTCGGGGCTGGCGCTGCCGGTGGGCACGAGCACCAGGTGGCGCTTCGCGTCGGCGCTCAACACCGACCAGGCGTTGCCGGCGCCGGTGTTCCAGTTGCCGGGGTTGGCGCCCGCGGGCGTCTGCAGCGGTTCCCAAGCCCAAAGCTGCTTGCCGGTCCTGGCGTCGAAGCCGCGGACCACGCCCGACGGCATGGCGGCGCGCGAGTTGTCGTCGATGGCCGAGCCCACCACCACCACCCCGTCCAGCGCGATCGGCGGGGAGGTCATGTGGTACTGGCCGGGAATGTAGCGGGCGACGTCGCGCAGGCTGACCTCGCCCTTGTCGCCGAAGCCGGGGCAGGCCGCGCCGGTCGCGGCGTCCACGGCCACCAGCCGCGCATCCAGGGTCGCTTCAAAGAGCGTCATGGCGCAGACCGCGCCCTTTCCCGCCCCCTTCTTCGCGGCTTGGGGGTCGCGCCAGGCGGCCAGGCCTCGGTTGATCAGGCCGTCGCCATAGGGCTTTGCGCGGTCGAGCTTCGGGTCGAAGGCCCAGAGCTGCCTCCCGGTGGTCGGATCCAGTGCGATCACCCGGTTGAACGGGGTGGTCAGGAACATCTTCCCGTCGAGCATCAAGGGCGTGGTCTCGAAACCGCTGCGGGGAACCCCCCGCGTCTTGCCGTCGGAGATGTCGCCGGTGTGGAAGGTCCAGGAGGGCTTGAGGCTCGCCACATTGGCCGGGGTGATCTGGGTCAGCGGCGAGAACCGCGTGCCGGCCAGATCGCGCCCATAGGCGCCCCACTCGTCGGCCCGCGCCGCGCCGGCCGCCAGGGCCAGCATCGCCGCACCCAGCATCATCGCTCGCATTGAAACTCGCATCGCATCGCTCCTGAACCGTTCCCCGAAGGGTTGGCTGGAAGGATCATCTTGCCCCCACTTGCCGCCAGCGCCCAGTGACCAGCGGCGTTGCCCCTGGGTCATCCGGCGCCGGCTTCGGGACAAGCGGAGGGCAGGCAGGGGTGAACGGAAACGCCCGAGGCGCGCCGGGCTTGACGCTGCGCCGTCCACACCGTTTCTCCCCGGGGCCAAGATTTGAGAGGGCTCCCATGGAAAAGCGCAGCGTCGGTCCGTTCAAGGTGTCGGCCATCGGCCTGGGATGCATGGGGCTCTCCCACGGCTACGGTCCGCCAACCCCGCGCGACCAGGCCGAGCGGGTGCTCTTGGGCGCGCTCGACGCCGGCTACAGCTTCTTTGACACCGCCGCGGTCTATGGCCTGGGCCACAACGAGGCCCTGGTGGGCGAGGTGCTGGGGAGCCGCCGCGCCGAGTTCACGCTGGCGTCCAAGTGCGGCGTCACCGTCGGCGACGAGCGCCGGCTCGACGGCAGTCCGGCCAATATCAAGGACACCTGCGAGCGCAGCCTGAAACGCCTGAAGACCGACTGCATCGACCTCTACTACCTGCACCGTTGGGACCGGAACGTGCCCATCGAGGACAGCGTCGGCGCGCTGGCCGACCTCAAGGCCGAGGGGAAGATCAAGGCCATCGGCCTGTCGGAGGTCTCCGCGCCGACGCTGCGCCGCGCCCATGCCGCGCATCCGATCGACGCCCTGCAGACCGAATACTCCCCCTGGACCCGCAATCCGGAGATCGCCGTCCTCGAGGCGTGCCATGAGCTGGGCGTGACCTTCGTGGCCTTCTCGCCGGTGGGCCGAGGGTTCCTGGCCGGCGGGGCGCGCGATCCGGCGAAGTTCCAGCCCGGCGACATGCGGATCGCCATGCCGCGCTTCCAGGGCGAGGCTTTCGAGGCCAATCTCGCCATGCTTGACCGCTTCGCCGCCGTGGCCGCCGACGCCGGCTGCACGCCCGCCCAGCTCTGCCTCGCCTGGCTGATGCGGAAGGATCCGCGCATCGTCTCGATCCCCGGCACGACGCGCCCCAAGCACGTGCGCGAGAACGCCGGCGCCGCGGCCGTCACGCTCACGGCCGAGACCATGGCCCGGGTCGACGACCTGGTGAACGCCTCCACCGTCACCGGCTCGCGCTATCCGCCCGCCCTGCAGTCGGCGGTCGACACCGAACGGACGCCGGCGGAGGCCGAGGCATGAGCTACACCCTCTACTATTCCCCCAGCACGGCGAGCATGGCCGTGCACTGGACGCTGATCGAACTGGGCGTCCCTTTCGAAACCGTGCCGCTGGACATCGCCGTCGGCGACCAGCGCGACCCGGCCTACCTCAAGCTCAATCCCATGGGCCGGGTGCCGACCCTGGTGATGGACGGCCAGCCCTATATCGAATCGACGGCGCTGCTGATGCTGCTGGCCGAGCGCCATCCCGAGGCCGGGCTCGCGCCGCCGCCGGGCGATCCGCAGCGCGCCAAGTGGCTGGAGACCATGGTCTGGTTCGCCAACAATCTGCAGTCGGCCCAGCGCGACTGGTTCTACGCCGACAAGGACGGCCCGCCGTCCGGCGCCCCCGCCGTCCGCGACATGGCCCGGCGACGCATCGAGGCCGCCTGGCCCAGGCTGGCCGGCCTGCTTGCCGACGGGCGCGCCTACCTCTTCGGCGACAGGCCCGGTGTCGCCGATTTCCTGGCCGCCATGCTCATGCGCTGGTCGCGCAACATGCCCCATCCGGCCAACGAGCAGCCGGCTCTGGCGGCCTATCTGGCGCGAATGGGCGCGCTGCCGTCGTACGAGGAGCTGTGCCGCCGCGAAGAGCTGGTTCCCTGGCCCTGAGTCCTGCGGCGCTGGACATCTGAGGACTCCGGGCCAAAGTTGTCGCGACAAGCCAAGGCGCGGCCGAGCCGCGTCGGGAGGAATATCGTGGTGGTCAAAGCCCTTTCAAAGCACGTGCCGATCTCTCAGGCGCGACGCACCGAATACGCGACCTTCGAGGTCACCCCGATCTCGCCGCACATCGGTGCGGAAATCCGCGGCGTCGACCTGTCGCGTCCGCTGTCGGACGCCCAGCTGCAGGACATCCGGCAGGCCTGGGCCGACTGGATGGTGCTGGCGTTTCGCGACCAGCATCTCGACCGCGAGGCGCACAAGGCGTTCAGCCGCCACTTCGGCAGGTTGCACGTGCACCCCATGCACCACGGCCGCCCCGGGCAGGACCCCGAGATCCTGACCGTAAGGACCACGGCCCAGTCGGCCTACACCGCCGGTGAGTCCTGGCACACGGATGTTAGCTGCGACGAGATCCCGCCGCTGGGATCCCTGCTCTACATCACCGAGACGCCGGAGTGCGGCGGCGGCGACACCCTGTTCGCCGACATGTACATGGCCTTCGAGATGCTCTCGCCGCCGATGCAGGCATTCCTCCAAGGCCTGACGGCGGTTCACGATGGGGCGATGCCTTACGTCGGCAACTATAAGTCGACGCCGCCTGAAGGCGGCTATCCGCGCCACGAACATCCGGTGGTGACCCGTCACCCGGTGACCGGGCGCAAGGTGCTCTATGTGAACTCGGGCTTCACGACCCACATCGTGGGCCTGCAGCGTTGGGAGAGCCGTTCGCTGCTGGACATGATCTTCGCGCTGCTGCAGCGCGAGCCGAAGCTGCATTGCCGGGTGAGGTGGGAGCCCAACACCCTGACCATGTGGGACAACCGCTGCACCCAGCATCAGGCAGTGTGGGACTACTATCCCTTTTCGCGCTACGGCGAGCGGGTTTCCGTCGTGGGGGACGCGCCGCCCAGCGCCTGACTGGCCAAAGGACGCGCAATCCTGGATCTCGCCAGGCCCCCTAGCGGCCAGGAGGCCAGTCGCCACTTACGACCCTTTGCGGAGGTTCAGGGAGCCCGCTTGCGCGTCGCCGCCCTGACCCTAGAGCGTGACCGGTTCAGCA
>PLEH01000053.1 GCA_003136395.1 Phenylobacterium sp.
GCACGAAGTGGCCGTCCATGACATCGACGTGCAGCCAGTCGGCGCCGGCGGCCTCGACGGCGCGGGCCTCCTCGCCCAGCCGCGCGAAATCCGCCGCCAGGATGGAGGGGGCGATGAGGGGGGCGGAGCGGGCCATGGCGTCCGCATAACGTGATGCGGCGTCCGGAGCCAGAGGGGCCGCGCCCCGGGCGTGCTCAGCCCTTGCGGAACCGGGCCACGTAGAAGCCGTCCATCCCGCCGTCCATATGCTGCGGCAGGATGCGGAGCGTCCCATCGGGCCGGACGCTGGCCTTGGGCGTCCCGCCCTCGCCCGCGCCGATCGGATCGAGGGACATCTCCGGCGTGCGGCCGAGGAAGGCCGCGACCTGGCCCTCGCCTTCCTCAGGCTCCAGGGAGCAGACGCAATAGACGAGGCGGCCGCCGGCCTTGGTGCGGCGCGCGGCGGCGTCGAGCAGCTTCGACTGCACGGCGGCCAGGCCCGCCACGTCGCTGGGTTTGGCGGCCCAGAGCACGTCCGGGTGACGGCGGAAGGTCCCCGTCGCCGAGCAGGGCGCGTCCAGCAGCACCGCGTCGAAGGTCCGCCGGTCGTTCCAGATGGCGGCGTCGGAGGTGACGGTCTCGGCGGTGAGACCCGTGCGGGCGAGGTTCTCGGCGACCCGCTTCAGCCGCGCCGGTGCGCGGTCCACGGCGGTCACCTGGGCGCCAGCGGCGGCCAACTGCAGGGTCTTGCCGCCGGGCGCGGCGCACATGTCCAGCGCCGTCTGTCCCGCCCGCACATCCAGCAGCCGCGCGGGGATCGCCGCGGCGGCGTCCTGCACCCACCAGGCGCCCTCGGCGAACTCCGGCCAGGTCGCCAGGTCGCCGCGTTTCGTGGTGCGCAGGCTGCCGCCGGGCAGCACCGTGGCCTCCAGCGCCGTCGCCAGCCCGGCGGCGCGCGCGGCGTCCTTCAGCGACAGGTCGGTGGCCGGCTCCTGGGCGATGGCGGCGGCGATCCCGCGCGCCGCCTCGGCGCCGAAGGCCGCGCGCCAGCGGGCGTAAAGCCAGCTGGGCGCCATCAGCTCCGGGTCGTCCATCTCCGGCGGCTCGCGGATCAGGCCGCGCAGCACCGCGTTCACCAGCCCCTTGAACATCGCAAGGCCCTTGTCCTGCGCCACCAGGTCCACCGAGGTGGTGACCGCCGCGTGGGGCGGGGTCTTCAACACAAAGACCTGGGCGACGCCCAGCCGCAGGATCTGCACCACCTTGTCGGGCGGCGCCTTCTTCACCTTGGCCTGCAGGGCGGAGTCGATCGGGCCGAGATAGCGCAGCGTCGCCATCACCAGGGCGCGGGCGAAAGCGCGGTCGCGGGCGGGGAGCGCGGCGAGCGCCGGATGGCTCAGCCCCTCGTCCATGCCGGCGCGCCCGCCGAGCGCGGCGATCAGCAGGTCGAGGGCGGCCGCGCGGGCGGGCAGGCCGACGGCGTCGTTGGGCGTTAGTGTCGGGGGGATATCGGTCACGCGGCGCGGCGTGCCCGCTCCGGCGAGCCAAGGCAAGAGGTTTGCGGACGAGGCTGCGAGGTCCTAGATCAGCGGAATGAACGAAGACACGCCCAATGCGGCGCCGGACAAGGCGCTGACCCCGGCCGCCCGGCGGGCCCTGGAAGAGGCCGCGCAGCGCCGCGCGGAGATCGAGGCGGCCGCTAATCTACCCCCTCCGGGGGTAGATCGCGAAGCGAGGGGGGCCGGATTGCCTAGCAATCCAGGGGGCGGCGCCGAGCAGGGCGGCCCCAAGGGCCTCGAGCCCACGCGCTTTGGCGACTGGGAACGCAAGGGAATCGCCGTCGACTTCTGATTTCCTCTAGATGCTCCCCCGCATGGGGAGCTGTCAGCGAAGACTGACTGAGGGGGTTTCCTTTCCGGCGCGCGGGATGTCCGGCTGTCGCGGACTCAGAGGCGGAAACCCCTTCAGTCTCGCGGCTTCGCCGCGATCCACCTCCCCCTCACCGCGCTCCGCGCTTTGGGGGAGGATTTGGAATTACCCCGCCTGCGCCATTTCCGCCGCCACCCGCAGGGCCGCGGCGTGCGGATCGTTGGCCGCGGTGATCGGCCGGCCGCAGACGATGTGCGAGGCGCCGGCTTTCAGCGCATCGAGCGGGGTCGCCGCGCGCGCCTGATCGTTCTTGGCCGACCAGTCCGGGCGGACTCCGGGGGTGACGACCAGGAAGTCCCGGCCGCCCAGCGCGCGGGCGAGCGCCGCCTCGTGCGGGCTCGCCACCACCCCGTCGCAGCCGGCGGCGATCGCCTGGTGGATGCGCCGCTCGACCAGCGCGCGGGCCGTTTCCGCATAGCCCATCTCCTTCAGGTCTTCATCGGTGAGGCTGGTCAGCACCGTGACGCCCAGGATCTTCAGCGAGGACGACCCGCGCCCGCGCACGGCGGCGGCCATCACCTGCGGCTCGGCGTGGACGGTGATGAAGTCGCAGCCGGCCTGGGAGATCGCCGCTGCGGCCCGCTGCACGGTGGTCGGGATGTCGTGCAGCTTCCAGTCCAGGAACACCTGCTTGCCCTGAGCCTTCAGCTCGCGGGCCAGCGCCATGCCGTCGGTGGCGAAGAGCTCCAGGCCCACCTTGTAGAAGCTGACCGCGTCGCCGAGGCTGGCGACCACCGAGCGGGCCTCGTCGGCGGTCGGGAAGTCCAGCGGCACGATCAGGCGTTTATCCGCCTTGATTGTGGGTTGTAGGACCGCGGCTTCGGCCATGGCGAAGACTCCGGGCAGGAGATCGCGCAAGCCGGGGGTTCGGCTGGCGCAGCGATTTGGGCTAAGACCCGTGGATGATCCATTGGGACTTCGCGGTCAACTTCTTCGTGGCGCTGTTCGCCCTGCTCGATCCGATCGGGAACGTGCCGGTCTTCGCCGCCTCGACCGTGGGCGCCAGCGGCCGCGAGCGTGCGCAGATCGCTTTCGTGATCTCGCTGTTCGTCATGGGCTTCCTGACCTTCTTCTATTTTTCGGGCCTCAGCCTGCTCACCTTCTTCGGCATCTCCCTGCCGGCCTTCCGCATCGCCGGCGGGGTGATCCTCTTCGTGCTGGGCCTGAAGATGATCGGTGACGACTTCACCGCGGGCTTCGCCGACGCCGCGGAAGCCAAGGCCGATGACAAGCGCACCTATGTGCGCCGGCGCGTCGAGCAGATGATCGTGCCCTTCGCCATGCCGCTCCTGATCGGACCGGGCGCGATCTCGACGGTGATCATCTACGCCAGCCAGGCCAAGGAATATGGCCTGCCGGGCGCAGCGCTGGGGATCGGCGCCATCGCCGCGGTGTCGGTGGCCACGCTCGCGTCCTTCCTGGCCACGCCGCTGATCGGCAAGCTCCTGGGCAAGATCGGGCTGTCGATCATCGTGCGCGTGCTTGGACTGATCCTCTGCGCCATGGCGGTGCAGTTCCTGCTGGCCGGCATCGCCGATTCCACCCACGGCATCATCCGCCCGGAGGCGGCGTGGCCGTACGCGAAGTAGCTAGAGCTTCCGGAACCGCGAACTCTGCGAGGCCATCAGCGCCAGCGCCCAGTCGTCGGGGATCAGCTTGGAAGCCGCGGCGATCGCCTTGTTGGGCGCGCCGGGGACGCAGATCGGGCGATTGGCCTCCACAGCCTCGTAGCCGGCTGCGGCCACCTCGTCGGCGCCCAGCCACAGCCACGGCGGGGTCGACTGGGTGATCTGGGCCCGCGTGCCGGCCACGTCGTGGAACTCCGAATAGGTGAGGCCCGGGCAAAGCGCGCTCACATGCACCCCTTGCCCCTCGGTCTCCAGGTGCAGGCTTTGGGAGAACCGCACCAGGAAGGCCTTCACCGCCCCATAGAGCGTGTGGCCCGCGGCGCCCGGGATCAGGCCCGCCAGCGAGGCGACGTTGACGATGCGCCCGAACCTGCGGTGGATCATCCCCGGCAGCACCCGGTGCGCCAGCTCGGCCGGGGCGGTCATCATTACCTGGATCACGGCGCGCTGGTCCTCCCAGCGGGTGTCGGCATAGGCGCCGGGCAAGCCGTAACCGGCGTTGTTGACCAGGGCGTCGACGGTGCGGCCATGGGCGGTCAGGAAGTCGAGGATCTGGCCCGGCGCCTCCGGCTCGGCGAGGTCGGCGGTGATCGTCAGGGCCTCGACCCCGTAGCGGAGCGAGATCTCCTCGGCGAGCTTGTCCAGCCGGTCGGCGCGCCGGGCCGTGAGCGCCACGTCGTAGCCATGGCTCGCCAGGATGCGGGCGAAGGACGCCCCGATGCCGGCCGAGGCGCCGGTCACCAGCGCCAGTCTGCGATCCATGTCCGTCTCCGACTCCGTAGGCGGGAAACTAGGGCCCAGGCGCGGTCATTCAAGGAAAAGCGTGACCAGAGCTCCAACCCCGGAGTCGTCTCCCCAGTCGCCTCTGGGGCGGCACGCCATTGAACGGGGTCTGGAATGGGTGTATCGCGCCCGCCGCAAGACGGCATGGGGCCGCCCAAAAAAGGGGACGCTGTTCCCGTCCCCGGAGAATTTGGATGGCTGATACGGCCGGCGGCGCCCCGGAGGCGTCCGAGGAGTCGCATCGCTCCCACAAGCAGGGACTCTGGGCGCTCGCCCTCAGTTCCCTGGGTGTCGTGTTCGGCGATATCGGGACCAGTCCGCTCTATGCGATGAGCGCGGCGCTGAGCCATATCCGCGGCGGCGTCAGCCAGATGGCGGTCCTGGGGATCGTCTCGCTCATATTCTGGGCGCTGATCATCGTGGTGACGATCAAGTACGTCGTCTTCGTGATGCGGGCCGACAACAAGGGCGAGGGCGGCACCCTGGCGCTGATGGCGCTCGCCCAGCGCGCGCTCGGCCGGCGCTCGACCTTCGTGTTCCTGCTGGGGATCTGCGGCGCGGCCCTGTTCTATGGCGATGGCCTGATCACGCCGGCCGTGTCGGTTCTGTCGGCGGTCGAGCTGTTACGGGACGCCCCGTCGGTCGGTCACTTCTTCAGGCCCATCGTGCTGCCCCTGGCCGGCGCGATCCTTGTCGGCCTCTTCCTGGTCCAGTCGCGCGGAACGGCCAGCGTCGGCCGCTTCTTCGGGCCGATCATGGTCGTATGGTTCCTCGTGCTGGCGGTCCTGGGCCTGGCGCACATCGTCCAGGCGCCGATCATCCTGAAGGCGCTGAATCCGTATTTCGGGGTCCACCTGCTGTTCAGCAACGGCCTGCTCGGGTTCATCATCCTTGGCAGCGTGTTCCTGGCCGTCACCGGCGCCGAGGCGCTCTACGCCGACATGGGACATTTCGGGAAGCAGCCGATCCGCCTGGCCTGGCTGACCATGGCCCTGCCATGCCTCGCGCTCCAGTATTTCGGCCAGGGCGCGCTCGTCCTGACCGACCCCTCGGCCGCCAAGGACCCGTTCTTCTCCATCATTCCGCACTTCGCCTACTGGCCCGTCCTGGTCCTGGCGATCGTCGCGACGGTGATCGCGAGCCAGGCCGTCATCACCGGCGCCTATTCGGTCACGCAGCAGGCGGTGCAGCTGGGGCTCTTGCCGCGGATCGATATTCGCCGGACCAGCGAAACCGTCGCGGGCCAGATCTTCGTCCCGTCCGTGAACCGGATGCTGATGGTGGGCGTGCTGGTGCTGCTGGTGCTGTTCCAGACCTCCGCCAACATGGCCTCGGCCTACGGCATCGCCGTGACCGGCACCATGGTGATCACGGTGTTGCTGGAGTTCATCGTCGCGCGCCGGCTCTGGAAGTGGAGTCTCGCAGGCGCGCTCGCCTTCGCGATCCCGCTTCTGCTGATCGACCTCAGTTTCCTGGGCGCCAACCTGGTGAAGGTGCTGGATGGCGGCTGGTTCCCGCTGTCATTCGGCGCGGGTATCGTGCTGATCATGTGGACCTGGACCCGTGGCGCCCAGATCCTGACCGAGAAGACCCGGCGCGACAGCATCCCCCTGGTGGAACTCTCCGAAATCCTCGCGAACAGGTCGATGCACCGGGTGCCCGGGGCGGCGATCTTCCTGACGTCGGACGCTTCGATGTCGCCGGTGGCCCTGATGCACAACCTCAAGCACAACAAGGTGCTGCACGAGAAGAACATCGTCATCACCATCGAGACCGCCGAGACGCCGCGGGTCAGCGACGACAACCGCGTGCGCATCGAGCCGGTCAACGACGACTTCAAGAAGGTGATCGTCACCTACGGCTTCATGGAGAGCCCGAACCTGCCCAAGGCGCTGGGCCTGTGCCGCAAGCTCGGCCTGAAGTTCGACATCATGGCGACCAGCTTCTTCCTCGGCCGCCGCTCGGTCGTCCCGTCCGCGCAGAGCGGCATGCCGCTGTGGCAGGACAAGCTGTTCATCTTCCTGATGAAGAACGCCGCCAACCCCACCGATTTCTACAAGATCCCCCCGGGGCGGGTTGTGGAGCTGGGCACGCAGGTTACGATCTAGGGCATGGCCGTCCTCAGTTACGCCGGCGACGCGCTCTGGGTCATTGCGCTGACCATCATGTTCTCGGCGTCCCGCAGCGCCTCGGGCGAGACCGCGGGGCGCGAGAAGCTAGTCTTCCTCGGCGGCCAGGCGCCGCGGGCGATCGCGCTGTGGATGCTGCCCACGGCAAGTTTCGCGGTGAGCCTTTGGCTGGTCTTGCGCGCCCGCGAGGCCGAGGGCGACATGGCCGTGATCGTCTTCGGGGTCCGCGCGACGCTCGCCGCGCTCCTGGCCCTTCTGCACCTGCGATGGCTCAGCCAGGCGCTTAGGCCTTGAATGTGGGCCGCGTTCGCCCTTAAAGGCGCGCGACCCTTCCTTCCCTCTCTCGTCAGGACGCCGCTGCCCCATGGCTGCCAAGCCCATCAAGAAAGTCGTGCTCGCCTATTCCGGCGGCCTCGACACCTCGATCATCCTGAAGTGGCTGCAGACCGAGTATGGCGCCGAGGTGATCACCTTCACCGCCGACCTCGGCCAGGGCGAGGAGATCGAGCCTGCGCGCGCCAAGGCGCTGGCCGCCGGCGTAAAGCCGGAGAACATCTTCATCGAGGATGTGCGCGAGGAGTTCGTCCGCGACTTCGTCTTCCCGATGTTCCGGGCCAACACCGTCTATGAGGGCCAGTACCTGCTCGGCACCTCGATCGCCCGGCCGCTGATCGCCAAGCGCCAGATCGAGATCGCCCGGATGCTGGGCGCCGACGCCGTCAGCCACGGCTCGACCGGCAAGGGCAACGACCAGGTCCGCTACGAGGTGGCCTATTACGCGTTGGAGCCCGACATCCAGGTGATCGCCCCCTGGAGGGAATGGGACTTCAAGTCCCGCGAGGCCCTGCTGGACTTCGCCGAGAAACACCAGATCCAGATCACCAAGGACAAGCGCGGCGAAGCGCCCTTCAGCGTAGACGCCAACCTTCTGCACTCCTCCTCCGAGGGCAAGGTGCTGGAGGACCCGGCCGTCGAGGCCCCGGAATTTGTCCACATGCGCACGATCTCGCCCGAAGACGCCCCGGACAAGGCCACGGTCTTCACGCTCGACTTCGAGAAGGGCGATCCCGTCGCCATCGACGGCGTGAGGATGTCGCCGGCGACCCTGCTCACCCGGCTGAACGAACTCGGCCACGACAATGGCGTCGGCCGGCTCGACCTGGTGGAGAACCGCTACGTCGGCATGAAGTCCCGCGGCGTCTACGAGACGCCGGGCGGCACGATCCTGCTCGCCGCCCACCGGGGCATCGAGTCGATCACGCTGGACCGCGGGTCCATGCACCTGAAGGACGAACTGATGCCGCGCTATGCGGAGCTGATCTACAACGGCTTCTGGTTCACCCCGGAGCGGGAGATGCTGCAGGCGGCCATCGACCTGAGCCAGGCCATGGTCGCCGGCCAGGTGCGGGTGAAGCTCTACAAGGGCAATGTCACCATCACCGGCCGCACCAGCCCCTATTCGCTGTACGACCAGGACCTGGTCACCTTCGAAGAGGGCAAGGTCGCCTACGACCACCGCGACGCCACCGGCTTCATCAAGCTGAATGCGCTGCGCCTGCGGGTCCTGGCCAAGCGTGACAAGCGGGTTAAGTGATTCATCCCTCCCCGTGCCGGGGAGGGTGGCGAGCGCAGCGAGACGGGTGGGGAGGTGTGGGCCAGTGCGCCGAGTCCGCGCTTGAACGCGACTCCCCCACCCTGACGGCTCCGCCGTCTGTCCCTCCCCTAAAGAGGAGGGATCAGCGGTTCCCGCCGAACCCCGATTTGTGCGAAGCTTAGCCCCAAGGCGAAGCTTCGTTCGCCATCTTTTCGGGGGGAATCACATGCAGCAACCTCACCTTCTGGTGGCGCTCGTCACCCTGCTTTCACTGCTGACCTATTTCTGGATGAGCGTCCGCGTGCCGGCGGCGCGCATCAAGGCCGGCATCCCGGCCCCCGCGATGACCGGAGAACCCGTGCTCGAGCGGACGATCCGGGCCCACTACAACACCCTGGAGTGGCTGCCGATCTACCTGGTCTCCCTGTGGCTCTTCGCCATCTACTGGAACGACATGGTGGCCGCCGCCATGGGCGGGGTCTGGATCATCGGCCGCATCGCCTATGCCCTGGGCTACGCCGCGGATGCGGCCAAGCGCGGGCCCGGCTTTCTGATCCAGTCAATCGCCACCGCGGTCCTGCTGTTCGGCGCGCTGGGGCGGATCGTCTACATCATGGCGGTGGTAGGGGCCTGACGCCGCCGCGCCCGGTCCGGCCCCCAATCTTGAGCGGGGTCAAAGCGGACAACCACATTTGCGGCTAGGTATTGCGCGAAATAGAGCTTCCCTCGAGGGACGTTCTCGTTACGAGAGTTGCCTCATGTCCAGAACATTTGCCGCCGTCGCGTCCGCCGTGGCCCTCGCCGCGGGGCTCAGCGCCTGCGTGTCTCCGACGCCTTACCAGCCCCTGGTCAAGGGCGGCGTAACCTCCGGCGGCTATACCGAGACCCGCATCGAGCCCAACCGCTGGCGGGTCACCTTCGCCGGCAACACCATGACCAAGCGCGAGACCGTGGAAGGCTATCTGCTCTTCAGGGCGGCCGAACTCACCCTGCAGAACGGCGACGACTGGTTCGCCATGGTCGATCGCCAGACCGACGCGAAGTCGCGCACCTACGTCCAGCCCGACCCGTTCTACCACCCCTGGTACGGCCCGGGCTTCGGCTACTGGCGGCCGGCCTGGCGCTACCGCGGCCGCGGCTTCGCCTGGCGCACCTGGGACCCGTGGTTCGGCGACCCGTTCTTCGCCGACGGGGTGGACGTCCAGACCATCCAGAACTTCGAGGCCTCCGCCGAGATCGTCACCCACAAGGGCGCCAAGCCCGCCGACGATCCGCGCGCCTTCGACGCCCATGCGGTGGTGGAAAACCTGAAGCCGAAGATCCAGTACCCCGTGGCGAAATAGCCGCGGGCGGCGGACCTAGAGCAGGTAGGCCACGGCGCACAGCACGAGCCCGGCGGCGCCGAGGCCGAGCGAACCGGCCCAGAAGGCCCGGCGCCGGGTGATGATCGCCACGGTGCAGATGGCGATGCCGATCTCCAGCAGGGTGGCGGCGGCCGTTAGCCAGTGGTGGTGGCGCTCATGGGCCCGGCTGGCGGCGAGAAGCTTGTCCCGTTCGGCCTCCTGCTCGAGCGCCTTCGCCTTGATCTCCGCCTGCTTGCCGATCTGCTCCCTGGCCGTTCCAGCGTACTGCGCCGCCTTTGCGCCGCCGGCGTCCGCGGCGATCCCGTAGAGGTGCTTCTTCAGGCTGTCGGCCTGATACTCGTCCCAGAGATCCGTGGCCTTGTCCTGGGAAAGCACCGCCTCGCTGGAGGACGTGATCGCCCCGCCCGCCTCTATGGTCTCCAGGCTGCCGACACTCGCGGCCAGCACGGCCAGCACCGCGATGGTGATCGAGACGCGGCTGATGAACGGGTCGTGCTCGTGGGCCGCGTGCTCGGCGTGTTCGGCGTGCTCATGGGCGTCGAGCGCGGGGTCGTGGGTCATGCTGGCCTTCTTCGGGGATGCGCCGTGACGGGCGGCCTTGGTGTAGCTCAGCCGCGCCCACGAAAAAACCCTGGCCGCGGATCACGCGGGCCAGGGTTGTCTCTGTTCATCCTAAGGAGCCGGAGAGGCTCCCGGCTCGCCCTAGGTGGTGGCCGCGCCTTGGTTGCGGCGCTTGGCGCGCACCATGCCGCCGGCCAGGCCGAAGCCCACGATCATCAGCGCCCAGGACGCGGGCTCCGGAACGCTAACCGCGAGGTTGTCGACCTCGAAGGAGTTCTGGGAACCCGCGAAGGTGACGCTGCTGAACGTGTCGCCCGCGTTACCGGTAACCATGAAGAGGCCGTTGGTGCCCGCCGCGTGCTGGTCGCCATTCGCGGGATTTGTGAACGTCAAGCCCGGGATGACCGTGGTCAAACCGGCGGTCGAAACGAAGGTCAGCGTGTTGTAGCTGTCGAGCGAGCCCCAATCGAATTCGAAGGCGGTGACTGGCCCTGTGAAGGTGTAGGTGGCCGAACCGCCGCCGAGCACCGAAAGATAGGCGGTGCCAGCCGGAGAGGAGTTCGCCGGCGGCGCGCCGCTGCTGTCAGCCGGCGGAACCTTGATCTGGAAGTTGGAACCGGTAAGGCCCGCGCTCGTGGTGAAGTCGTCGACCACCGTGAAACCGGCGGTCGGCGAGTGGGCCGGGCCATCGGTGAAGGAGAACACCACCGCGGCGCTGGCGGGCGCGGCGGCCATCAGGGCCGAAACCGCGAAACCTGTGGCCAGCGCCGTCGCAAGAAGCTTCATCTTCATCTCAATCTCCCAAATAACGCTGCGCCGGCCCGCTTGGTCGCCGTCATCAAACTGAGCTGTAATACTTCGTTATCCGCGCTGCGAATCCTTTCCCCTGGGAGGCGAATTTCTTTACGCTGTCAGCTACGGCCGCGCCGCCGCGCCCAGGCGGGCGGCGGCGGTTGCCTGAAGTTCATGCGGGAAATTTGGAGCGGGCGAAGAGATTCGAACTCTCGACCCCAACCTTGGCAAGGTTGTGCTCTACCACTGAGCTACGCCCGCGCTCCTCGAAGGCTTCTAGAGAACCCCCGAAATTCGAGAGGCGGCTTATGGCAGACGCCCCTGCCGTTTGCAAGCCGACCTAGCGCCCGATCTTGGGTTCCTTGAGCCGGCGCTTGTTCACGTGGTCCTCGCGGGCCGGGGCGATGTCCTCGGGGTACTCGCCTTTGAAGTAGTAGCGCTGCCAAGCCTCCTTGGTGGCCTCCGGATCCTGGCGGAGGATCCGTTGGTTGAACTCGCTCCTGTGCTTCTCCCAGACGTCGTACTGGTTGCGCAGCTCGGGGTTGGTGTCCATCCGCCGGATCACCGGCTGGATCTCGTGCAGGGGCTTGTCCTGCAGGAGCGTGATGAAGCAGAACGGCTCGCCCTTCTCGAAGCGGATCTTGCCGGGCCGGGTGAAGAGCCAGTTCATCGTGAAGGGGAACGGCAGCCAGTCGGTCTCCACCACCCCGGCCAGGGCCTGGATGCCGTCCTTGACGTGGTTCGGCGAGCCCATGGTCAGCATCGACCAGCCGGGCGGGGTGCGGAACAGATAGCCCGGATGCATGGTCAGCACCCCGTGGCTGAAGTGGCTGGAGGCCAGGCGGTGAAAGTCCGGGCTCGGATAGTCCGGCTTGAGCGTGATGTCCTCCTGGCGGATGCCGCCGTTCCATTCGGCGGTGAAGGCCACCGGGCAGAGGATCTCCCAGCCGGAGGTGTTGGCCATGTTGAGCGGCAGGCAGCGGTAGGCGTGGCGGGCGTGGAAAGCGTCCATCCAGTCACGGCTCGGGCGGCCGGGCACGATCTGCGGCGGCCGCTCGGTTGTGGGATAGCACTCCAGTTCCATGGACGACGGCCTCCGCGGCGACAGCTCTCCCTTAAAGCCGTGGGTCGCCTTCGCGTCCAGTTCCGCTATTGAAGCGCGCCATGAAAACCCGCGCCGACCTCATGGCCCTGCTGGCGGACCTCGGCGTCGAAACACTCACCCACGAACACCCGGCCGTGTTCCGCGTCGGCGAGGGTGAGGACATCAAGGCCGCCATCCTCGGCGCCCACACCAAGAACCTTTTCCTGAAGGACGCGAAGGGCCAGCTCTGGCTGATCTCGGCGGCCGACCGCACGGTCATCGACCTGAAGCGGCTGCACTCGGTGATCGGCTCGGCGCGACTGTCGTTCGGCAGCGCGGACCTGATGGCCGAGACCCTCGGCGTGACTCCCGGCTCGGTCACCGCCTTTGGCCTGATCAACGACACGCACCATCGTGTGCGCTTCGTGCTGGACCGCGTGCTGGCTGACGCGCCCCGCGTGAACTTCCACCCCCTCACCAACACCGCGACGACCGGCATCGATCAGGCGGGCTTCCGCCGGTTCCTGGCTGCGGTGGGTTTGACGCCGATCATTGTGGACTTCGCAGCGATGGCGATCGTGCCGCAGGTCTAGACGCCGCCTTGCCTTATTTCTTAGGGAAGATGCGGTAGCAGACCGCCCGCTGCGAGATTCGGGGCCGCCGTTTGTCGCCTTCACCGCGTTGAAGCTGTCGTAGTGCGGGACCATCTTGGGGGGCGAGGTGTTTCACGGACCAGGTTTGGGGACCCGAGTTATGAGTCTGATCGGAGAGACTGTCGGCGCGCCAGCCGGCGACATCATCAAGGACACGACCGACGCGAGCTTCATCGCCGACGTCGTGGAGGCGTCCAAGTCGACGCCGGTGATCGTCGACTTCTGGGCCCCTTGGTGCGGCCCCTGCCGCCAGCTCGGTCCCGCGCTCGAAAAGGCTGTCGCCGCCGCCAAGGGCAAGGTGAAGCTGGTCAAGGTCGATATCGACGCCAACCCGGCCTATGCGGGCCAGCTGCGCGTGCAGTCGATCCCGGCGGTCTTCGCCTTCGTGGACGGCAAGCCGGTGGACGGGTTCATGGGCGCGCTGCCCGACAGCCAGGTGCGGGCCTTCGTCGACAAGCTGGCCAAGCTTGGCCCCGGCGGCCCGTCGCCGATCGACGAGGCGCTTGAGATGGCGCGTGAGTCCCTGGAGGTCGGTGACATGGGCGGCGCCGCCCAGGCCTATGCCCAGGTGCTGCAGGCCGATCCGCAGCACCCCAAGGCGCTGGGCGGCCTAGCCAAGGTCTACATGGCCTCGGGCGACACCGAGCGGGCCGGCGAGGTCCTGGCCATGGCCGGCCCCGACGCCAAGGATCCCGACCTCGACAGCGTTCGCGCCGCCCTGACGCTGACCGCCGAAGCGCCCACCGACACCGCCGCCTTCGAGGCGCGGCTGGCCAAGAACTCGGAAGACCACGAGGCGCGCTTTGAGCTCGCCAAGGCGCTCGCCGGCGCCCACCGGCTGGAGGAAGCCGCGGGGGAGCTCCTGACTATCATCCAGAAGGACCGCACCTGGAACGACGAGGCCGCGCGCAAGCAGCTGCTCACCGTCTTCGAGGCGGCCGGCCAGATGTCCGAGATCGCCCGCAACGGCCGCCGTCGCCTGTCGGCCATCCTCTTCAGTTGAGCCCTAGTGTGCTGGATCTGAAGTTCGCCATATTCTGGGCCAAGCGCGGAGCGAACTTCAGATCCAAGAAGCACACTAGAAACATATGCTTGCTAGTGTCCCCCATGGCGCCCTACCGCCGCATCGCCGACCTGCCGCAGATCATCCCGGTCTTCCCGCTGGACGGCGCCCTGCTGCTGCCCGGCGGCGACCTGCCGCTGCAGATCTTCGAGCCGCGCTACCTCAACATGATCGACGATGTGATGGCCGGCGACCGGATCATCGGCATGATCCAGACGCGCCAGGGCGGCGACCGCGAACGGCCAAAGCTCTCCGACGTCGGCTGCGCGGGACGCCTCACCGCCTACGCCGAGACCTCCGACGGCCGCTATCTGATCACGCTGACCGGTGTCTGCCGCTTCGACGCCGGCGCGGAGCTCTCAAGCCCGACGCCCTACCGGCAGCTGCGGGCCCGCTACGACCGCTTCGAGTCCGACCTCCACGAGACCGGCGAGGCTCTGGCGCCGGAGGCCGCGCGCAGCCGCTTCGCCAAGGCGCTCAAGCGCTACCTCAACCGCCGGGAGCTCGACATCGACTGGGAGACCGCCCAGACCGCGCCGCTGGAGGCCCTGGTCAACTCACTGGCCATGGGCCTGCCCTTCGAGCCGGCGGAAAAACAGGCGCTGCTGGAGGCGCCGCACCTCGCCGACCGCTTCGAGACGCTCGCCACTCTCCTGGAGATCGATGGCGAGGATGGCGATGACGAAGGCCATTCCGTGCAGTAGGACTGCCGGCCATGAGCGAGCCCGTCCAGCCTGACACCGTTCCCGCCACCGCCCCGGCGCCTGACGTCGATCCGCGCCTGCTGGAGATCCTGGTCTGCCCGGTGACCCATGGGGCCCTGGAATACGACCGCGCCAAGGGTGAGCTGATCAGCCGCTCCGCGCGCCTCGCCTACCCGATCCGCGACGGCGTGCCGATCATGCTGCCGGAAGAGGCGCGCGAGCTGGGCGATGGCGACTAGGGACTTCAGCGCCGTCGCCCGCTTCGGCATCGCCCACGTGATCGGCGCCGTGATCGTGATCACCGCCGTGGTCGGCCTGATTACCTTCCAGTTCGTCCGCGACCGCGACGCCAATATCGCCAGGGCCAAGGCCTTGGACATCCAGGGCCCGCCGTGTCCCGCGATGACCGAGGCCGAGTTCAAGGCCAAACGCTACACGGCGCTGAAGACCTTCCCCTATGACGACGCCGTCATCGGCCGCACCGCCGGCGACACCAGCTGCTCCGACGTCAAGGAAAACGGCGGCAAGGGCTTCGGCACGGACAGGGTCTGCCAGTTCACCGGCCCCGCGACGCTGACGGTCGTCACGCCGGCCGGCCGCTGGTTCTTCGTCCCCGGCGCGGGGCAACCCTCGACCCTGATCATCCACAGGGATGCGCCCAGGTGCGTGATGGCGTCTAAGTTCACCCTGCAGTCGGAATAGACCTGGGCCATGAGACATCCCCTGCCCGAGACGGGCGTCGGCTGGCCGCAACTCCGGTCGCAGATGCTGGAGTACGCCCAGGGCGACGTCCGCTGGCGCGACGGCAAGACCGCGGTCTACGTCTTCAATGCCGGCGCGCAAGTCGAGCAGGTGCAGAAGGAGGCCTACGCCCTCTTCCAGTCGGAGAACGGCCTGGGCCCGGCCGCCTTCCCGAGCCTGAAGCGGATGGAGGAGGAGGTCGTGGGCTTCGGCCTTGGCCTGCTGCACGGCCCCGAGGGCGCGAACGGCGCGATCACTTCGGGCGGCACGGATTCCATCACCATGGCGGTGAAGGCCGCCCGCGACTTCGCCCGCAAGCAGAAGGGCGTCGCGGGGCCCCTCAACATCGTCCTGCCCCGCTCGGCGCACCCGGCCTTCGACAAGGCCTGCGCCCTGATGGAGATCGAGGTCCGCCGCACCCCGCTCAGAGATTACCTCGCCGATCCTGCGGTAATGGCGGCGACGGCCGACGCGGCGACCGTGATGATCGTGGGCTCGGCGCCCAACTTCCCCTATGGCCTGATCGACCCGATCGGGGCGCTGTCGGACCTCGCGGTCGAGCGCGATCTCTGGCTGCACGTGGACGCCTGCGTCGGCGGCTACATCGCCCCCTTCGTGCGGATGAACGGCGGCGACATCGCGCCCTTCGATTTTGAGCTGCCGGGCGTGCGCTCGCTCTCCGCCGACCTGCACAAGTACGGCTACTGCGCCAAGGGCGCGTCCACCGTCTTCTTCCGCTCCGCCGAGCTCATGGCCTTCATGACCTTCGATTTCCGCGACTGGCCGGGCGGGCGGATGGTGACCCCGACGCTGGCCGGCACGCGGCCGGGCGGGGCGATCTCGGCGGCCTGGGCGGTGATGAATTTCCTCGGCGTCGAGGGCTACCGGGCCAAGCACGCCCTGGTGACTGAGGCCCGCGAGACGATCGCCGCCGGCGTCGAGGCCTTGGGCTTCACGGTGCTGGGCCGCCCGCAGCTCGGCATCCTCGTCTTCACCCGCGCCGACGTGGACTGCCTGGCGCTCTGGGCGAAGCTGCGCGAGCGCGGCTGGTTCACCGGCGTCACCACCGAGCCCAAGAGCCTGCACCTGATGCTGTCGCCGGTGCATGCGCAGGTGGTCGGGGAGTACCTGGCCGATGTGGCCTGGGCGCTGGGAGAGGTCGGCGGGTCGGCCACAAAGGTCGAGGCGCGGTACTCGTAGGGGTCGGGCCGATCGGTTCTCGACGGCGCTCGGGCAAGATACTCAAAGTCCTCTCCCCCTTGCGGGGAGAGGGTTGGGTGTGGGGGTGTCGGCTCGGCGCTCGAGGGGCGAAAACTCGGAATCACAGCTTGCACCCCCACCCCTGACCCCTCCCCGCAAGGGGGAGGGGAACGTCGGGGCAGACCCGAAGCCCAAGCAAAGATAGCCGCCGTGGATTTAAGGGTTGGTGGGTTTGCGGGAAAACATCCGCTGCTCACTTGCCGTGTGAAATCGCCACCACCCGACCATCAGACTTCGTGATGAGAATCTCCGCGACCCCGCCTTTGCAGGACTGTCCTCCACAGTTGAGCGTGCCCTGTACCGTCCAGCGTTCGCCCTTCAGCGTCGCGTGAAACGGTTCTTCGCCCCGAAGCTCGTCACCGTAGATTGGCGTCAGGATCGCCTTCGCTATCACAAGCGCTGTCTTTGCGTCCGGAACCGCCCCGGCCGCGGGAATACCGTGTCGATCCGCAGCGCTGACTTGCTGGGCAGAACAAAGCACCATGGCGATCGTCAGGACCGTTCCTCTCAGCATTTGAGAACCCCGCTCCGCATCTAAAGCGCCTCGCCCTTCAGCAGCCGCGGCAGGTCGCCCACCGCGCCGCCGGCCTCGGTCATAAAGAATCGGCGCGCTGGACCTATCCGATTGACCGCCGCCATCCCCGCGCCGCGCGCCAGGCGCAGGATCGGGTTGTCGTTGGAGAACAGGCGGACGAAAGCGTCCATTCCGGCGCTCAAGGTCACGGTGTCGAAGCGGCGCCAGGCGGCGTAGCGCTCCAGCACCGCCTCCGAGCCGATGTCCTCGCCCAGACGCATGGCCTCGACCAACACTTCCGCCAGCGCCGCCGCGCCCTTCAGGCCCAGGTTCAGCCCTTGGCCGGCGATGGGGTGCACGCCGTGGGCCGCGTCCCCCAGCAGGGCCGCGCGCGGCGCGGTGAACCGCTCGGCGAGCTGCAGGCTCAAGGGATAGGTGAAGACCGGGCCCTCGACGCGAACCGCGCCCAGGTGGTCGCCGAAGCGGCGGTCGAGGTGGGCCTGGAAGATCTCAGGGCGCGCCGCCTTCAGGGCCGCGCCCCGCGCACGGCTCTCCGTCCAGACCAGGCTGGCGCGATTGCCGGTGAGCGGCAGGATCGCGAAGGGGCCGCCGGGCAGGAAATACTCGTGCGCCACGCCTCCGTGCGGCTTTTCCAGGCGAACGGTCGCCACCACGCCGGTCTGCGGATAGTCCCAGCCGATGGCGCCGATGCCGGCGGCGGCGCGGATCACCGAGCCGCGGCCTTCCGCGCCCACGGCGACGGGCGCGCGCAGGATCCGGCCATCCGCCAGGGTCACCACCGCCTCGCGGGGCCCGAATGCCGCGCTCGCCACCCGCGCCGGCGCCAGGACCTCGATGCCGGCGTCCATCACCGCGCGAGCGAGGGCCGCGCGGACGTGGCGGTTTTCCAGGAGGTAGCCCAGGGGCTCCCCGTCGGCCCTGTCGGCGATCTCGGCCGAGTCGAAGCGCAGGAAGAAGGGGCCGGTCCCGTGCGAGGCCGCGCCGGGCGTCTGGCCGTCGGTGACCAGGATCTGCTCGATCCGCTGGGCGTGTGGCTCCAGGGCCTCGCCGATCCCCAGCGCCCGCCACTGGCGGAAGCAGGCGTAGGCGATGGCCCAGGCGCGGCCGTCGAAGGTCGGCGCCAGCTGCGCGTCGAATTCCACCGGGTCGATCAGGACCGGCGTCAGGCCGCCCTGCTTGAGCGCCAACGCCAGGGTCGCGCCGGCGACGCCGGCGCCGGCGATGATGACATCCACGTCCTTGGAGGCGGGCGCACCGGCCATGGGCCCTAGCCCTCCGCCGCCTCGTCTTCGCGGAAGCCCATGATGTGGAAGCCCGCGTCCACATGGACGATCTCGCCGGTGGTCGAAAGCCCCAGGTCGGACAGCAGCCATAGGGCAGCCCCGGCCACGCCCTCCATGGAGGTGTCCTCCTGCATGGCCGAGAGCGAGCGGCCCTTGGCCAGCATGCCGCGCCCGCCGGAGATACCGGCCAGGGAGAGCGTCTTCATGGCCCCGGGCGAGAGTGCGTTGACCCGGATGCCCTTGGGCCCGAGGTCGCGGGCGGCGTAACGGACGGCCGCCTCCAGCGCCGCCTTGGCCACGCCCATGGTGTTGTAGTTCGGGATCGCCCGCTCGGAGCCCATGTAGGTGAGCGTGAGTATCGAGCCGCCGGTTTCCGGCATCAGGGCCGCTGCGCGCCGCGCGCAGTCGACGAAACTGAAGGCGGAGATGTTCATCGCCCGCAGGAAGCCTTCCCGCGTGGTGTTGTCCACAAAGGAGCCCTTCAGCTCGTCCCGACTGGCGGACGCGATGGCGTGGACGAAGAAATCGATCTGGCCGAAGGCCTTCTCGACCACTCCGAAGGCCCTATCCATGGCCGCATCGTCGGTGACGTCGACGGGCGCCAGCACCTTGACCCCGAGGCTCTCGGCCAGCGGCTCGACCCTACGCTCCATGCCGGGCAGGTGCAGGAAGGCCATCTCCGCGCCCTGGGCGGCCAGCTGGCTGGCGATCCCCCAGGCTATGGACTGGTGGTTGGCGACCCCGGTGACGATCCCGCGCTTGCCGCGCATGAGCTTGCCCTTGGGCATATGATAGTCGTCGGCCACGTGGCGTCTCCCGTCGCTCGTTTGTCGCGGCGTTTGTGGCCGGGCCCCGCGCGATAGGCAAGCGGCCATCGCCCCTTCATTTTTCGCCGCGGGGCGCTCATAGGGGATTGGTCGGAGCCTTGATGATCGACGTTTCCTTCCTGTCGCCGCCGCGTCGATGGCCGGTCCGGCTCATGAGCGCGCTTCGCCGCCGGCTGCGGACGAGCGAGCTGTGGCTCATCGCCCTGTCGGTGGCGGTGGGCGCCGCCGCCGGACTGCTCGCGGTCTTCCAGAGCCGCGTCGCGCACGGCATCCAGAGCCTGCTCTACGGTATCGGCCCCGCCGACCACCTGAGCGCCGTCGCGCGGATCGCGCCCGTGCGGGCGTTGTGGCTCGTCGCGGGCGGCCTGGCGCTCGGCCTGTTCACCTGGGCGGTCAGCCGCCGGCGCACCACCGGGCTCGTGGACGTGGTCGAGGCCAATGCGCTGCACGGCGGGGTGCTGGGTCTTGCCGACAGCCTGATCGTCTGCGCCCAGACCATATTGTCGAACGGGGTCGGGGCGTCGGTGGGCCTGGAGGCGGCCTACGCCCAGGCGGGCGGCGCGGCGGCCTCCTTCGCGGGCGGGCGCATGAAGCTGCGGCGTCACGACATGCGCATCCTGGTGGGCGCCGGCGCGGGCGCGGCCATAGGCGCGGCCTTCGGCGCGCCGCTGACCGGCGCCTTCTACGCCTTCGAAATCGTCATCGGCGCCTACACGCCCTCGGCCATCGCCCCCGTGGCCGCCGCCTGCCTGGCCAGCGTGCTCGTCTCCAAGGGCGTCGGGGGCGTGCCCTATTCCATCGAGATCAAGTCCCAGCACGCGCCCGACGCGGTGGGCTACCTGCTCTACGCCGGCCTGGGGCTGATCTGCGCCCTGGCCGGGGTGCTGATCATGCGTCTGGTGGCCGCCGCGGAGCGGGCGGTGCGGCGCTCTGCGATCCCGGCGGCCCTGCGCCCGGCGGTGGGCGGAATCCTGCTGGGCGGCCTGGCGGTGGTCTCGCCGCAGACCCTGTCGGCCGGCCACGGGGCTTTGCACCTCGACCTTGCGGTCGGCATGCCGCTGATTCTGCTGGCGATCGTCCTGGTCCTGAAGAGCGGCGCGTCGATCATCTCGCTCGGCTTCGGGTTCCGCGGCGGACTGTTCTTCGCCTCGCTGTTCCTGGGGTCTCTGCTGGGTCAGATCTACGCGGGCCTGGCCGACCTCTCGCCCCTCACGGAGAAGCTGACGCCGGAGAACGCCGCCCTGGTGGGCATGGGCGCCCTGGCGGTGGCGATCGTCGGCGGCCCCTTGACCATGTCCTTCCTCGTGCTCGAGACCACCGGGGATTTCGGCGTCGCCGCCGCGACCCTCGCCGCGGCGCTGATCGCCTCCACCGTGGTGCGCGAGCGCTTCGGCTATTCGTTCTCGACCTGGCGGCTCCACCTGCGCGGCGAGACCATCCGCAGCGCCCGCGACGTCGGCTGGATGCGCAGCCTGACCGCCGGGCGGATGATGCGCGCCGAACCGCCGACCTCGCCGGCGACCGCCACGGTCGCCGAGTTCCGGGGGCGTTTCCCGCTCGGCTCCACCTCCCGGGTGTTCCTTCTGGACGAAACGGGCCGCTACGCCGGGGTGGTGATCACAGCGGACGCCTATGCTGAAAGCGTGGAGCTGCAGGCCCCGATCGACGCCCTGGCGACCAGCCGTGACATCGTCCTCTCCTCAGACACGGACATCGAGGCGGTGATGCGGCTGTTCGAGACCAGTGGAACCGATGCGCTTGCCGTGGTTGACGACGACCGGCGCGTGCTCGGCCTGGTCACCGAGGCCTATGTGGTGCGCCGCTACGCCAGCGAGCTGGAGCGCCAGCAGATGGACCACTACGGCGAGGGCCGCGCCTAGACCTTCGCCATCACCAGGCAGCCGTTGGTCCCGCCGAAGCCGAAGCTGTTGGACATCACGGTCTCAAGGTCGCGGTCGGCGCGCTCGAGCAGGATCGGCAGATCGGCGAACTCGGGGTCGAGAGTCTCGATGTTGGCGCTCTTGGCGGCGAATCCGTTGTTGAGCATCAGCAGGCAGTAGATCGCCTCCTGCGCCCCGGCCGCGCCCAGGCTGTGGCCGGTCAGCGACTTGGTCGACGAGATCAGCGGGGGCTTGGCGCCGAACACGCCGCGCACCGCCTCCATCTCGCGGGAGTCGCCCACCGGCGTCGAGGTGCCGTGCGGGTTCAGGTAGTCGATGGTCCGCCCGCCGATGGTCGACATGGCGAGCTTCATGCAGCGCACCGCGCCCTCGCCGGAGGGGGCGACCATGTCGAAGCCGTCGGAGTTGGCGGCGTAGCCGATGATCTCGCCATAGATCTTCGCGCCGCGGGCCTTGGCGCGCTCGTACTCTTCCAGCACCACGATCCCGCCGCCGCCGGCGATGACGAAGCCGTCGCGGGCCACGTCGTAGGCGCGGCTGGCCACCGCCGGGGTCGCGTTGAAGTTGGAACTCATGGCGCCCATGGCGTCGAACATGACGCTGAGGGTCCAATCGAGCTCCTCGACGCCGCCGGCGAAGACCACGTCCTGCTTGCCCATCTGGATCTGCTCGACGCCGACCCCGATGCAGTGGGCCGAGGTGGCGCAGGCCGAGGAGATCGAGAAGTTGAGGCCCTTGATCTTGAACCAGGTGGCGAGCACGGCCGAGGCGCCGGAACTCATCGCCTTGGGCACCGCGAACGGGCCGACGCGCTTGGGGCCCTTGGTGCGGGTGATCTCGGCGGCCTCGACGATGGCCCGGGTCGAGGGGCCGCCGGAGCCGACGATCAGCCCGGTGCGCTCGTGGGAGACTTCGGCTTCGTCCAGGCCGGAATCGGCGATCGCCTGCTCCATGGCCAGGTGGCCGAAGGCCGTGCCCTGGGCCAGGAACCGCAGCGCCCGGCGGTCGATCAAGGATTCCCAGTCGATCTGCGGCGGGGCGTGCACCTGGCAGCGAAAGCCGAGCTCGGCGTACTCCGGCGCGGCCACCACGCCGGATTTCGCCTCACGCAACGAGGCGAGCACTTCGTTGGCGTTGTTGCCGATGGACGAGACGATGCCCATTCCGGTGACGACGACGCGGCGCATGGTTCCTTCCGGTTTCCTCGGCCCTTAAGAGCGCTTAGAGAGGCCGACGCGCAGGTCGGCCGCCCAATAGATGGGAACTCCATCGGCTTCCAACACCCCGTCGCCGATCCCCATGACCAGACGGCGGTTGATGACCCGCTTCATCTCGATCTTGTAGGTGACGGTCTTGATGTTGGGCGTGACCTCGCCGCCGAACCTCACATCGCCGCAGCCGAGCGCGCGGCCGTGGCCCTTGCCGCCGATCCAGCCCAGGTAGAAACCGACCAGCTGCCAGAGCGCGTCGAGGCCGAGGCTGCCGGGCATCACCGGGTCGCCGATGAAGTGGCAGGCGAAGAACCAGAGGCCGGGGTCGATGTCGTACTCGGCCTCGATGTAGCCCTTGCCGTGCGCGCCGCCCGTGTCGTTGATCTGGGTGATGCGGTTGAACAGCAGCATCGGCGGGGCCGGCAGCTGAGCGTTGCCGGGCCCGTACATCTCGCCGCGGGCGCACTGCATCAGCTCCTCGAAGCTGTAGTGGTCCTTGGCCATGGGTTCGGTCATCTGGCGATCCGTCTCTTCAGGGGAATTGGCCGTAGCAGAGCCGCACCCGGCGCTCAATGGCGCGTCTAATGGCATTGTGGCCCGTCGGTTGTGCCCCAAAGCGTCCCTTCGCGCACCCAGCCGGAGGCATGGTCAGCCTTCACCTTGCACCAGCCTTTGTCGCAATGGTCCAGCGCCGCGAGCGCGTGCGCGTTCAAATAGGCATTCGCCTTGAAGCCGTCCTTGGGGCGTTTCAACAGCGCCACCGGTTGAGCGGCGGTGTTCATGGTGGTGCGCCGTCCGTCGGTCACGCGCTTGTGCACCCAGGCCAGCGTCCCCTCCGGATCGCAGACCCTGCGCCATTCGCTGGTTTCGGCGATCACCTGTAGCGGCAGGCCGCGGACGCGATAGACGAACAGCAGTTTGTGGTCGTCGCCCGGACCCGCCCGGGCGTTGACCTTGTCGAATTTCAGCGAGACGTAGCGCGGCACCGGCATGCCCGACGGCGTCTGGCGCTCCTCGGGCCGCGCGGCGGCCTCCGCGCGGGTGAAAACGCCGCCTGCAAGGAGCCCGAAAGCGGCCAGCAGTCCGATCGCCGCGCCTTTCAGCAATCGGCGTTCGGCGGGCATCAATTGCTGTGGGTCGCCTTGGCCGCCCATGGAGCCTTTGCTAGAGGTGCTAATCAACACGGCGCGCCGGTGAAGCGGCGCGGGAAACGTCCCTCTTCACGTCACGTCCTTTTTCAAGTCAGACATGGCCGCCCGCAAGCCGAAAGTCATCGTCACGCGAAAACTCCCCGATCCGGTGGAGACGCGGATGCGCGAACTGTTCGACACCGAGCTCAACCTCACCGACGCGCCGTTGACCCGCGCCCAGCTCTCCGACGCGGTCGCCCGGGCCGATGTGCTGGCCCCGACCATCACCGACAAGATCGATGAGACCCTGCTGGCCCGCGCCGGGCCGCAGCTGAAGCTGATCGCCAACTTCGGGGCCGGCATCGACCACATCGACGTGGCCGCCGCCAACGCCAGGGGGATCACCGTCACCAATACGCCGGGCGTGCTCACGGAGGACACCGCCGATCTGACCATGGCGCTGATCATGGCGGTGGCCCGCCGGATCGTCGAAGGCGCCAATGTCACCCAGGCCGGCGAGTTCACCGGCTGGACCCCCACATGGATGATGGGGCGCCGGATCACCGGCAAGCGGCTGGGGATCATCGGCATGGGCCGGATCGGCCAGGCGGTGGCGCGCCGGGCGCGCGCCTTCGGCCTGCAGATCCACTACCACAACCGAAAACCGGTCAGCCCGCGGATCGCCGAGGAGCTGGAGGCCACCTACTGGGAGAGTCTCGACCAGATGCTGGGCCGCACCGACATCATCACGGTCCACTCGCCGCACACGCCGGCCACCTATCACCTGCTCTCGGCCAGGCGGCTGAAGCTTCTGCAGCCCCACGCCATCCTGATCAACACCGCCCGCGGCGAGATCATCGACGAGACGGCGCTGGCCGAGCTCCTGAAATCGGGCGCCATCGCCGGCGCCGGCCTCGACGTCTTCGAGTTCGAGCCGAAGATCAATCCGAAGCTGCTGGGCCTGCCCAACGCGGTCCTCTTGCCCCACCTGGGCTCGGCGACCATCGAGGGTCGCATCGACATGGGCGAGAAGGTGATCATCAACATCCGCACCTGGATGGACGGCCACAAGCCGCCGGACCGGGTCATCCCGTCGATGATGTGAGCTATCCCTCCCCGTTCCGGGGAGGGTGGCGAGCAAAGCGAGACGGGTGGGGAGGTGTGGGCCGGCGTGCTGAGACCGCGCTTGAACGCGACTCCCCCACCCTGATCGCTGCGCGATCTGTCCCTCCCCATCAGGGGAGGGAGGAACACACCGGACACTCCGGGTCGGCGCCCACCTTCACCGTCCGCGTCTCCGCCGAGAGCGCGTCGTAGATCAGCAGGCGCCCCGTCAGCGGCTCGCCCGCGCCCGTGACCAGCTTGATCGCCTCGAGCGCCATCATCGAGCCGACGACGCCGGCCAGGGCCCCCACAACCCCGACCGCGACGCAGGTCTCGGCGTCGGGTGGAATTTCAGGGACCAGGCAGCGATAGCAGGGCTTGCCGGCGAAGACGCCCACCTGGCCGGTCCAGCGGCCGATGGCGCCGGAGATGAGCGGCTTGCCGTGGCGCACGCAGGCGGCGTTGACCTCATAGCGGACGGCGAAGTTGTCGGTGCCGTCGAGCACGATGTCGACGCCCTCCACCAGCTCGTCGGCGTTCGCGGCGCTGAAGGCCTCATTGAGGCCGGCCACGAAGATGTGCGGGTTGAGCGCCGCCAAACGGTCGGTCCCGGCCTCGGCCTTGGGCCGCCCGATATCGTCTTCAGTGAAGAGCACCTGACGCTGCAGGTTGGAGAGGTCCACCGCGTCCGGGTCGACCAGGATCAGCGTTCCGATCCCGGCGGCGGCCAGGTAGAGGGCGGCGGGCGAGCCCAGGCCGCCGGCGCCGACGATGAGCGCGCGCGCGGCCTTCAGCTTCTGCTGGCCCGGGCCGCCCACCTCGCGCAGCACCAGGTGGCGGGCGTAGCGCTCGATCTCGGCGTCGGTGAAGGCCATGGGGGCCATCTTGGCGCCCAGCCGCGCATGCGCAACCCGCATCGCGGCGCCGGTCGCATGCGGCGGCTCATTCGTCGCTCTGGATCGCGACGGGCGCTTCGCGCTAGTCCATAGGCGAGGATGACGCCCCGGGGGGAGCCTGAAGACCCATGCTGAAGATGATCCGGGGGCTCGCCGCCGCCGCCCTGCTCGCCACCGCCGCCCAGGCCGCGCCACCCTCGCAACCGGCCGATCCCGCGCCCGTCATCGCGGCCGAGCACGCCTTCGCGGCCCGCGCCGCGGTCGTCGGGGTCGCGCCGAGCTTCCTGGAATATATGACCGACGACGCCATCGTCTTCAGCCCGGACCCGTTGCTGGCCCGGGCGGTCTATGGCGGCCGCCCGCCGCCCAAGCTCCCGAAGGACGGCGGGACGCTGCTGAACTGGTGGCCCAATTTCGCTGGGATCTCACGGTCCGGCGACCTCGGCTTCACCACCGGGCCGGCGAGCGTCAACAGCGGCAAGCCGCGAGTCTTCTACTTCACTGTCTGGGCCCGCCAGCCCGACGGCGGCTGGAAGTGGGTCTACGACGGCGGCGTCGAGGCCGACGGGGCGGCGGCGGTCGGCCCAGAGGCCACGCCCATCGCCCTGCCGCCGGGGGACGCGCGGCCCATGGCCCCGGACGCCGCCATGAACCAGGTCCGCGCCGCCGAGATCGCGCTCGCCGCCCGCGCCAGGACCGATGTCGTGGCGGCCCTCAAGGCGGTTCTGGCGCCTGACGCGCGCGTGCAGGGTTCGGATCTTGGACCGGCGACGACCGCGGCCGCGGTGGACAGGGAACTGGCGACCCGCGCCAAGGTCATCGCCTTCGGACCGATCGGCGGCGGCGCCTCGCACGCCGGCGACCTCGTCTGGACCTACGGCGACGCGCGCTGGGCGGAGGGCCGCGGCCACTATGTCCGGATCTGGCAACGCCGCGCCGGCAAGTGGGCGCTGGTGTTCGATCAGATCATCAAGGTTTCCCTCCCCTAATGGGAGGGTGGCCGGCGAAGCGAGACGGGTGGGGAGGTGTGGGTCGGGACTCTGAGTCGGCGCTTTAACGCGACTGCCCCAACCTGATCGCTGCGCGATCTGTCCCTCCCCATTAAGGGGGGAAACTAGCCCCGCTCGCGGCGCGCTTCCCAGATCGCCTGTTCCAGGGCCCGGGCGAAGTCGGCGCGCTCGCCGGGGCTGAGCGCCTGGGCGACGGGCACGTCCTTTCCGGAGAGCGCCAGGCGCACCCCGATTGTGCGCTCCTCGTCCTTCTCGACGGTGACACGGGTGAAGGCCGTCGGGCTTTCCCAGACGACCTTGGTCCAGTTGGGCGCCTCGTGGGTGACCACCACGTCGCGCGCGGTGATGGTCACCCGCTCGATCCGCCGCGCGCCGGCGAAGCTGACCGCGAAGGCCACGATCACCGCCAGCACGTCGAGGGCCATGAAGAACGGCACCAGCGTCGCGCCGTAATAGACGAAGACCGCCGAGGAGACGCAGTTGCAGAGCGTCACCACGGCGATCAGGATGATGAAGCCACGCTCGGAGAGCGATCGGTGCGGCCTGATCACCGCGTCCATGTAGGTCTGGCCGAGCATGCGGACGCGAACATAGGCCCGGAAACCGCCTTGGCGGAAGGCCGCGCGGCAACCATTCTGCGCTTCAGATGGCCAAGACCCCGAGACTCACGAAAAAAAAGCCCCGCGCGAAGCGCCTCGCGCCGGCCGAAGAGGCCCGGATCGCCGAGATCTTCCGGCGCTTCGAAGAGCAGGAGAGCGACCCCCGCACCGAGCTCGACTATGGAAGCCCCTTCGAGCTGGTCACCGCCGTGGCGCTCTCGGCCCAGGCAACGGACGTCTCGGTGAACAAGGCCACCGACCGGCTCTTCAAGGTGGCCGATACGCCGGCCAAGATGCTCGCCCTGGGCGAGGCGGGCCTGAAGCCCTTCATCTCCTCGATCGGCCTCTTCAACACCAAGGCCAAGAACGTCATCGCCATGAGCCGAATCCTCGTGGAGCAGTATGGCGGCGAAGTCCCGCTGACCCGCGAGGCCCTGCAGGCCCTGCCCGGCGTCGGGCGCAAGACCGCCTCGGTGGTGCTGAACGAGCTGCGCATCGAGCCGGCCATCGCCGTGGACACCCACGTCTTCCGCGTCTCCCACCGCCTGGGCCTGGCCAACGGCAAGACGCCGGACCAGGTGGAGGCCGAGCTCATGGCGATCGTGCCGGCGCCGCTCCAGACCCGCGCCCACCACTGGCTCATCCTGCACGGCCGCTACGTCTGCGTGGCGCGCCGGCCGAAGTGCGAAGATTGCGTGGTGGGCGACCTCTGCCCCAGCCGGAAGCTGTTCGTCCCGCGGGGCGCCTAAAGCGGTCGCGTCTGGGACCCCGCCACCTCGCGCATCTCCATGACGCCTTCCCAGCCCGGCATGTGGTCGGCGTGGAGTTGCATGAACTCGACGGCCAGCGCCAGACCCTCATCGCGGTCCTTCACCTCGAAGACCGCGTAGCCGCCGATCGCTTCCTTGGTTTCGGAGAATGGGCCATCGAGGACGGAGACCTTGCCGCGGGCGTTGGCGATCCGTGCGCCCATGGCGAGCGGCATGAGGCCCCCGTCGTCGAGCATCCGGCCCGCGGCGATCTCACGGGTCGCGAGGGTGTGCATCGCCTCCATTAGCTCAGGCGTCGGTCCCATGGTGGCGGCCGAGGTGATGATGAACATGACGCGCATCTGGCGATCTCTCCGTGCGGCGATCCGGAGCGACATCGCCGCGGCAGCTCGCGGACAGGATGACGAACCGGCCCCCTCAGCGTCCGACATTCGGCTTTTCACAAAATCTCAGCGCCTGTCGCCCACGTTGCGGCGAACACCGATCTTCTGTAAGCCCCGCCCTCGCCTCCGCCGCCGGAAAGCCCAGCAATGCCAGACCTCTACGACGTCGCCGCGATCGGCAACGCCATCGTCGACGTGATCGCGCCGGCGGACGACGCCTTCCTGGCGGCTAACAGCCTCGACAAGGGCGCGATGATGCTGGTCGATCAGGCCCAGTCGCAGGCGCTCTACGCCAAGATGGCGGCGGGCGTAGAGACCTCTGGCGGCTCGGCGGGCAACACCATCGCCGGCGTCGCCAGCTACGGCGGCAAGGCGGCCTATCTGGGCAAGGTGGCCGACGACCCGCTCGGCAAGGTTTTCGCTCACGACATGCGCGCCGTCGGCGCCCACTTCGACACCGTCCCCCTGGTGGGCGGCAAGGCCACCGCGGTCTCGATGATCAACGTCACGCCCGACGGCCAGCGCACCATGTGCACCTTCCTGGGCGCCTCGGTGGAGTTCACCGACGCCGATGTGGACAAGGACGTCATCGAAGGCGCGAAGATCGTCTACCTGGAGGGCTACCTCTTCGACGCCGAACCGGCCCGCCGGGCCTTCGCCAAGGCCGCGGCGCTCGCGCATGGCTCGGGACGGATGATCGCGCTGACGCTCTCCGACGGCTTCGTGGTGGAACGCCACCGCGCCGGCCTGATGGGCTTCATCGAGGGCCAGGTGGACCTCCTGTTCGCCAACGACAGCGAGATCCGCGCCCTCTTCCAGACCGACGACTTCGACACGGCCGTCGAGGCGCTGCGCCCGCACGTGAAGCTGGCCGCCGTCACCCGCGGCGCCGCCGGCTCGGTGGTGCTCAGCCAGGGCGAACGGCTGTCGGTGAAGGCCGAAGCGGTGCAGAAAGTCGTGGACACCACCGGCGCTGGCGACCAATACGCAGCCGGATTCATGTTCGGCCTTTCGCGGGGGCGGCCGCTGCAGCAATGCGGCCAACTGGGCTCTCTCGCGGCGGCCGAGGTGATATCGCACTACGGTCCGCGTCCGCTGGTCTCGCTCAAGGACCTCGCCGCGGCGAAGGGATATTAGACGATGGCCCGCACGGCGGAGGTTGTCCGCAACACCAAGGAGACCCAGATCCGGATCGTGCTCGATCTGGACGGCTCGGGCTCGTCCACGGTTTCCACCGGCATCGGCTTCTTCGACCACATGCTGGAGAGCTTCATCCGGCACGGCGGGTTCGACGCCACCATCGAGACCAAGGGCGACCTGCACATCGACATGCACCACACGGTGGAAGACACCGGGATCGTGCTCGGCCAGGCGTTCGCCCAGGCGCTGGACGGCTTCAAGGGCGTGCGCCGGTTCGGCCACGCCTATATTCCCATGGACGAGACCCTGACGCGAGCCGCCATCGACCTGTCCAACCGGCCGTACCTGATCTGGAACGTGTCCTATTTGACCCCGAAGGTGGGTGATATGGACACCGAGCTCTTCAAGGAGTTCCACCAGGCCTTCGCCATGAACTGCGGCGCCTGCGTGCACCTTGAGACCCTCTACGGGAAGAACTCACACCACATCGCCGAGAGCGGCTTCAAGGCGCTGGCGCGCGCCCTGCGCCACGCCGTCGAACTCGACCCCAAGACCCACGGCCACGCACCTTCCACCAAGGGCGTGCTCTAGGATTTTTCCCCATGCAGAGCGTCGCCCTGATCAACTACGGGTCGGGCAACCTTCGCTCGGCCGAAAAGGCCCTCATCCGCGCCGCGGACGGGAAGAGCGAGATCGTGGTCACCGATGACCCGGACGTCGTCGCCGCCGCCGACCGCGTCGTGCTGCCGGGCGTCGGCGCGTTCGCCTCCTGCATGGCCGCGCTCGAGGCCCGGTCCGGCGTCATCGAGGCGATGACCGAGGCGGTGCACGGCAAGGGCGCGCCGTTCCTGGGCATCTGCGTCGGCATGCAGCTCCTGGCCTCCCGCGGCCTGGAGTTCGGCGAGACGCCGGGCCTCGACTGGATCGCCGGCGATGTGCGCAGGCTGGTCGACGGCGGCGACCCGGCCATCAAGATCCCGCACATGGGCTGGAACAGCCTCTCCGGCGTCACCGACCAGCCGCTGTTCGCGGGCCTGAAGACTGGGCAGACCGTCTATTTCACCCACTCCTTCGCCTTTTTCCCGAAGGACGAGGCCGATGTGGCGGCCTATGTGGAGCACGGCGAACGGTTCCCTGCGGCCGTGGCGCGCGGCAATGTGGCCGGCGTGCAGTTCCACCCGGAGAAGAGCCAAGCCTCCGGCCTCGGCCTTCTCGCCCGCTTCCTGGAGTGGCAGCCTTGATCCTCTATCCCGCCATCGACCTGAAGGACGGCCACTGTGTCCGCGTGGTGCACGGCGACCTGTCGACGGCGACGGTGTTCAACACCTCCCCGGCCGCCCAGGCCCGCGCCTGGGTCGAGGGCGGCTTCCATTGGATCCACGTGGTCGACCTGAACGGCGCGGTCTCCGGCAAGGCGGTGAACCAGGCCGCGGTGGAGGAAATCCTCAACGCCGTCTCCGTGCCGGTGCAGCTGGGCGGCGGCATCCGCACCCTGGCCGATATCGAGGGCTGGATCGAGGCGGGCGTCTCCCGCGTGATCCTGGGCACGGTCGCCGTCCGCCAGCCGGAGATCGTCCGCGAGGCCGCCAAGGCCTGGCCCGAGCAGATCGCCGTCAGCGTCGACGTGCGCAAGGGCAAGGTCGCCGTACAGGGCTGGACGGAGGACAGCGACCTCGACGCCATCACCGTCGCCAAGCGGTTCGAGGACGTGGGCGTCTCGGCCCTGATCATCACCGATATCGACCGTGACGGCACGACCATGGGCTTCAACGTCGAAGCCTTCGGGGTCATCGCCGACGCGGTGGCGATCCCGGTGATAGCGGCCGGAGGCCTGGCCACCGTCGACGACATCGTGCGGCTCAAGGCCCGCAAGGGGACGAAGATCGCCGGCGCGGTGCTCGGCCGCGCGCTCTACAACGGCGACATCGTGCCGGCCGCCGCCCTGAAGGCCGCGGCCTGATGTTGCGCGTGCGCGTCATCCCCTGCCTGGACGTCAAGGACGGCCGGGTGGTGAAGGGCGTGCGGTTCGTGTCCTTACGCGACGCCGGCGACCCGGTGGAGCAGGCGAGGGCTTACGACGCCGCCGGCGCCGACGAACTGATGTTCCTCGACATCACCGCCAGCCACGAGAACCGGGGCACCATCCTCGACGTGGTGGCCCGCACGGCCGACGTCTGTTTCATGCCGCTCTCGGTGGGCGGCGGCATCCGCACCGTCGAGGACGCGCGCCGCCTGCTGCTGGCCGGCGCCGACAAGATCTCGATCAACACCGCCGCCGTCGAGAACCGCGACCTGATCGCCGCCTGCGCCGACGCCTTCGGCAGCCAGGCCACCGTGGTGGCCATCGACGCCAAGCGGGTGGGCCCCTCAACAGGAGCGGGGGCCTGGCGCGTCTTCACCTACGGCGGACGCACCGACACCGGCCTGGACGTCGTGGACTACGCCGCCGAAGCGGTTTCGCGGGGCGCGGGCGAGATCCTGCTCACCTCCATGGACCGCGACGGGGCCAAGATCGGCTACGACCTCGATCTCCTGAAGGCGGTGACGGGCGCGGTCTCGGTGCCGGTGATCGCCTCGGGCGGGGCGGGGAACGCCCAGCACATGGTGGACGCGGTGACCAAGGGCCACGCCGACGCGGTGCTGGCCGCGTCGATCTTCCACTTCGGCGAGGTCTCGATCTCCGAGGTGAAGCGCGCCATGGCCGCCGCCCACATCCCGGTCCGCCAGACGGAGATCGCCGCATGAGCCGTTTCGCCGAAGTCCTGGCGCGCCTGACCGCCGTGATCGAGAGCCGCAGGGGCGGCGACCCGGTCGCGTCCTACACGGCCAGGCTGCTGTCCGATCCGTCGCTGGCCGCCAAGAAGCTGGGCGAGGAGGCCGTGGAGACGGTCATCGCGGCTGTGCAGGGCGACAAGGCCGCGCTGGCCGCCGAAAGCGCCGACCTGATCTACCACTGGCTGGTGGTGCTGGCCGCCGCCGGGGTTTCGCTGGACGAGGTCGCGGCCAAGCTGGCGGCTCGCGAGGGAACCTCCGGCCTCGACGAGAAGGTTTCGCGGAAGTCCTAGAGCCTGACCGCGCTTAG
>PLEH01000018.1 GCA_003136395.1 Phenylobacterium sp.
TGCTCCGCAACCGTCGTCGCCAGGTCACCTTCGCCTAAGACGTCCAAGTCCAGTTCTTCGGAAACCGCCGTCCCCCACGGGGCGGCGGTTTTCGTTTGCGCGGCCGTCGGGATCGGCGCGAGCGCGCCGCGGCGGTTGCGGTTTGCCGAAGGTGTGCTTAGGAATTCCGGCAGGCGCGATCGCGCTCCATCGCGTCCGTGGACTCATGAGTTGGCAAGAGCGGGAGGCGCAGATGATGTCCCCGCTCGGGCCGCCCTAGCCGCATGCGGAGTCGACAGTCAGGACGATGAATGGCCTTCGTAGCTAGGGGGGAAGACCTTCAGGTCGAACTCTCGATCCTGGTCGTCAGCTACAACACCAAGGCCCTGACCTTGGAGGCTCTGCGCAGCCTGTTCCGCTTTCCGCCGCCGGTGAACTTCGAGGTCATCGTGCTGGACAATGCCTCGTCCGACAGCAGCTTCGAGGCCATTCACGCCGAGTTCCCGACGCTTCAGGCCATCGCCCATCCCACAAACGTGGGCTTCGCGGCGGCGAACAATCTGGCGGCCGAACTGGTGCGCGGCCGACGCATCCTGTTGCTCAATCCCGACACCATAACACTTGAGAACAGTCACCGGGCGCTCTGGGCCTTCGCGGAACGCGAGCCTTGGCGCGGGATTTGGGGCGGACGCACCCTGTTCCCGGATTTGACTTTGAATCCAACCAGTTGTTGGCGACGTATGACGCTGTGGAGTCTGTTCTGCGGCGGCGTTGGCCTGACCCATCTGTTCCCGCGCAGCGCGCTGTTCAGCTCGGAAGCCTACGGCGACTGGAAGCGGGACAGGGTGCGCGACGTCGATATTGTCACCGGCTGTTTCCTCCTGATCGACACGTCGTTGTGGCGGGGGCTGGGCGGCTTCGATCCCACGTTCTTCATGTACGCCGAAGAAGCGGATCTGTGCCTTCGGGCCAAGGCGGGGGGCGCGCGTCCGGGCATCTCGCCTGAGGCCGAGATTGTCCACATGGGCGGCATGTCGGAGGCCACCGGGGCGGACAAGATCGTGAAGACCGCGCGCGGCCGGGTCACCATGATGCGCAAACACTGGAACCCGCTCTCCGCCGTGATCGGCCGAGCGCTGCTCCTGCTCTGGTCGGGGCTGCGCTACCTCGGTTCGCGTTTCCTGTCGGGGCGCAGAGACGCCCCGGGCGCGGCGCGGGAGAAATGGGGCGACGTCTGGCGCCGGCGGCGGGAATGGCTGGCCGGCTACGATATCCAGGCTCACGTCGGAAAATGACCCTCAAGACCGCGCTGAAGACAATGATCGCCACGGCCTGGGACGCCGGCGGCCGGCTGGCGCCCACGCGCCCGAAGCTCACGATCCTCTACTATCACGCGGTCCCCAGCGCCCATGCCGAGGCTTTCGCCGCCCAGATGCAGCACCTGCGCAAGACCGCCAACATCGTGAGCGCGGACCACACGGGCCCGCTCGACGGCAGCCGGCCCAATGTCGCAGTGACCTTCGACGACGCCTTTCGAACGGTGCGGGAAAACGCATTGCCCGCGCTGGCGCGGCATGGCGTCCCGGCGACGATCTTCGTCCCCACCGGTTGGCTAGGACGCCCGCCGGGCTGGGCGATGGAGACCAGCGGCGACCGGGAGGAAGTCGTGATGACCGCCGACGAGATCCGGGCTCTGCCGCGGGATCTCATCACGATCGGCTCCCACACCGTGGATCACCCCCGCCTCACCGCGCTCTCCGAGCCGGCGGCGGCCGCCCAGCTGAAGGACTCGCGCTCGGCGCTGGAGGCGTTGCTTGGCCGCACGGTGGACACCCTTGCCTTCCCCTATGGCGACCACGACGGCCGGATCATCGAGCAGGCGCGCGCCGCCGGCTATCGGCACGTCTACACCGTGGCGCCGCAGGGCGTTTCCGAGGGTGATACGGCGATCTCGCGCGGGCGTACATCCGCGAATCCTGCGGATTCCATGTCGCTTTTCGCTTTGAAGAGCCGCGGCGCCTTCGACTGGATGCCCATGGCGTCGAAGCTGAAGCGGCTGATCAGGGGGCGATCGTAAGGAAGTCCACGGCCAGATCGCCCGGTGCGATCTCACGCCGCAGGCGGCCATCGGAATCGGCGGCGAATCCCAGTTTCTCGAGCACCATCTCAGCGGCGCGATTGCGGTCCGTCTGCTTGAAATTCACCGCCACGGCCGTCGCCGGCACGCTGCCGCCTTCCGTCAGACGCCAGAACAGCGCCTGTTCGATGAACTTGCCCTGCACACGGCACGACAGCATGAAGTCGTCGACCACCACGATCTCGCCGCCGCCGGGAGCCGGCTCCCGGTGCGACAGGCAGAAGCCTACGGTGCCATAGCTGCCGAACTTGTCGCGGCAGACCACCACATGCCGGTCGAGCGACCCTCCGCCCAGGATGGCGCTGATCGCCTCGCGATCGTACTTGCGGCCGGAGAAGTTGAGCTGATTGGTCCGCTGCACCAGTTCGACGATCCGGTCGAAGTCCTCGGCCGCGTCGGGGCGAATCTCCACGTGGATGTCGCAGTCGCGCAGGAAGGCCAGGTAGTCGTCCCCGTAACTCTCCGCGGTCTGCTCGCGCACGATGGCTTCGCGGTACATGTGCCGGCGCGTCTTCGACTCCTCCGTCACCGAGCCCTGCAGCCGCGGGTGGCTCGCGAGGGTGGCGATCGCGGTGTCGGGCAAGACCTCGACGCCGCCGACGGCGTCTGCGACCTCGGCGCGTTCGAACGGATTGTCGTCGATGAACAGCACGGTATCCGCGCCGATGTCGATCGCGGCGATGATCTGGGCGACGCTCTGGGACTTGGGGCCCCAGCCGATCCTCTGGTGCAGGACGAAGTCGTCGAGGCCGAAGGCCGCGAGCTGGGCCATGCCGTCGTCGTGGGCGTTCTTGCTGGCGACGGAAATGAGGACGCCGCGCTCGTCGAGCGTGCGGAAGAGGTCAGCGATCCCGCGCCTCAGGGTGACATCGCCCTCCAGCAGCACACCGTCCCACAGGGTGTTGTCCAGGTCGAAGATCACCAGCTTTGCGGGCTTGGCGGAGGCCACGGCGGTTCGCGCCGCCCGGGCCGAGCCGTCCTCCCGCTCCAGCACCACCAGATCGAGGCGGCGGAAGATCAGATGGACATCGTCCCCGTCCGCCGGCGCGAGCGCGAAGTTGAAGGGCAGGCCGGAGAGGAGGATTTCCCGCATGCCGTCCAGGGCCAGAACGTGTCGCGAAAATCCAGGGGTTGCCTCAATGGAGACGGTCAGCGGCCGCGGCAACTGGTCGGCGGGCAGCATGCGCGGAAGCCGCGCCTTGTCGATCGTGGCGGTCAAGAGGAGACGGACCGGCTGGTCGCCCGGATTGATGATTTCGGCGACGAAGGCGTTGGGCTGCGGCCCGCTCGCGGCGCCGGCCTGCAGCCGGTCGTTGATCCGCTTGTGCAGGGCCTCCATCGCGGTCGACCAGCGCGTCTGGCCGGTGACCTTGGTCAGGCCGATGCCGAGCGTCGCGGCGACCGGCGCGGCGGCTGTCAGAACCCTTTCGGCCAGGCGGGTGCGACCGGTGGGCAGAAGGGCGCTGTTCCCTTGGGCCTCGAGCTTGCCCCAGCGGCGGAACCGCACCTCGCCGGCCGGACCGTCGGGCCCGCCGGCGCTGACGTTGGGCACGATGCCGTCCTCGAAGCGGCGGCACTTGCCGGCCGGGGTGGCCAGATAGAGATCGCAAGTCGAATAGCAGGCGGGCGCCGCGCACTCGATGCAGTGTTCGGCCCAGGCCAGCAAGGCGCGGTGGGTAATCGCGAGCTTGTCACCCTCGCCAGCCGGAAGGCTCACGGCCGTCGCCTTGGATTTCGGCTTGGCCTTCTCAAACTGGAACATGGCCATCCTTACCTGCGGCGCCGCCAGATGGACCTAGCCGACCGATTTTGCACGCCGCAGCGGTTTCGACCCTACCGCAACCGATATGACGCCTTCGCGAATATGGTGAGACGTTCTCTATTTCCAACGCCTTAGCACAGCAGGCGTAAACTTTTCGAGCCGTCGATTATCCACCGGCCGAGGCCCGGGGCCTGATCCCGCCGAGCAGGCCCTCGATGTGAGCAATCAGGTCGATCTGGTCGGTGGTCGCGACGACGCGGGGGCGGTCGCGTGTCCGTTCAACCGCTTCGCGCAGCTCGTCGGTCGAGTTGGCCACCTGGATCAGGCCGCGCTGGGCGAAGGCCTCGGTGATCTCACTCTGGTGGTTGTCGTAGTGCTCCCCGAGCTCAGGCAGGCGAGGGATGGCGATGACATGGCAGCCGGCGCGGAGTGCGGTGATCAGCGAGCCTGTGCCGCCGTGGCAGACGACGATGCTCGCCCGCTGTAGGATCGCCTGCACCTCGTCGAAACCCAGGGTCTCGACCACCTCCAGGCCGGCGGGGGCTACGCCCCCCAGGCCGGTCTGGGCGATGACCTTTTCCGGCAGCGCGCCCTCGGCCTTCAACGCGGCGACGGAGCCGATGAGCCGATCGAAGGGCAGGGTGGCGCCCACCGTGGCGAAGACCAACGTCTCCTTCGCCGGTGCCGCGACGTCGAGAACCCGCAAGGGATCGAAGATCGTGGCCTTGGGATAGTGCGCGGCGAGCTTCGAGGACTGGACCACGAAGTGGTGCGCGAAGGGCGCGGCCATGCGGCCGAACAGAGACGGGTTGTCGAACCGCGCAAATGACTCGACGACGATCACCCTCGCGCCCAACAGCCGGGCCCAAAGCACGACAAAGAAGATCGCCCCGGCCCCGGTGGTGATCACCACGTCGGGCCGTTCGCGCAGCACGATCGCCGCCGACCGGAAGGCGCTGACCAGGGCGCGCCCGAGCATCCGCAACACCGCGCCCTGCTTGGCCTGGCCCCAGGCGAAGTGCGGCAGGAAGCGAGTGGGGTGCTGAGTCTGCAGCGTCTGGCCGAGCGCGGTGTCCTCGGT
>PLEH01000332.1 GCA_003136395.1 Phenylobacterium sp.
AACGCGACCTGCAGGTCGCGTTCGCCGGGCTGATAGCCTCGGACGGTCAGGCCCAGGGTCTGGCCCGCGAGCCAGGCTTCGCGGCGGAAGCCGGTGGCGCCGGTGACCGCGACGGCTGTCCAACCGCGATGTTGGGCGATGGCGACCAGGTCGCGGACGGTGTTGGGGTCGGAGCGGGTGGCGACCAGCTGCCCGCCGCGGTCGCGGAAGCTGGGGATCACCACGGTCGCGTCCACATAGAAGCCGATGCCGGCGCCGAATCGGCCGCTCTCGGTGAGGTACTTGCGGCGCAGGGCGTCGGGGATATCGCCTTCGACTTTGGAACGTGAGGAACCTGCGGGGTTCACAGTGTTGGTCAGGCCGGCGCCGCTATCGGGCATGATCGCTCTCCTGGGTAGGGCTGGGCGCGGTGGCGTCGAGGAACCGGTCGACCCAGGCTTCGACGGCCTTTTCGGTGGCGCCGGCGGGCGGCAGTGGCTCGAGGCCTGCGGCGGCGATCAGCGGGACGACCAGGTCGAGCGTGAGGGGGTCGGAGGCGGTTTCCGGCGGTGGCTGGATTGGCGGCGCTGGGCGTGGGGTCGGCTGAGCCGTTGCCGGGACGCTGGGCGGCGGGATGACGCGGTTGGTGAAGGCGCGTTCGCGGTAGTAGGTGATCTTGCGGCCGTTCACCGGGGGGACGCCGGCCTTGAGCACGATCAGCCGATTGGCGGGCATCTGGATCAGCTCCTGGGGGAGCATCAGGGCGCGGCGGTGGTCGGATTCGCTGAGCGAGCGGCGGCCGCTGGAGAGGCCGGAAGGACGGCTGCGCGTGCGGCCGGGGACGGTGGCGTAGCCGAGGCGTTCGGAGAGGTCCTGGGCGACCTTGAGTTCTTTTGGGGCGAAGACCACCTCGGCGCCGCAGTTGGCGATGATCTCTTCGGCGAGGTCCGGGCCATATTCGGCGCGCAGCTGGGCGGGGCTTTGCAGGACCGGCAGGAGGCGCAGGCCGTAGCCGGCCACATAGGCAAACGCGTGGGCGATGACGCCGGCGTAGCCGAGGCGCGCGAACTCGTCGAGCAGCACCAGGACGGGCACGTTGTGCTTGTCGGCGGTCGGGCGCTCGCGGGTGTTGAGGTCGATCAGCTGGCTGAACAACAGATTGTAGAGCGGAGCGACCCTGGCGAGATTGTCTGGCGAGACGCCCAGGTAGAGCGACATCCGCTGGTCGCGCAGATCGCGCAGGTCGAAGTCACTGGCGTCCGTCGCCGCGCAGACGCGGGGGTTGAGCCAGAGGTTCAGGCGCGAGGTCAGCGTCTGCTTGATCGAGGCGAAGGTGTTGTCCGAGGCCGAGCAGAAGTCGGCCAGCGCGCTCGCGCAGCCTTGGGAGACTTGGTGGCCCGTGGCGCCGAGGGCCGCCATCTCCTGCGGGAGCCGGCGTCTGGGGTCGTCGCGGGTCAGCTCGTCGTAGATCTCGCCCAGGCTGAACGGACGGTCCGCCGTGGCGGCGACCAGGGCTCCGACCCCGATCAGGCCAGTCCTGGCCGCCTCGGCCCAGAACGGGTCCGCGTTTAGCGGCGTAGGGAACAGCATGACCGACAGCCTCTGCAACTCGTCGAGCGCGGCGGTGGGATCGACCCGGTCGATGTGGCCGAGCGGATTGAAGCGGGCGGTGCGGCCCTCCGGATCGAGGGGATCGAACAGCAAGACCCGCTGGCCGTGGGCGGCGCGGTAGCCGGCGGTGGCCTCCCAGTTCTCGCGCTTCACGTCGAGGACCACGGTGGAGTCCGGCCAGGTCAAGAGGTTGGGGATCACCACGCCGACCCCCTTGCCGGTGCGGGTGGGCGCGTAGAGCAGCACATGCTCCGGCCCGCCGAACACCAGGGGCCGGCCCGCTGAGCGACCGAGTAGGATCCCGGTTTTTGCGCGCAGGCCCGCTCGCTTGAGGTCCGTGGCCCGCGCCCAACGCGCGGCGCCGTAGAGCGGCGGCTGCAGGGCCTGAGCGACGAGGATCGCGATGAGCACGGCCACGCCGACCGCGGCCAGGGCGCCGGTCTGCAGCCAGCGCTGCACCTTGGGGTCACCGCGGAAGTACCAGATCCAGGCCGGCACGGCGGCGGGCTCGAGATGCATGGACAGCCGGTGCAGCCCGGCCAGCGCGACGACCAGGGCCACAGCGGCCAGCAGGGCGGAGCCCGCGAGCGCGAGCGCCTCGTAGCCGGCGGCCTTAAGCGGCCAGGACGCGCTTGCGCTCAGGCTCATACCAGACCTCGGTGATCCGGAACTTCCCGTCGATCCGGCGCATCTGCACCACCACATCGACGAGCAGGTGGAGGAGGGCGCGGATGTCGTCGCGGGCCAGATCGCGGCCGCCTTCGCTTTCCTTCACCAGCAGGGTCAGCTGCTCGAAGGCGAGGGCGGCGCTGTCGGCGTGGATGGTGGTGATCGAGCCGGGGTGACCGGAATTGACGTTGCGCAGGTAGAAGAAGGCTGTCCCGTCGCGCAGCTCCTGCAGCAGGATGCGGTCCGGGCGCATGCGCAGCGCGCTCTCCAGCAGCTGCTTGGCGCCGACCTGGGCCAGGCCTTGGCCATCCTTGGCGTAGAGCAGGTGGACGGCGTTGCGGTGCGGGACTACCAGCTCGCGGGCGTCCTCGATGGTTAGCAGCCGCTCGGTCTCAGGGATCAGGCGCACCAGGCCCTTGGCGAAGGTGGTCTTCCCCGAGCCGGTCGCGCCTGAAATCAGGATGTTGCGGCGATATCCTACGGCGGCCTGGAAGAAGCTTTTCCAGTCGCCGGCGTCCCGCAGGGCCAGTAGCGCGATCTCGTCGGGCTTGAGATCGTCGGTGGCCGCCGTGACGGCTTCGAAAAGGCCCGCTCGGGCGAAGTCGTCGAGGTCGAGGCGCGGCTCGGAGGCCTTGCGCAGGGTGAGTGAGAGGTGTTCCGCGGCCGGCGGCAGGACGATCTGACACCTCTCGCCGGTCGGCAGCACGGTGGAACAGATCGGCAGGTCGGCGGTGACGTCCTGCGATGTGACCGCCGCGGCCGCGACCGCCAGCGGCTTGAGCCAGGCCTCGGTGAGCTCAGACGCCTCGTGCCAGGACCAGACGCCGTCCCGCTCCAGCGCGAACTCGCAGGGCCGGTTGACCACCAGTTCGGTGACGCCCGGCAGGTCGAGGGAGGCCCTGAGCGGCTTGAGGTAGTGCTCCAGGACGGAGGTGTCGCCGGACATCAGCGGGCCTTCAGGCCGTAGACGCCCGAGAAGTCGAAATCCTGGGCGGCGAAGATCGCCACCTCCGCGCCTTGTGCCTTGCGCAAGGTGGCCGGGATGTTGGCGGAGTTCTGAACGGCCATGCCGGCGGCGTCCGAGGGCAGACGGACCGTCTCGCCGCCGCTGTTGCGCCCGGCGAGCGCGGTGGCGCTATCGTCGACCACGGAGAGCAGCAGGGCAGCGCCGAAGCGCTCCCAGAAGTGTCGGTCGAGATCGCCGTCGAAGCCGCCACGGCCGAGCGCATCGGAGGCCGGGGAGGCGAGGTCGATGGCCACGCCGTTGGGGGTGACGGCGCGGGTCCAGAGCACGAAGAGCCGGTTCTGACCCTGCTTGAGGCCGGAGCGGTACTCGCCGAGCACCTTGGCGCCTTTCTCCAGCAGGACGACCGCGCCGTTCTCCGAATAGACGTCGGTGGGGATGACGCAGGACACGTAACCCGGCGTGGAGGTGTCCATCGCCGTCTGCAGGATGCAGGGGATGGAAGTCCCGGCCAGGATCAGGAAGCTGCGGTCGCCCAGCCTGTGGGCGCGGGCCGTTCCGATTGCCGAGCCGTGCCGCAGCTGTTCCAGTTCGGTTTCGGCATGCGCCGAGGCCTGCGCCAGCGCGGGTATCCCGAATGCACCTGCCAGTCCGCCGCCGCCCTCATGGGCGACGGCCATCAACGGCGCGGCGCGGACGGTCTGCAGGGCGGCGGCCTGCGCCTTCGCGGCCGTCTCGGCCGCCTCCTGCGCGGGGCTCGGCTTCGCGGCCGCCGTCGATGAGGTGGCGCCTGTCGGACCGCCGGGGATATCGGGCTGGCCCGT
>PLEH01000143.1 GCA_003136395.1 Phenylobacterium sp.
CACCCTACTTGATGATCTTGGAGACCACGCCGGAGCCCACCGTGCGGCCGCCCTCGCGGATGGCGAAGCGCAGGCCCTGGTCCATGGCGATCGGGGTGATCAGCTCGATGGTCAGCTCGGCGTTGTCGCCGGGCATGATCATCTCCACGCCTTCCTTCAGCTTGATGATCCCGGTCACGTCCGTGGTCCGGAAGTAGAACTGCGGGCGGTAGTTGGTGAAGAACGGGGTGTGACGGCCGCCCTCTTCCTTGGTCAGGATGTAGGCTTCCGCCAGGAACTCGGTGTGCGGCGTGATCGAGCCCGGCTTGCACAAGACCTGGCCGCGCTCGACGTCCTCGCGCTTGGTGCCGCGCAGAAGGACACCGACGTTGTCGCCGGCCTGGCCCTGGTCCAGCAGCTTCCTGAACATCTCCACGCCCGTGCAGATGGTCTTCTGCACCTCGCGGATGCCGACGATCTCCACTTCCTCGCCGACCTTGACGATCCCCTTCTCGATACGGCCCGTGACCACAGTGCCGCGGCCCGAGATCGAGAACACGTCTTCCACCGGCATCAGGAACGGCTGGTCGATCGGACGCTCCGGCTGCGGGATATAGGCGTCCACCTGGGTCATCAGCTCCAGGATCGAGTTCTCCCCGATGATCGGGTCGCCGCCCTCCAGCGCCACCTTGGCCGAGCCCCTGACGATCGGGATGTCGTCGCCCGGGAACTCGTAGGAGCTCAGAAGCTCGCGCACTTCCATCTCCACCAGGTCCAGCAGTTCCTCGTCGTCCACCAGGTCGACCTTGTTCATGTAGACCACCAGCGCCGGAACCCCGACCTGACGGGCGAGCAGGATGTGCTCGCGGGTCTGCGGCATCGGGCCGTCCGCGGCCGAGACCACCAGGATCGCGCCGTCCATCTGCGCCGCGCCGGTGATCATGTTCTTCACATAGTCGGCGTGGCCGGGGCAGTCGACGTGGGCGTAGTGACGGTTCTTCGTCTCATATTCCACGTGGGCGGTGTTGATGGTGATCCCGCGGGCCTTTTCCTCAGGCGCCGCATCGATGTCGGCATAGGACATCGACTTGGCCCCGCCGGTCTTCGCCAGGATGAAGGTGATCGCCGCCGTCAGCGTCGTCTTGCCGTGGTCAACGTGACCGATCGTGCCGATGTTGCAGTGCGGCTTGTTGCGTTGGAATTTTTCCTTGGCCATGGGATCCTACGGGCGTTGTTTCATGTGGAAGTTGAATTGCGACGTCTTGAACCTGGAGCGGGTGGCGGGAATCGAACCCGCGTATTCAGCTTGGAAGGCTGCTGCACTACCATTGTGCTACACCCGCGAATTCAATGCTTTAGGGGTACTGGACTTCGTGTCTGGCTCTTTCCTGGCTCCGAGGCGGCTCGCGAGAGCATCCGGATGCGAGGCGCGCTTTTAGCAAACTCCGTCGTGATGTGAAGGTCGCATGTCTGTCCGCCGTGGCCAAAGCGGTGGTCGCGCGGGCGTTGAGACGAGCCGCGACAGGGCCGCGCGGGCGGGGTCTGGATCGATCACCAGGACTCGCATCGCTGCGACTAGGCCGGCGCCGCGGCCCCGGGACAGAGCGCGGACCGGCCCAGCCGCTACCGCACCGCAACAACGCCCGCTTGTGCGTCAGCCGGCGCCGCCTTTTTGAGCGGCTTCCCATGCCACGAGCTCCGCCAGCAGGACCTCCTGCTCATCCGGCGTGTTGGCGCCGCGAAGGCGAGGCTGCGCGTCCGGGGAACAAGCCAAGCGCGCAACGCCCGCACGATCCAACAGCCGCGCCAACGGCCAGTCCGCCAAAGCCTCCGCCGGAAGCCTCCCTATGTCGACCACCATCGGCAGGTGCAGCCCCTCGAACGTCGCACCGGCGCCGTCGTGACAAAGGAGAGCCTCGATGTCGCTCGCGCGGATCGTCGGCGCATCAACCGCCAGCACGAGCACCCGATCGCAGCCCGCCTCGATGAGGATCGGTACGCCGGAAAGCACCCCACCCACCGGCCCTCCGAACGGCACACCATCGCGGACTAGCGGCAAGCCGTAGTTCTGCAGGCCAACGGTGAGAACGACTTGGGAGCCAACTGCCTGCGCCAGAGCGGCGACACGATCGACCGCGCGCCGCCCGGCCCAAGACAGCGCCGCCTTGTCCGTGCTCATCCGCGAACCGGCTCCGCCCGTAAGGATGATCGCGCCAAGGGCCATTGTCCCTTCTGCGACTCTCGGAGGAGCGATGGCAAGCAGGCTCTGCAGGCAGGCCCACCCAAGGCCCGCGAAGAGTCAGTATCGGCCGTTTGCCTAGCGGCAAGTGCAGGATTCAATTTGCAGCCTTTCCGTCGATTTGGCGGCGGACGGGCCAAGCCTCCATTATTTCCACCAACAGGTGACGTCACCTACTGGCCCGACTGACACCTATGCGCCAATCACTATGTCGCCCGACTGAACCGTCCCGGGAGCGTCAAGACTAGAAGATGACGCCTCATCATCCTTGACGTTGATCGAGACAGACCCCCAAGCCCGTATGGCTCGTCTGGCGCTGCCCTTCAGCGACGCCACGCGCAAAGCGCGCCGGGCTTGGGTCGGCAACCGCCTAGCGGGCGCTGAGGACGATGGCGCGGTCGATCGCCGCCACGTTGCCGGATGACGTCATGGCCGCATAGTGCTTCATGGCCTTGCCCACGGTGGCGTCCCGGCACGGGATGAGGTCGCCGAGGTCCACTTCTCTGTTGTCGATCGCGTTGCCGCAGACGTCGCTGGCGGCGATGTGGACAGCCTCGGACACGGCGATGCGATCCATGCCCCTAATATCCAGCCGCACCGTCGTGGGAGCGCGCGCCTGGACGTTGACGGTTCCCACGTCCTGGGCGTTGGCGACCGGAGCCGACATGGCCAGCGCCGCAACCGCGGCCAGCGACGGGACGGCGAGGCGTAGTGATCTGAGGATGAGCATTTCGATCTCCCGAATTGAAGGGCTCAGCCTAGGCCGGCCCACCCCGGAGGCGATTGTTGTTAGTCAAGCGAGGGCTTGATTATAGGCGGCGGCCGGCCCAGGCCCTGGCCGGCCCCAAGGCAGGCCCGGGCCAGGCCTGGAACGCCGCCGCGCCGGGCCTCGGTTGCAAGGCGGCCAGCTCTTCGGGCGTGTTGGCGTTGGCGAACGGATCGCTGGCCGTAAGCGGCCAGTCGACGACGGTCATCCCGACCGTCTCGGCAAGGCCGCGAAGTGAGCGTCGCCCCGAGGCCAGATAGGCCGGCAAGGCGTCGAGCACCCGGAGGCTCCAAAGCGCGCAGACCGGATGCAGACGCCCACCGCTGCGGGCGACCACCGCTGTGGCCGGGCGCGCACTCGAGAGACGTGCGGCGAAATCCGCTGGAAGACGGGGCGTGTCGCAGGGCAGCGTCAACAGGTGGTCAGCGCCCATTTCGCGCGCGAAGCGCAGCGCCGAGGCCAGGCCCGCCAGTGGACCCTCGATGGCGGGATCGTCTAGCAACAACCGCGCCGCCACTCCGGGCGCCTGGCTCTCCTCGCGAACGGCGACGGCGACATGGACCGCGTAGGATCGCGCAAGCTCCAGTGCGCGGCCGATCAGGGTCGTGCCGCCAAGGCGCCGGGTAGGCTTCGACCCGCCCATGCGGCGGCCTTCTCCACCCGCCAACACGACAGCGATGGATGGCCCGTTCATCGGGTGACGGCCTTGGCGTCCGTCGAACGCCCGGCCGGACGGCGCGTGATGTCACGTCGGGCCGCGAGTCGGCGAGACAGGTTCGCGAGATCGCGCTCGGACAGGCGAAGGCGGGCGATGGGCAGGACCGCCGCGTTCTCCAGCGCCAGGTGGCTGCGCTCCTGCGTCGCGAAGGCCTGGAGCGAGCGTCGCCGGACATTGTTGCCGGAAATCGGGACCTGCAGGCGCAGGCAGGTCTCAAGGTGCCGGCGCACCGCTGCGGCGCGCAAAAGGTCCTTCTCGTGCTCGCCGGTGAGGCGGCCAAGCAGAGCATCGATACTGTCCTCCGGCTCGGCGCGAGCCCGCAGCAGCGGGAACAGATCCTGCTCCTCGTCGAGGACGTGCAATGAGAGGTCTTCAACGACGAACTTGAGCAGCCACGCGATCAGGTCGGGCTCGAAGCCCGTCGCAATCGACGCCCGTTGCATCAGGTCGCAGAACTGTCGATGGCGGTGGTGTTCCGCAAGGAACCAGGCGATCGGATCGGCCAGCAGGCTGTCCGGGTTTTCGGCGACTTGTGCGCGGGGGAGCGACGTCATGATCGCTATCGCCTTTTGATGACAGTGTAGGTGTGCGCGTGAGGCGTCTGGGGCGTGAGCTTGGCCTTCAGCAGGGAGGTCATGGCCGCGACCGCGGGGTCGTCGGCCCCCTGGGTCGCGGAGATCAGCTGGGTCCATTTCTCGTCGTCGGCGTGGTCGACGAAGTGGCGCACGGCGCGGCGCACGAAGGTGGCCAACTGCAGGTCCTCGGCGGCGGCCGCGGCCCGGACACGTCCGGCAAGCGCGGGGTCGGTCGCATCCATCCAGGCCTCAAGCCGGTCGGCGGAGGCGTCGTCCGACAGCATTTGGCCCAACGACGGGGCGCCCTCGGCGAACCGCCCGTCCCGGGTGAGGCTGAACGCCACGCCCTGGGCCCGCGCGCGCTCGGCGAGCTCGGCCACATAGCGGGTCGCCGCGGCCGTCCAGGCGCGGCTTTCGAGGTGCAGCCGGATCTTGTCTTCCACATAGTCGAAGGGCAGCACCTTGCCCTCGATCCGCCGCTCGAGCTTCAGGACGTGCCAACCGAAGCGCGAACGCACAGGCTTGGCCAGGATCTCGCCGGGCTGGAGGCCCGCGAGCGCCCGCTCGACCTCGCCGACGACGTCGCCGGGGCCGAGCTGTCCCAGGGACCCGCCGACCGCGCCGGACGGGCAGTCGGAGAGCGATTTCGCCAGTTGCGCGAACAGCGCAGGCTTCCGCAAGAGCTGGTCGAGCGCGCCCTGAGCGGCCTGGCGCGCGGTCTCCCAGCCCTCGGCGTCATCCCTCTTCGGCTCGACCAGGATGTGCGCCGCTTCCGTGAGGACGGGCGTCGAGAACCGGCTGCGCTGGGCTTCATAGACGCGGCGGCATTCGGCCTCGCCCGGAGGGTCGATTTCGACTTCGGCGTCGAGGGTGGCGCGGATCAGCGCCTCCTCCATCGTCTCCTCACGGCCGTCTTCGTCGGTCAGCGGCTGGGCGACGAGGCCCAGCTCGTCGGCCCGATGCAGCAGCAGGGCCCTGACGGCGAGCGCCTTGCCGGCCGCCGTGCGGGCCTCAAGCGGGTTCGAGCTTGGATGGTGCTGGACCTCCTCGGCGATGAGGAATTCGGGGATCTCGACGCCCTCGACGACGATAGTGGCGGTCATGCGGCTACTCCGCGGCCTTGAAGGTATTGGGCCGGACGGCCTGAACGGTGCCCGGCGGGCGGGTCGCGATTGCAGGCGCCGGATAGGTCGGCGCGGCCGCTTCGGGGCGCAGGGGCATGGCCCGCTTGGTCCGCACCAGCTGCCAGCCACGCCGGTTCAGGTACCAGATCGGCGCCGACAGCATGTGGACGAGCCGGGTGAACGGGAAGACCAGCAGGATGGTCATGCCCAGCACGAGGTGCGCCTTGAAGATCGGGTGCACGTCGGCCACCAGCTCGGCGACGCGGGGGCGGAAGGTGAAGACCCCCTGCGCCCAGGTCATGAACTTGAGCATCTCGTGGCCGTCGAGATGGCCGGCCGACACCGGAATGGTCGCCAGGCCCAGGCTGAGCTGGGTCATCAGCAGAATCAGGATCGCGGTGTCGCCGAAGCTGGAGTTGGCGCGGATGCGCGGATCGAACAGGCGCCGGTGCAGCAGCAGGAGGCCGCCAGTAAGGCACATGACGCCGGCGATCCCGCCCGCGGTCATGGCCAGGATCTGCTTGGCCCCATGCGGCACCCCCAGGGCGTCGAACACCCAGATCGGGGTCAGGAGGCCCACGAAATGGCCGGCGAAGATGGCCAGAACGCCAACGTGGAACAGCACCGAGCCCATCACCAGCTGCTTGCGTCGCAGGAGCTGGGAGGACCCGGAGCGCCAGGTGTACTGCTCGCGGTCGAAGCGGATCACCGAGCCCACCGCCAGGACCGTGAGGGCGATGTAGGGATAAATCCCGAACAGCATTTGGTTGAGGAGATGCATGTCGGGCCTCAGACGCTGGTCGCGGCGCGGCGCGGCTGGCGGCCAGGTTCGGCCATCATGGCCTCGACGAGAGCGCTCGCCTTCGGGCACCCGACGTCCGAAGGGCCGAAGGTTACCGCGGTCTCCGCCCAGGCCTTGTCGATGGCCTCCAGGTCGTTGGGGTCTTCGTCGGGCTCGCTGAGCAGAGCGGCGAGCGCGCCGGGGTCGGCGGCCTGCGAGGCCAGTTTCCCGAGCGCCCCGAAGATCGCCCGGTAGGCGCTGCCACGGCTCTTCAGCCGTTCGCCCATGGCGTCCAGCACATGGGTCGCCTCGCCGAGCAGCGACGCGGCCTGGGCGTCGGGCAGGGTCGAGAGGAATTCCAGAAACACCGGCAGGAAGTCCGGCAGTTCGTTGGCCGACAGGTGCAGGTCATGTGAGCGGTAGAGTTCGGCCAGCGCGACCATGGCCTCGCCGCGGTCGCGGCTTTCGCCGTGCACATGCTCATAGAGGTTGAGCGAGAGCGACCGGGTGCGGTCGAAGAGCTCGGTATAGGCCTCCTGCAGATCGTAGATGTCGCCGCTGGCGATCTCGGTGACCAGCCGGCGCAGGGCCTGGCGGATCGCCTTCGGAACCATCGCCTCGGCCTCGATGAGCGCGAGCGCCTTGGGCGCGAGCTGCTGCAGATCGGGCGTCGGATAGGTGAGCAGGAGCGCGAGCGCCCTGTAGGTGCGGGCCATGGCTCAGGCCTCCATCGGGGTCTTGGCGCGACTGCGCTTGTTGGGTCCGAATAGACCGAGTTCGGTGCGCCCGCCGGAGCAGCCGTTGCCGAACGAGAAGCCGCAGGAGCCGCGCATGTCGTAGGCGTCCTCGGCCACCTCGCGGTGCGCCGAGGGGATGACGAAGCGGTCCTCGTAGTTGGCGATCGCCAGGTAGCGGTACATCTCATCGATCTGGGCGGCGGAGAGTTCGACGCTGCCCGCGAGCTTGTGGTCGATGACGCCCTCGACGGTCTTGGCGCGCATGTAGCCGCGCATGGCCAGCATGCGTTTGAGCGCGAGCTCGATCGGCGCCTCGCGGCCGGCGGTCAGCAGGTTCGCGAGGTATTTCACCGGGATGCGCAGCGAGTGGACGTCGGGCATGTCGCCGTCCATCTCGATGGCCCCGGCCGCCGCCGCGTTCTGGATCGGCGAGAGCGGCGGC
>PLEH01000263.1 GCA_003136395.1 Phenylobacterium sp.
CTGCGGCCCCTAACGGACCGATTGAGGATTGGTTCCGGTTCTTATGACGCAGTGGCCGGGCCGCCTCGCGGGCTGTCACCGGACGGGCGGAATGCACGAAAATAACCGCACTGAAAACTCGCACCTGGTCATCCGACGACGGGAGCGAAAGTAGCAAAAGTTCAAGTCTCGGGGTTCAGCCCAGAGGCTCCTCGCCACTAACGCCGCTGTCTACAATACCTTCAATCTCCAGCCACACCTGATCCGCCGACCGACCCTTCGCCAGTTCCGGGCTGTGGCCCCATCCGACGTGGGCAACTGCAATTGCCGCCGCCTGACCGTGGTGCCGGGAGGGGGCTTCTACGGTTCGGCGGAGTTAACCTGACAGGGCCCTCCAAGATTTACGCTGAGAGCTTCCGAAGCGACGAGCATCTGCGGAGGATCCAGCAGGAGGCCCAGGCGATGATCGAAGGCCTTTTCGCGTCGCTTTGAGCTATTGAACGAGTCCCTAGCGGAGCGGTCAATTGACTAGGTCGATCCATACGATCCCGGCCGACCCGCCCATGGAGTCCGATGACGCCCTGCTGGATCGGTTTCAGCGGGCGGCGTTCGGCTATTTTCTTGAAACCTTCAACCCCGCCAATGGACTGAGCGCCGACAACACGCGGCCGGGCGCGCCGTCCAGCATCGCGGTGGTCGGCTTCGCCTTGTCGGCCTATCCGGTCGGCGTCGAGCGCGGATGGATGGCCCGGGACGAGGCTGCGGCCCGAACGCTCACGACGCTGCGATTCTTCTGGAACGCCCGGCAGGACGGCGGCGCGGACGCCACCGGCCACAACGGGTTCTTCTACCATTTTCTGGACATGGCGACGGGCGCGCGAGTCTGGCGCAGCGAGCTGTCGCCGATCGACACCGCCCTGCTCATCGCCGGCATGCTGACCGCGGCGGCCTACTTCATGGAGGATACGCCCGCCGAGCGCGAGATACGCACGCTTGCCGACGCCATCTACCGCCGGGTCGACTGGCGGTGGGCCCAAGCCGGCCAGGCGACCGTGCGGCAGGGCTGGAAGCCGAACAGCGGGTTTCTGCACTATGGCTGGGAAGGCTATAGCGAGGCGATCCTGCTCTATGCGTTGGGCCTGGCGTCGCCGACCCATCCTTTGTCCGACGCTAGCTACGTCGCCTGGACTGAGACCTATCAGTGGGAAAATATCTACGACCAGGACCTGCTCTACGCCGGACCGCTGTTCATCCACCTGTTCTCCCACGCCTGGATCGATTTCGCGGGGTTGCGTGATCGATTCATGCGCGAAAAGCGCAGCGACTATTTCGAAAACAGCCGCCACGCTGTCTGGATCCAACGTGAATACGCGCGGCGGAATCCGCACGGCTATCTGGGCTATGACGAGAACAGTTGGGGCCTCACGGCCAATGACGGTCCCGGCTCCAAGACCCTGCGGATCGATGGTCGCAAACGCCGGTTCTTCAGCTACACCGCGCGCGGAGTTCCCTACGGCCCGGACGACGGCACGCTGGCGCCCTGGGCGCCTCTGGCCACGCTGCCCTTCGCGTCGGAGTGCGCCTTTCTGGCTCTACGTCGGCTCTGCGCTCGCCACCCGCGCGTAGTCGAGGGCTCCAGACTGCCCAGCGGCTTCAATCCAACCCTGACCGAGGCTGGCCCCGATGGCTGGGTCTCTGAAGGCTATTTCGGCCTCGACCAGGGAATCGTCGTGCTGATGGTCGAGAACCATCGCTCCGGCCTGATCTGGCGGCTGATGCAGCGCTGCCCCTACCTCGGCCAGGGCCTGCGCCGCGCGGACTTCCGAGGTGGGTGGCTATAGATGCCCCCAGCGCTGGCTCAGTCGTTCGGGACGGCATGGCGTAATCCCACGCCCAAGGGCGTCTATGATCTGTCGATCATCGGCGCGGGCCCCGCCGGTTTGACCGCCGCACGCGCCGCGGCGGCCTTGGGCGCCCGCGTCGCGCTGATCGAACGCGATCGGCTGGGCGGAGGCTCCCTGAATGTTGGCTCCGTGCCTTCCAAGGCGATCTTGCGCACCGCGCGGCTTTATGCCGAGATGGGCGCCGCCGAGCACTATGGCGCCCGCTCGCCTGGCGATGTCGCAATCGATTTCGGGGCGGTCATGGAGCGGATGCGGACAATCCGGCGGCGCGTTAGCGACAGCGCCTCCGCCGACCGGCTCGCGGCCGCCGGAATCGACGTTTTCTTCGGCCAGGCGCGGTTTACCGGACGCCGCTCGATCGAGGTCGGCGACCTCGCGCTGCGCTTCGACAAGGCGCTGATCGCGACGGGATCACGGTCACTGACGCCGGAGGTTCCGGGCCTGGCGGAGGCCGGATATCTGATCAACGAGACGGTCTTCGAGCTGACCGAACGTCCGCGCCGGCTGTTGGTCATGGGCGGCGGCCCGGCAGGTTGCGAGTTGGCGCAGGCCTTTTGCCGCCTAGGCTCGCAGGTCATCATCGCCCAGGACGATCCAACCTTCCTGCCCAAGGAGGAGCGCGACGCCGCCCAGATCCTGTCGGACGCGCTGGCGCGCGATGGGATCGAGGTGCACCTCAACACCACCGTCGCCGCCGTGCGAACGGAGGGCGACCAGAAGATCATCGACCTGGTCAGCGAAGATAGCCGCACCCAGGTCGGCGTCGATCAGATCCTGGTGGGCATTGGCCGCACGCCCAATGTCGAGGCGATGGGTCTGGAGACCGCCGGCGTACGCTACGATCCGGTGGGCGGTATCCAGGTTGACGACTTTCTGCGCACCAGCAATCGGCGGATCTACGCCGCCGGCGACGTCTGTCTGGGACAGCAATTCGCCCACACCGCGGAGGCCTCGGCGCGCATCGTGGTGTTGAATGCCCTGGGCTTGCGCCGCGAGCGGCTCAGCGCGCTGACCATTCCCTGGTGCACCTATACCGATCCGGAAATCGCCCATGTCGGCCTCTATGTCCGCGAGGCCTGGAGTCAGTCGATCCCGCTCCACACCTATGTGGTGCTGATGCACGACGTCGATCGGGCGGTCATCGACGGGGAGGACGAGGGGTTCGTCAAGATCCATGTGCGCGAGGGCACGGACCGAGTTCTCGGCGCTACCATCGTCGCCCGCCACGCCGGCGAAATGATCGGCGAGATTTCGCTGGCGATCCGGCTGGGTCTCGGCATGCAGGACCTTGCCCAGGTCGTGCACCCCTATCCGACCCAGGCCGGCGCGGTCAAAATGGCCGCGACCGCCTGCACCCGCGCCCACCTGCCGCCGGCGCTGCGGGCGCTGCGGTGGCTACGCTCGGTCCGGCGAACCGGTCCGCTCAGCGGATCAAACTTGTAGATTACGGCGGGGGACGAATGTCCGTCCGTACGAGATCGCGGACGCGTCGCCTTACGATCACGGAAATTACTTTCCACCCGGCGACCTGGCGGCGGCGCCCGCGCCCGCGGCGGGGGCGGCGAATTGGGTCGATCCGGTCGGGTTCAGAGCCGCGACAAGGGTTCATGTCTCCCTGGGTTTCGACCCAAAGCTGACATCGAGATCGACGGCCACCACCTAACGGGACGTATCCGCGACGATGGGAAGGTTAGGGGAAAGAAGAGCCTCGGGTTCGGAGCCCGCGCGCGCCCCCCTGGATCAGGCGCGGCTCTCGGGGCCCGGCAGTTCCGACCAATCCAGCGCGAGAGCCTGGCAGACGGCGCGAGTGGTTTCTAGATTGATCGGTTTGCGCGAGCCGATCAGCCGCAGCTGAGCCGTCCGTCCCTCGCGATGGACGGTGACGGCGGCCTGACCTTTGCCGCGCTGTTCTTCGTGATGGTCGAACCGGCACCCCCGCTCGGCGAGCCAATTCCGGAAGGTTTCGCTGTTCATATTGTGCTCCCTTGACAGTTTGGCCGGCGGCGAAGGCAGCCCAGACCGGCGCGACGATGTGGGACTTTCCGATCAAGGGCGCGCGTTCGTTCCGCCGCCTCAGCCGGCCGTCTCCCCCTCCAAACTCCCGTCCTTGGTGGAGCGTTGCCAACGTCCGCTGTCCATCTGTGGACGCCCCGACAGCGCAAGAGCAAAACCTGGTGCGGCTGACACGTAGTCGGATGCTGCCAGGTGTCTAACCGCGCTGAGAATTCGCACCTGCCGATCCGGCGCAGAGAGCGGAAGATGCAGAGGTTCAAATCCCAGGGCCAAGCCCAGAGGTTCCTCTCCACCCACGCCGCCGTCTACAACTGCTTCAACACCCAGCCCCACCTGATCCGCCGACCGACGCTCCGCCAATTCCGGGCCGGGGCCTATCAGGCGTGGGCAGACGCAACCGCAGCTGCATGATCAATCGGGCGGGGCAGGGGTTTTCGCGATCTGCAGTGGTTATCCTGATAAGACCCTTCCGGCCAATCAATGCCGAGAGCAGCGGAACCTATGGCTCGCCCAATGGTTGGGGTGACGGTGCATTGTGCCTTGGGCTCCTCGGCCCAACCTGAAAGTGGGTTTCTGCATAATCGGAAACAAGTCCTCAAGCGGAGGCATCCCGCCTCCGCTGTGATTTGATCGTCAGCGAACTCCATTGCTCATCACCGGACGACATTTCATGCCGCAAATCGCACGAGCCCGACGTTCGTTCGCGCCTCTCGTCTTCGGGTTTCTGCTCGCCGGCTTGGCGTTGGCCTCAGCCCTCTGGTTGACTGAGCGGCAAGACGCGAGCCTCGCCTTGGTCAGGCACACGCTCAACGTCGAGAACCGTCTGGCCCAAGTGTTGTCGGCGATGCAGGATGCCGAGACGGGCCAGCGCGGCTACCTGCTCACGGGCGTAGGCTCCTTTCTCCAGCCGTACGAGGACGGGCGGCGTGCCGTGGGACCGGCGCTGACCTCGATCGCGCAACTTACGGTCGACAACCCGCGGCAGCAGAAACGAACCGGCGATCTTCAGCGGATCGCGAACGCCAAGTTTGCTGAACTTGATGCCGTCATAGGACGCTATGATCAGGGCGATCAGGCCGGCGCGATCGCCCAGGTGCGCTCAGGCAAGGGCAAGCGTCTGATGGACGACGCCCGGGCCATCGTGGCGGAGATGTCGGCCGAGGAGACGCGCCTGCTCGCGGGGCGGGACGCGAGCGCGGGGCGAACCGCCTGGCTCCTGAAGACAGGCTTGGTCGGCAGCTTCGTGCTGCTCTGCGCTTTGGCGCTGCTGACGATCCGGGAGGCCAGACGGCAGCTTGCCGAGGCGCATGCCGCCCATGATGCGATGGTTGATGTCATGGCGAAGCGGGAGGCCAGCGAGGCGCAAGTCCGCCAGCTCCAGAAGATCGAGTCCCTGGGACAGCTAACCGGTGGGATCGCCCACGACTTCAATAATATGCTGACGATCGTCATCGGTTCCCTCGACTTGGCGCGCCGAAAACTCGGTGACCGCGATCCCGCGGTCGCGCGGCTGGTGGATCACGCGATGGAGGGCGCCAAGCGTGCGGCGACGCTCACCGCGAGGCTGCTGGCCTTTTCGAGACAGTCCCCACTCAGCCCCCAGTTGACCGACGTCAACAAGCTGGTCTCCAACATGTCGGAACTGTTTCGGCGCACGCTCGGCGAACAGGTCGCGATGGAAACCGTGCTGGCCGGAGGGCTCTGGACCACGAATATCGATATGCCTCAACTGGAGAACGCGCTTCTCAACCTGGCGGTCAACGCCCGCGACGCCATGAGCGAACACGGTGGTGGGCTGACCATCGAGACCGCGAACACCCATCTCGATGACGACTATGCCAGGGCCAACGCGGACACCAGAGCGGGGCAGTATGTCATGCTGGCCGTGAGCGACACCGGAGGCGGTATGCCGCCCGAGGTCGCCGCCAAGGCGTTCGATCCGTTCTTCACCACCAAGGGCNNGCGCAGAACGCTCCCGTGCCTCGCGTCGAGTCGATACCGGCCGGCGCTCGCGAAGAGCTGATCCTGGTCGTCGAGGACGAGGCGCAGGTGCGGCGCCTGTCGGTCGAAGCCCTGCGCGACCTCGGCTACACCGTGCGCCACGCCTGCGACGGAAGGGAGGCGCTAGAGGTGCTAGAGCAGCAGCCTGGCATCAGGCTCCTGTTCACCGACATCGTCATGCCCGGGATGACGGGGCGCGAACTGGCGGATCAGGCGACGGCCACGCGACCCGAGCTGAGAGTGCTCTACACGACGGGGTACACAAGGAACGCGGTCGTCCACAACGGGACGCTCGACCCAGGTGTGGCGTTCTTGCAGAAGCCATTCACTATCGAGCAACTCGCGGCAAAGGTACGCGAGCGGCTGGACTTGCCGCAGGTGCTAGCCGGTTAGACGGCGTTGTCAGCGCAATTCATGATCGGGTGATAGGTGGGTCGTTAGCCTCGGCGGGTACTGTCAAGGCAACCAAGTAGAGCGGCTTTTTGGTGTATTTTGATGGTGGCCGCGCGCCAAAATGCCGAGCAAAATCAGGCGGGCTTCGTCCTTCGATCGGCGTTCCGTACAAGTAATCGCCGTTGGCTTGACAGTGCCCACAAGCGAGCTGTCGCAGCGG
>PLEH01000117.1 GCA_003136395.1 Phenylobacterium sp.
ATGTGCTGCTGGCCACGGTGGTCGCCATGGCCGCCGGCGGCGCACGGGTGGTCTGGCTGCGGATGCGCGGCGAGCGCGTGAACGCCATGCAGTGGATGAGCCTGGGCCTGGTGGTGGTGTTCGGGGCCGCGACGCTCCTGACCAGCGACCCGCGCTTCATGATGGCCAAGCCGACGATCATCACATCCTGGTGGGCGCCGCCATGCTGGAGCGCGGCTGGATGCTGCCCTACCTGCCGCCGGCGGCTCGCGACAATCTGGAAGATGGGGTGATGATCGGCTGGGGCTATGTCTGGGCCGGCCTGATGTTCGTGACCGCCGCGCTCAACGCCTTCTTCGCCCTGGCCACCACCCTCGAGGTCTGGAGCGCCTTTGTCGCCATCTTCCCGGCGGCCTCGAAGTTCGCGCTGTTCGCGATCCAGTACCTGGCGGTCCGGTCGCTTTCGATCCGTGGCGCGCGCGCCAAGGCGGCGGCCTTGCAGCAGGACCTGCTGGCCGCCTAGCCCGGCTGCGGCTGCGGCTGCGGCTGCGGCTCGGCGTCGGGCGCTGGCTCGACGCCGGGCGGCTGGCTGCGGGCCTTGCGGTCCGCCTTAAGCGCACCGCCGTGGGCGATGAGGTCGCGGTAGGCGGCCCTCGCCTTGGCGAGATCAAAGCCGCCCGGGAAGATCACGTCGAACCGGGGATCGTGACCCAGGGCGGCGCGCATGACGGGCTCCAGGACGTCGGCCGCCTGTCCGATGGCGGCGCTGTCGCAGGCTCGGCGCACCGACCGGGCGCGCCCGGCGACCATCAGGGTCAGGTCATAGGCGGTGCCGTCGATGCACACCCCCTCGGCGATGTCCGGTCCCTCGATGACCTGCACGTCGCGCGGCGCGGCCCACAGCGGGTTGGCCTTCAGCGCCCTGAGCGCTGCAACCTGGCTGGCCGGCAGTTCGGCGTCGAAGCCCAGACGCCGCCCGATCGCCGGCTCGCAGCAGGCCAGGCCCGCGCGGGCCTGGATGAAGGCCTTGCCGTCACGGCGCAGGGTGATGCGCACCACGCTCTGGCGCACGCTGCGCGCCGGCCTGACCCAGACCTCGACGATCGCCTCGTCGCCGCGCACCAGCTGCCATTGCAACGGCGTCAGGCCCCAGAGGCGGTAGGTGGAGGGGTCGACGCCTGAGTCCACCGGGATCATCCGTTCGCGGCGGCCCAGGCTGCGCCCGCCCAGCGGATCGGCCGCTTCCGGCGGGGCGGGGAGCTTATCCTCCCACCAGGCCCTGGGGTCGGGCGGCGGTGGCGCGGGGACGGCCGCGGCGGGTGGCGGTTTCCTGTGCGCGCGGAAGAGCTGGGCATGGGTCGGGCCCGCGCAGGCCAGGGCCAGGATCGTGAGAATGACGAGGCGCACGAGTAGAAAGCCGCTGAGCCCTGCCCGCGGTTCCCGAGGTTAGAGAACCTCGACGCCGCGCTGGATCGACAGCACGCCGGTCCGCGAGACCTCGACGAGGCCCAGCGGGCGCATCAGGTCGGTGAACTTGTCGATCTTCGAGGGCGCCCCGGTGAGCTCGAAAACGAAGCTCTCGTGGGTGGTGTCGATCACCTTGGCGCGGAAGATGTCGGCGACCCGCAGCGCCTCGACGCGGTCGGGGCCGGTTCCGGCCACCTTCACCAGGGCCAGTTCGCGCTCCAGGCCGTTGGGGTCGCGGGTCACGTCCTGCACGTGGCGGGTGGAGACCATCTTGGTCAGCTGGGCCTCGATCTGGGCCAGAACATGCTGGGTGCCACGGGTGACAATGGTCACGCGGGAGGTGTGGGCCTTGCGGTCGGTCTCGGCGACCGTCAGGCTCTCGATATTGTAGCCGCGGGCCGCGAAAAGCCCGACCAGGCGGTGCAGCACGCCCGGCTCGTTGTCCACCAGCACGGCGAAGGTCGCCAGGCTCTCGGTCTCTTCAGAGGGCGTGAGGTCGTAGACGGAGGCGGGCTGCGGATCGGTGGTCATGGCCGCCCTTATAGCCTCCCGGGTGACGCTCCTGCCAGCACGTCCGTGAGGACTGCTCGCTTGCGGATCTGAGGTTCGGCGCCAACATGGGCGCCATGCCGTCGATCGAAATGCTCCAGACCCTGCTCGGCCGCTCAAGCCGCGAAGCCGTCGATGCGGCCCTGCAGAGCGAGATCGCCCAGGAACAGGCCGCCGCCCTCGGGCGCATGGGCCGCAAGGCCGAGGCGGCGCTCGCCGCGCTTCGGGCCCATGAGGGCGACGGCCGCGCCGAGGTCCTGAAAAAGGCCGCCGACGCGGTCTGGTGCTTCTTCGTCCAGCGCGAGGTCATGGGCCTGCGAGACCGCGCCCAGATCGTCGCCGACTACCAGATCCCGCGCGAGGTGATGGTCAGGCTGGGCGCGCGTTAGACGAGCCGCTTGCCCGCTTCCGACACGATCCCCCCGAGGTCGCCGGCTTCGTCGCCCAGGGTCATCTCGTTGTGGGCCTTGCCGGAGACGATCATCGGGAAGCAGTTTTCTTCCTTGGTGACCCGGCAGTCGAAGATCACCGGCCGCTTCACCGCGATCATCTCGCGGATCTTGTCGTCGAGCTCGTCGGGGTGCTCAGCGCGGAAGCCGACGCCGCCATAGGCCTCGGCCAGTTTCACGAAGTCCGGCAGGCTCTCCGAATACGAGTGCGAATAGCGCTCGCCGTGCAGCAGCTGCTGCCACTGGCGGACCATCCCCATCCACTCGTTGTTGAGGATGAAGATCTTGATCGGCAGTTCGTACTGAATGGCCGTGGAGAACTCCTGCATGGTCATCTGCACGCTGGCGTCGCCGCCGATGTCGATGACCAGCGAGTCCGGGTGGGCCATCTGCACGCCGACCGCGGCCGGCAGGCCATAGCCCATGGTGCCGAGGCCGCCGGAGGTCATCCAGCGGTTGGGCTCCTCGAAGTGGAAGAACTGGGCCGCCCACATCTGGTGCTGGCCGACCTCGGTGGTGATGTAGACGTCCTCGCCCCGGGTCAGCTCATAGAGCCGCTGGACCGCGTGCTGCGGCTTGATCAGCCTGGCGTCCGGCGCATAGGCGAAGCCCTTGCGGGCGCGCCAGGCGTCGATCTGGGTCCACCAGTCGGCGAGCGCGCGCTGATCCAGCCCATAGTTCTTCGCTTTCCAGACTCCGATCAGGTCGGCCATGACGGAACCCGCGTCGCCGACGATGCCGATGTCGGCGCGCACGTTCTTGCCGATCGAGGAGGCGTCGATGTCGATGTGGATCTTGCGCGACCCCGGCGAGAAGGCGTCGAGGCGTCCGGTCACCCGGTCGTCGAAGCGCGCGCCGATACAGACCATGACGTCGCAGTCGTGCATGGCGTGGTTGGCCTCGTAGGAGCCATGCATCCCCAGCATGCCCAGCCACTTCGGGTCCGAGGCCGGGAAGGCGCCCAGGCCCATCAACGTCGAGGTGACCGGCGCGCCGGTGAGCGCGGCCAGCTCGCGCAGGAGCCTGGCGGCTTGCGGGCCGGCGTTGATGACGCCGCCGCCGGTGTAGAGGATCGGCCGGCGCGCCTTGGCGATCATCGCGGCGGCCTCGGCGATGCGGCCGGGGTCGCCCTTGGTGCGCGGCGAATAGTTGTGGACGTGCTTGACCTCGGCCGGGCCCTGGTAGGCGCCCTTGGCGAACTGCACGTCCTTGGGGATGTCGATGACCACCGGGCCCGGACGGCCTGACGTGGCGATATGGAAGGCCTCGTGCAGGATGCGCGGCAGGTCGGCCACGTCCTTCACCAGGTAGTTGTGCTTGGTGCAGGGCCGGGTGATGCCGATGGTGTCGCATTCCTGGAAGGCGTCGGTGCCGATCAGGTGGGTGGCGACCTGGCCGGTGATGACGATCAGCGGGATGGAATCCATCAGGGCGTCGACGATGCCGGTCACCGCATTGGTGGCGCCGGGGCCTGAGGTGACCAGGACCACGCCGCACTTGCCGGTGGAGCGCGCATAGCCCTCCGCCGCATGGGTCGCGCCCTGCTCGTGGCGGACCAGCACGTGCTTCAGGCGCGGTTCCGCGAACAGCGCGTCATAGATCGGCAGCACCGCGCCGCCCGGATAGCCGAAGATCACGTCCACGCCCTGGTCGATGAGCGCGCGCACGACCATCTCGGCGCCCGAGAGGGTGATGGTTTCGGCTTCGATGGTCGGGCTGTGGGCGGTCATGTCGGGCTCGGGGCGTTTTGGCGTTTCTGGGGGCATTAAAAAAGGCCCGCGGGGGGCCTGTGGGATAGCGACCGTTGACGGAGCTGACCGATGTCAGCCCGCTTCGGGTCGCCTTACGAGTACAAGAATGGTGCGCACGAGATTTCCCTGGAACGATTGGATCAGGCGTTTCGCATGCTGCGCCTAGGGCGTCAACCCAGGGTTAAGAGCAAGAAACGACCTCCACCGGCCCTCGGCGTCGGTTTCAGGGAGGCGCGGCCATTCGGCCATCTGGCCGCGCATCCAGGTGGTCTGGCGCTTGGCGTAGCGGCGGGTTTCCCGTTGCGCGGCGGCCAGCGCCTCGGCCAGCGTCATCTCGCCGCGCAGCTGGGCTGAGAACTCGCGGACCCCCACCGCCTTCATGATCGGCAGCGCCGGGTCGAGGTTGCGCGCGGCGAGCGTGCGGACCTCCTCCAGGGCGCCGGCCTCGACCATGGCGGCGAGCCGGGCGTCACAGCGGGCGTAGAGCGCCGCGCGGGGCGGCTCCAGGGCGACCGCGCGCCAGGTCCCGGGGGTGAGCGCGGGCTCGCCGGTGGACTGCCAGTCCGAGAGCGGGGCCGCGGTGGCGGCGAAGACTTCCCAGGCGCGGACCAGCCGTTGCCGGTCGCCCGGCGCGATGCGTTGGGCGGCGGCAGGGTCCGGGGCGGCCAGGCGGGCGCGGAAGGCGTCCTCGCCCATCGCCTCGTATTCGGCCTCGGCCGAGCGGCGGACCTCGGCGGGGACCTTGGGGATCTCGGCCAGGCCGCGGGTCAGGGCGCGGAAGTAGAGGCCGGTCCCGCCGACCACGATGGCCGGACGGCCCCGCGCGGCGATCTCGCCCAGCACCGCCGTCGCCGCGCGCAGCCAGCGGCCCACCGACCAGCCGTCGGCGGCGTCGACGGCTCCGAACAGATGATGCGGCGCGCGGGCTTCCTCATCGGGCGAGGGCCGGGCGGTCACCACGCGCAGGTCGGCGTAGAGCTGCATGGAGTCGGCATTGACGATCTCCGCCCCCGTGGCGGCGGCCAGGCGGAGCGCCAGCGCCGACTTGCCGCTTGCGGTGGGTCCGGCGATCAGCCAGATGCGGGGCTCCATGGATCTCGTGCTCACCCTCGTGGCGCCCCCCAACGCCGGGGCCTTCTCGGTCAACCTACGCGAAGTGTTCGCCAGCGTCGGCGCGCGCGGCAAGGAATCTCGCAAGCTGGACGCGGGCGAGGGCGCGGCCACCGACGTGATCCTTGAGGCCGACGACCTGGTCGCCCTGCGCGCGGCCCTTGAGGCGCCGATGGCGGGTCAACAGCTCGACTGGTGCCTGCAGCCGCTGGAGGGCCGCAAGAAGCGCCTGCTGATCGCCGACATGGATTCCACGATCATCAATGTCGAGTGCCTGGATGAGCTGGCCGATTTCGCCGGGTTGAAGGCGGAGATCTCGGCGATCACCGAGCGGGCCATGCGCGGGGAACTGGCCTTCGAAGGCGCGCTGCGCGAACGGGTGGCGATGCTGAAGGGCCTGCCGGTCACGGCCCTGCAGCAGGCCTACGACGAGCGGGTCAGGCTCAATCCCGGCGCCAGGACCCTGGTCAGGACCATGGCCGCCAGCGGCGCGCGCTGCGTGCTGGTTTCCGGCGGCTTTTCATTCTTCACCAGCCGGGTGGCGCAGGCGGCGCTCTTCCAGGCCCATCGGGGCAATACGCTTGGCGAGGCGAACGGTCTGCTGACCGGCGCGGTCGGCGAGCCGATCCTCGGGCGCGAGGCCAAGCTGGAGGCGCTACTTGAGGAGGCTGACGCGCGCCAACTGCCGCTCTCGGCGACCCTGGCCATCGGAGACGGGGCCAATGACCTGGCGATGATCGAGGTCGCGGGCCTCGGCGTGGCCTATCGCGCCAAGCCGATCGTGGCGGCGCAGGCGGATGCGCGGGTCGACCACACGGACCTCACCACGCTGCTCTACTTCCAGGGCTATTCGGCCGAGGCCTTCGTTACAGACTGAAGCCGCCGTTGATTTGCGCGCACGCGACGACTCCGTCTAGTCCGCGCCATGAGCCTGCCGCGCACCGTCAAAGGCGTCGTCTTCGACATGGACGGCCTGTTGGTCGATACCGAGGTTGTTTACTGCGAGGCGCTCACCGCCCAGGCGGCGGACATGGGCCACGACCTGCCGCAGGCGGTGCTCAGGCGCATGATCGGCTCGTCCTGGGCCGGTAGCGTCGCGATCCTGAACGAGCACTTCGGCGAGACCTTCGACACCGACGCCCTGCGCGAAGGCTCAATCGTGCGGTTCTACCAACTGGCGCAAGGCGGCATCGCGCTCAAGGCCGGCGTGCGGGAAATCCTGGATGTGCTGGCAGCCGCCGGCATTCCGCGGGCCATCGCCACCTCCTCGCGCCGCCACGAAGTCGAGCACCACATGGGAGCGCACGGCCTTCTGGACGGGTTCCAGGCGGTGGTGGCCAGCGGCGACTATGCGCGCGCCAAGCCCGCGCCCGATCCGTTCCTGACCGCCGCCGAACGGCTGGGCGTGGCGCCGCAGGATTGCCTGGCCCTGGAGGACAGCCACAACGGCGTCCGCGCCGCCCATGCCGCCGGGATGATGACCATCATGGTGCCGGACCTGCTGGACGCCACCGAGGAGATGCAGACCCTCTGCGTCCGCATCGCCCGCGACCTGCACGAGGTGCGCGAGCTCTTGGAGGCTCAGCACAGCGCGATCCAGTAGCGCCGGCCGCGGTCGCCGGGGACCCATGGGTGGTCGACCTCGTCGCGGAACACGCCGCCGTTCTTCTCGATCACCCGAATCGAGGCGGGGTTCTTGAGGCTGGCGGTGAGTGTGACGCGGTCCAGCGGCAGATGTTCGCGCACATGGTCCAGCATCAGGGCCAGCATGGCCGAGGCATAGCCCCGGCCCTGGGCCGACGGGCGCACGGCGTAGCCGATGTGGCCGCCCCACTGCTCCAGCACCGGCGTCAGGCTGTGGCGCGCGCTGATCGAACCCAGGAATTCGTCGCCCTCGACGTACCAGAGGTGAGTTTCCGGCGCTCGGGGTCCGAGCGTTCCGTCCGGCAGGACGATGGTCGTCGGAGGATTGTGCAGGGACCGCAGATACCACTGCGGCGCATCGGCGATGGCGGCGATGGTCTCCGGCGTTTCCTCACGCAGAGTGTCGCGGGAATAGCCCTCATGCAGCGCGTCGATGAACGACGCCATCTGCGCCATGTCCGGCCGCACGAGTTGCGGCATCAGCGCCGGGCGCCGCCGCCGGAAGGTCCGGCCTCGAAATATTTGAAGAAGGCGCTGTCCGGCGAGAGCACCAGCGTGGTGTCGCCCTGGCCGAGGCCCGCCTCATAGGCCAGCATCGACCGGTAGAAGGCCGCGAAACTGGGGTCCTTGCCGTAGGCCTGGCCGAAGATGCGGGTTCTGAGCGCGTCGCCCTCGCCGCGGGTGGTCTCGCCGGTCTGCTGGGCGGTGGCCAGAGTGATCGCCACCTCCTTGTCGGCGGACGCGATGATTTCACGCTTCTGCTGCTCGCCCTTGGCGCGGGTCTGCGCCGCGATCTGCTGGCGCTGGGTCTGCATGCGCCGGAACACGGTGGGCTGGATCGCCGCCGGCAGGTCGACGCGCTTGATCCGCAGGTCGATCACCTCGATGCCGAGCCGCGAGGCCTTGGCGCGGTTGGACACGTCCAGCTTGGTCTGCTGCATCAGCTGGTCGCGGCGGTCGGAGATGATGTCGGGCTGGGTCGCCGAGCCGAGAATCTGCCGCAGCGAGGAGTTCACCAGCCGCTCCAGCCGGTCCTGCGCGATCTGCTCGTTGCGCAGGGTGCGGTAGTACTGAAGCGGGTCGGAAATCCGGTAGCGCAGGAAGGCGTCGACCACGAGGCGCTTTTCGTCCGACGCGATGATCTCTTCCTGGGCCGCCTCCAGGTCGAGGTTCCGCCGGTCGAACTTGATCACGTTCTCGACGAACGGCTGCTTGTAGTTGAGGCCGGCCCCGGGCTGACCCGGCGCGTGGATCACCCGCACCGGCTCGCCGAAGCGGACGACGATGGCCTCCTGCCGCTGCTCGACGACGAACAGGGTGTTGGCCAGCACCACGACCGCGACGAAGGCCACGATGAGGTAGATGATCAGCGGGCTCGAGCGGCTCATTGACCGGCTCCCGGCTGCGGAACCGGCGCGGCCTGGGTGGCCGGCGCGGGCGCGGGCGCCGCCGGCCCGCTGCGGGGCCGGAACACGTCGGGGGGCAGGATCACTGGCGCGGTCACCCCCTTGCCGGAGATGACCACCTTGTTCGAATGCTGCAGCACGCGCTCCATGGTTTCGAGGTAGAGGCGGTCGCGGGTGGCCTGTGGCGAGCGTCTGTACTCGTTGTAGATCGAGTTGAAGCGGGCCGCGTCGCCGGTGGCGGTGAGCACGGACTTCTGGCGGTAGCCTTCGGCGGACTGGATGATCTTGGCGGCGTCGCCCTTGGCCTCGTTGACCACCCGATTGCGATAGGTGTCGCCTTCGTTGACCGCGGAGGCGGCGTCCTGCTGGGCGTTGCTCACATCGCGGAAAGCGGCGACCACCTCTGGCGGCGGGTTGGCGGTGCGGATCTGCACCTCCACGACGCTGACGCCGGCCCCCCAGCGGTCGAGGGTCTTCTGCATCAGGTCGGCGGTCTGCAGCTGCACCTTGCCGCGGCCATTGGTCAGGATCGCTTCCAGCTCCGTCTTGCCGACCACTTCGCGCATGGAACTCTCGGCGACGGCCTTGACCGCGTCCTCGGGCGAGCGGGTGGCGAACAGATAGCGGGCGGCGTCGGCGACCCGCCAGGTGACGCTGAAATTCACGTCGACAATGTTCTCGTCGCTGGTCAGCATCAGGCTTTCCTGCGGGATGTCGCCGTCGGGGGTTCCCGTGCCGCCGATGTCCAGGCGGTTGAGGGTGGTGACGGGCACCTTCTCCACGTGCTCGATCGGTGTCGGCAGGTGGTAGCGCAGGCCGGGCGTCTCGGAGCGGGAATAGGCCCCGAAGGTGGTGACCACCGCCTGCTCGTTGGGCTGCACCACATAGAGGCCGGAAAGCGCCCAAAGCGCGAACGCGACTGCGGCGATGGCGACGATGGCGCCGGGCTGCACGCCGCCGCCCGGTCCGCCGAACAGGCTCCGCAGGCGGCTGCGCAGACGGTCCAACCCGGCGTTCAGCTCAGGTCCGCCCGGCCGGCGCGGTCCGCCGCCGCCATTCGCGCGGCGTGGCGGCGGGGCCTTGCCGTCGCCGTCGTCGCCCGACGGGGGCGAGCCCCAGGGGCCGGGATTGGCGTTGTCGTTCCAGGGCATCTGCCGGGTCGGTCTTTGCTTTAAGCGTTGTTCTGGTCGATCCAGGCGCGGCGCCCGTATAAACCGGCGCAGTCCTCACCGGATATGAGACCCAAGTCTCCTCAAAGCAAGCTTAAGGCGTCATGACCGAAGCGACCGCACCCGACCGAGCCGCAATCCTGGCCGCCCTCGACGCCGTCGCCGACCCGCGCACGGGCCAGGGTCTCACCGCCGCGGGCCTGGTCCGGGGCCTGACGATCCGCGGCGAGCGGGCGGCCTTCATGCTGGAAATCCCCGCCGCGGATCTTGAGCTCTACAAGCCCGTGCGCGAGGCCGCCGAGGCCGCCATGGCCGCCGTGCCGGGGGTGGCCGCGGCCCAGGTGGTGCTGACCGCCGAGACCGCCGGGCCGCAGGTGAGCCTGAAGGTCGCCCCGCGCCGCCCGACGGCCCGGGTGCAGGAAGACCCGGCCGCCAGGCTCTCGCCCATGGCCGAAGCCGAGCGCCCGCCGTTCGTCGGCAAGGTGATCGCCATCGCCAGCGGCAAAGGCGGGGTGGGCAAGTCGACGGTGGCGGTCAACCTGGCCGTGGCCTTCGCCCACATTGGCCTGAAGGCCGGCCTGCTGGACGCCGACATCTACGGCCCGTCTGCCCCGCACATGATGGGCATCCCCAGGGAGGAACCGGAGTTCGATGACGACAAGCGGCTGATCCCGCTCGAGGCCTGGGGCGTCAAGGTGATGTCCATCGGCTTCATCGTCGAGGACGGCACGGCCAACATCTGGCGCGGGCCGATGGCGTCGTCGGCGCTCCGGACCCTGATGAACAGCGTCTGGGGGACCGAAGAAGACCCGCTCGATGTGCTGATCATCGATCTGCCGCCGGGCACCGGGGATATCCAGCTGACCCTGGTCCAGCGGCTGCAGCTCGACGGCGTGGTGATCGTCTCGACGCCGCAGGAGATCGCGCTGATCGACGCGCGGCGCGCGGCCACCATGTTCCGCAAGACCGGCGCCTCGATTCTGGGCGTGGTGGAGAACATGGCCTGGTTCGAGGGCCCCGGCGGCGCGCGCATCCCGATCTTTGGCGAGGGCGGGGCGGTGAAGGAGGCCCAGCGGCTGGGCGTGCCCCTGCTGGGTCAGATCCCCCTCGAGACGGCGCTGCGCGAGGCCGGCGACGAGGGCGCGCCGCTGGTGGCCACCGCGCCGCAGAGCGCCGCCTCCCAGGTGTTCATCGAGATGGCGCGCCGGCTGCGCTGAGCGGCCAAGGCCTTCTTCCAGATGGCCCGCGCTTGGGCCTCAGGTCAGCTGGCCTTGGCGGTAATCGTTTCGCCCGGTCCGCCCAGCACCTCGACGCTCGCGGCGTAGTCGCGCGCTTCCAGCTCATCGAGCGCCCTGCGAATCTCGCCTTGCCGATTGGCGTCGAGCTTGTAGCCGATCAGGCAGGCCGAGCCGACCACCACCAGGATGATCGGGGCGAAGACGTAGCACATCTCCAGGCCGCGGATCGCCGCGGGCGAGTTGTGATAGCCCGGCTTGGCGACGAATCCGACCGCATCGAGGATCGGGTAGATGATCGTCACCGCCAGTGACGATCCGAGCTTCTGGGTCAAGGTCACGAGCGCGTAGAGCACGCCCGACCGCTCCTGGCCGGTGGTGAGCCGCAGTTCGTCGGCGACGTCGGCCACCATGGCGCGGATCAGCACGATGAAGGCCGCGCCGCAGAAGCCGACGCTGAACATGCTGAGCGCCGTCAGCCAGAACATGCCCGCCGGCACGATCATCAGGATCGTCTGGAAGACGGCGTAGCCGAGGCCGGCGAGCTGCACCGTGCGGTGCTTGCCGATCCGCTGGGCGATCCACGCCCAGATCGGCGCTCCGAAGATGCCGGCCGCGGTATAGGGGATCAGCAGGAGGCCGACCTCGGCCGGCGAGAAGCCCTTCGCCTCGTGGAAGAAGAAGACGTAGATGGGCGCGCTGGCGCCCGGCCCCAGCACGAGGAACAGGTCCGCAAGGATCAGCCGGAACATCGACGGGTTGGTGAACACCGCGAAATAATCCTTGAACGTCGCCCGGTCCTTGGAGGCTACGGGCGCGTGACGTTCCGGCGCCGCCAGCAGGGCGGCGATGACGCAGACCGTGCTCACGGCCATGATGATCCAGCCGATCGTAGGAATGCTTGTCGGGTCAGCGGGCTTGATCCGTCCGTGGGTGAACAGCGGCAGCGCGTTGATGAAGGACGAGCCGAACACGCCCATCCCGAGCATCCAGCCGAAGATGCGGGAGCGCTCATTGTAGCTGCCGCTGATCGTGGCCGCCCAGGCCGAGTGGCCCAGCACCAGGAGTGAGTAGGCGACGTAGAGCAGGATGTACCAGACGAAGAGGTAGGTGGTGTCCATGTCGGCGGGCGGGTTGAACACCTTGTAGATGGCCAGCCAGAGCACCGGCAGGCCCGCAAGGTACCAGGGCCGGTAGCGCCCCATCGGGGTGCGGGTCTTGTCCATGAGCCAGCCGAGGATCAGGTCGAGCCCGAGGTCCGTCAACCGAAGCAGGCCGATGGTGGCGCCGATGGCCGTCAGCGAGATGCCCATCTTGCCGGCGAAGAAGGGCGGCAGATACACGCCCGTCATCGAGATCAGCATGTAGGCCGGGATGCTGCCGAGGGAGAAGGCGAGCAGTCGCGGCAAGGGCAGCCGGCCGCCGGGCGCGGCGCTGGTGGAAGTCACTGACGTCTCCTCAAAATATCAATAGGTCGCCCTCTGATGGGGCGCTTATCTGGGCAGGAGAGCTTGCAGATGAGTGGGGCGCAAGCGCTTTCCGGTTGCGAATGCGGTCACGTGCGGGTGACGACGACCTCGCCAGGCGCGCCGGAGACGCTCTGGATGATGGCGCTTTCGTCGTAGAGCGCGTCGCGCTCGTCGAGCTCGCGGCGGATATCGGCATGGCGCTCGGCCGACAGCTTGTAGCCGAGGAAGCAGCAGCCCCCGAGCATCACGAAGACGATGGGCCCGATGGTGTAGGCCAGCTCCAGGCCGCGGATCTGGGCGGGGCCGTTTGTCGCGTGCTCGCCGGGATTATAGCCCACCAGGCTGAGCACCCAGAAGGTGAGGAAGACGGCGAAGGCGGCCGCGGCCTTGCTGGAACCGCTGGTGAGCGCATAGAGCAGGCCGATCTGCTGCTGGCCGTTCTCCAGACGGATCTCGTCGCCCACGTCGGCGGTGATCGAGCGGATCATCACGACCGTGCCGGCGGCGAGCGCGCCGGCCAGGAACATCGCCGGCGCGGCGACCAGGAAGTTCGCCTTGGGCGAGATGAAGAGGATGATCAGCATCAGCGAATAGCCGGTGGTGCTGACCATCAGCGCGCGATGCTTGTTGATCCGGTTGGCGAGCCAGGCGGTGGCCGGAGCCCCGATCAGGCCGGCGGCGATGTAGATCACCAGCAGCAGGTTTGCCGCCGAGGTCGAGAAACCGCGACTGTCGGTGAAGAAGAACAGGTAGAGCGCGCTCATCCAGCCGGGACCGAGGATCACGAAGAAGTCGGCGGCCAGGATCCGCAGGACGTTGGGGCGGGCGAGCAGGCTGGCGTAGTCCGAGAGCCTGACGCGGGCCGGGGCCAGCCTGTGCAGCGGCTCGGGTGTCCGGAGCGTGACGAGCGCGATGGTGATCGGGGTCATGACCACCAGGAACCAGCCCACCGCTTGGATCCCTTGCGCGTCCGTCCCGTGCCGGCCGGCCACAAACACGGGGATGAGCAGGATGGCGATGGCGCCCAGG
>PLEH01000073.1 GCA_003136395.1 Phenylobacterium sp.
CCAGCGGCGGGCTGGGCGACGGCCTGGCCGCCGGGCGCGGCGGCGCTCGCCAGGGCCATGGCCCAGAGGGCGCGGCGGATGAGCGGGACCCTCATGCCGCCCTCACGCGGACCGGATCGACGACGTTTCGCATGTAGCCAGGCGGGTTCCAGGTCTGGGTCATCGGCTGGACCTCGCCGGCCTTGCTGTGGGCCCGCGCCATCAACACGTGGTCGCCCCGCCCGAGAGAGACATGGGCGGACCATTCGCGGAAGCCGTAGCTCCCGTGATCCTGGCCGAGCCCCGCAGAGGCCCAGGTCCGGCCCCCGTCCTTCGAAACCTCGACGGTCGCGATGCCGGAGCCCCCGTCGAACGCAATGCCGCGCACCAGGACGCGCCGGCCCGCCGGGACGGTCTGGCCGTCCTGCACGTTGGTGATGAAGCTGCGCAGATTCAGCCGCCCTATGGGCCGGGTCTGGGCCGCCGGTTGGCCGGCAGGCGTGCAGGCGCAGTCGTTGTCGGGGACGCGGTAGGCCTTCTGCATGAAAAAGCTCTGCGACTCCTGCTCCAGCACCGTGATGTCGGTCAGATGCTTGACCCAGTAGGTGCCGTAGTAGCCGGGGACCACGAGCCGCAGCGGATAGCCGTTCAGCAGTGGCAGGGGCGCGCCGTTCATCTCATAGGCCAGCATCACCTCGTCCTGCCGCGCATGGTCGAGGCTGAGGCTCTTCACGAAGTCGGGGACCGCCCGGATCATCGGGTTGTCGGCGCCGTTGAATTCGACGGTCCTGGCGGCGCTCTTCACGCCCGCCCTATCCAGCAGCGCGCGCAGCGGGACCCCGCGCCAGAGCGCCGAGCCCATCGCGCCATTGCCAAGCTGCCCGCCCGCCACTCGCGGGGCGGAGAACCCGCGGCCGTTTCCCGAGCACTCGTTGACCGCCGCCAACTGGACCACCGGAAAGTCCCGCCGCAGGTCGTCGAGTCCGAGGTCGAGCGGCTTGTCCACCGCGCCCGCGACTCGCAACCGATGGCGCGCGGCGTCAAGGCCTCGCGGCGGCGCGCCGGACAGGTGATAGCGGACGAAGAACGCGTCGTTGGGCGTGAAGGCGCCGTGGTCGAACACCTCGAAGGGCGTCTCGAGCTGGGGCGGCCGTTCGGTCAGGACCAGCATCGGCCGCTTCTGCGGATAGGCCACCAGGGGCCGTTCGCCGTTCTCGAAGGGCAACGCGGCTGTCGGTCCGCTCGCCGCCCGCGCCCCCGAGGCCGCCAGCAAGGCGGTCGCGCCCGTCAGCACCCCGCGCCGGTGCGTTGTAAACGTCCGCACGATAGCTCCTCCCGAAGTCTGCTTCGGGGGAGACTGACCCAAGCCGGAGCCGGGCGCTAGGCGGAGATGTCGAGGCGCCGACCCTGCGTCGCGATGGGCGGGGTATCGGCCTTTGACGCCGCGGACACGCCAGCCAGGACGCCGCCGAAGGTCACCGCCGGGGACGAAGACGGCTTGGCCTTGGCGTCGACGCCGAACGGGCCGTCGGCGGGATGGGCCGGATCGATGTTCTTTTTGGCGTAGTCGACGTCCGTGCAGTTCTTGCAACTGTAGCCGTTGACGGTCACCGGGGTCGGATAGTTGACGGTGGTCATCGCGCCCTTCCGGCAGACCCTTCGCGGTCCGCCAGTCTATTCGTCAGACTGAACCAATTGGTTACAGCCCCGCTTGGCCCGCCCGGAGGCTGTCTCCCGACGCCCAGGTCGCGTGGGTGCCCGACGAGATGCGGTGCGGCAGGCGGATGCGGCAGACGGGGCCGGCCTCGATGTCCTTGGCGTCGATCAGCACGCATTCCGACAGGTCCTCGGCCATGTCGGTGATGAAGCTGACGAGATAGCCGTCGTCCTCATCCCTGGCGCCCACGCGTGGCGCGAACGGCGCTTCGGAGCCGTAGCGGTGCTCGCCGAAGCCCACCGCCTGTGATGCGCCGGTCTCCAGGTCGTGCTTCACTACGCCGGTGAACAGGAACCAGCCGGGCTTCGACGTGGTCGAATAGAGGTAGCGGCCCTTCCTGCCGGCGGTCTGCTGGTTGAACGAGCCGAACTCCAGGACGCGGTCGTCCAGCAGGCCTTCCTTCACCGTCCCGTTCTTGAGGTTGAAGCGCCAGCGATAGAGCCTGGGCTTCATCGAATGCTCGTCGAGATAGGCCATCATCTGGCCGATCTTGGGCCCGAACCCCTCCAGAGGCGGCGGCTGCGGGTCCTCCTGGAAGTAGCCGTCCAGCACGATCTCCTCGCCCTCCTCGTAGGCGTTCATCCAGTGCAGGACGAAGCAGGGTTTCGCCTCGAACCAGCGGATGTCTTCCGGCTGGCCGAAGCGCGGCAGGATGGCGAAGCGGGTCGGCAGATCACGATGGAACCGCGCGGCATGGTAGCCCTTCGGCAGCAGTTCCGGGTCCCAGAACAGCGGCAGGTCGGCCAGGATCGAATAGTGGGTCGTAAACGCCATGTCGTGCGGCAGGCGCGGCCCCGGCAGCGGGATCGGGACGTAGTGTGCGAGCCGGTTGTCGGCGCCGACGACACCGTAGTGCATGTAGGGCGCCTGCTTCGAATAGTTGAAGAACATCAGCTCCCCGGTCGCCTCGTCCACCTTCGCGTGGGCCGAGATGCCGTCGGGCGGGACCCAGCTCTCGGTCCCCAGCTGCTCCAGGGTCAGCGGGTCCAGCCGATAGCCCTCGCCGCACTGGTAGAAGGTCGAGAGGATCTGGCCGGCGTGGACCACGACATCGGTCGAAGACGAGTCCTTGAGGCTCCCCTGCGCGCCCCAGCCCGGCCGCTTCGACTTGGCCGGATGTTCCGCCAGGCCCGCCCAGAGCGCCCCGCCCGCCGCGGCCTCCGCCTCGAAGCCCTTGGTGCGGATGAAGCGGTTGCGGTAGGTCGCCCGGCCGTCCTTGAAGGCCATGGCGTGGATCATCCCGTCGCCGTCGAACGGGTGATAGAGGCCGATCGGCGCGTGCACCGGGTTTTCGGTATTGCGGACGTAGACGCCGTCGATGTCCGTCGGGATCTCGCCGATGACCTCCAGGTCGGTGGCGTCGTATTCGTCGAAATTCGGCGTCCAGGCGCCGGTCATATAGGGATGATCGATCTCGCCCAGGGTCGATGCGACACGATTGATCAGGGTGACGGGCATGGTCGTTACCCTATCAGATCCCGGCCCGTTTTGGCGGCCAGGGGATCAGCCGGCTGGTCCGCCGCTGATAGTCGTCATAGCCCGGCCGGGTCCTGGCCAGCCGCCGCTCATAGGTTGCGCCGCCGCTCCAGCGGGTCAGGATGAAGATCAGCAGCAGCGGTCCCGGCAGGGCCCAGAGGCCCGTCTGGGTCTCCGCGGCGATCAGGTAGAGGCCGGCCCAGGCGAGGATGTCGCCGAAGTAGTTCGGGTGCTGCGACCAGCGCCACAGACCCGTCTCCAGCACCTTGCCGGCGTTGGCGGGGTCGGCCCGGAAGCGGGTGACCTGGGCGTCGGCGAGGGTCTCGCAGGCGATGCCGGCCACGGATAGCGCCGCCCCCGTCCAGCCCAGCCAGCCGATCGCGGCCGGCGTGCGGTCGAACTGGCCGAGCTGCACCGGCAGCGAGACCGTCCACATCAGGGGCGTCTGCAGCAGGAACACCATGCGCAGGCTCGCCTGGCCGAACCCCCAGCCGCGTTCGGCCTTGGCCTTTTCCATCATCCGCGCGTAGCGCCGGTCCCGCCCGTGCCGCCGCCAGCGCAGGAAGAGGTGCAGACCGAGCCGAAGCGCCCAGGCGCCGCACAGCCCGACCAGCAGATACTGCCGCGGCCGGTAGCCCCAGGCCTGGAACAAGGTCGCGACCGCCAGGCCGCCCATTCCCAGCGCCCAGACCGAGTCGACGAAGGTCGGGTCGCGGATCGCGGTGGCGATGGCCCAACAGATTAGGAACCCCGCGACGCAGAGTGCGAAGTTCACGGCCAGGACGAGGAGGATGTCGGGCGGCAGAGGCATGCGTCCGACGGCTCCGGATTGTCGTGAACCGCAAGGTTCCACGCGGCGCAACTCAGCACAAGCTGTGGGTCGGCGGGCCGGCGGAGCTCAGCCCCGCCCGGTGGGCGGGTCCCCGGCTTCCGGCGGCAGCAGCGCCTTGACGAGGGTCCGGCCGTCATCCAGGGCCCCCTCCTCGCGCACCAGCACCTGGTCGCGCTTGGCGAACCAGAAACGGCTCTTCACCTGGCCGGTGTTGTAGTCCGCGGTCACCAGCCAACAATCCAGCGGCCTGCCGTCCGGCCCAGTGATGGTCTCCTGGCCGGCCACCTTGAAGAGATAGCGGCCCGGCTTGTCGATGCCGGCGTCGTAGAACGGGATGTCGAACACTCGCCCCGCCGCCAGCGGCAATGCCGTCAGGGTCTCCATGTCGTATTCGAAGTTATAGGACGGCTGCGGCAGCGCCATGACGAAGTCCTGGCGGACATTGTCGGCCAAGCCCGCCATGCCCACGACCTTGGTCGGCGTCCACTGGTAGCCGCTGATCTCGACCTTGCTGGCGCTTTCGGCGCGGCGGATATGGCTGGTCGGACGGAAGGTGCCCGGCTCGAACCAACTGTCCTGGACGAGCACGCGATTCTCGGCGGCAGCCCGCGTCCATCGCTGGGTGATGTGCATGGCGCGGACGCCGTCGTGCGACGCGAACGAGAGGCTGCGGGTCCAGACGTCGACCGGAATGCGGTCTTCCCCCTTGATCGTATAGCGCACGTAGCGGTGGACACCGGGCTGCAGCAGGTCGGCCCTGGCCAGGCGCTCGCCGACCTGGAGATGGACCACCTCCGCCGACGCCGCGCCGGCGAGGCCGAGCGCCAGGACGGCTGCGCATCCGCACGCCGGAATCGTCTTCATCCTCGCTCTCCCCAATACCTACCGCAGGGGAAAGCTAGCAACCGGATCCGGGACCGGCATATTAATTCCCGGTAATTTGGCCGCCGCTCGAGGCCCTGGACGCGAGCGATCCGAAGTGGCGCTCAACAGCGAACAAGACCAACCTGATCGCGCAGCAGTGGGGGGACGCTTAAGAACCATGGCCATTCGGGACATCGATACGGACGCCGACGCGGCGCACGAGATGTTCCAGTCCTTCGAGGGCATGGAGGGCCTGCCGGTCTCCGTCGCGGTCGCGCCCAAGCGCCTGACGGCCGAGTCCTTCGCCCGGCGGGTCTATCCGGGCATCCTGGTCGCCATCACCATCGCGCTCGCCGCCGACTGGCTGTCCAGCCACTACAAGGCGCCGGTGATGCTGTTCGCGCTCCTGTTCGGCATGACCTTCCACTTCCTGCACGAGGAAGGCCGCTGCATCCCTGGCATCGAGTTCGCTTCCAAGGCGGTGCTCCGGACCGGCGTGGCCCTGCTGGGCGCGCGGATCACCGTGGAGCAGATCATCGCGCTCGGGCCCGTCCCCATCGCCATGGTGATCGCCGGCGTCACCACGACCGTGTTGATGGGGATGCTGCTGGCCCGCCTGCTGGGGCAGAGCCGCAGCTTCGGCGTGCTCTCCGGTGGGTCGGTGGGCATCTGCGGCGCCTCGGCGGCGCTGGCGATCGCCTCGGTCCTGCCCAAGACCAAGGAAAGCGAGCGCGACGTGATCCTGGCCGTGGTGGTGGTGACCGCGCTCTCCACCATCGCCATGATCTTCTACCCGATGCTGGTCCCGGTGATCGGCCTCGACAACCAGCGCGCCGGCCTCTTCCTCGGCGGCACCATCCACGACGTCGCCCAGGTGGTGGGCGCCGGCTACATGATCTCCCAGAAGACCGGCGACATCGCCACCTATGTGAAGCTGCTGCGCGTGGCCATGCTGCTGCCCGTCGTGGGGACCATCGCGTTTGTCCTGTCGCGCGGACGGGGCGGCCAGGGCGGCATGAAGGTGCCCCTGCCCTGGTTCCTGTTCGGCTTCGCGGCCCTGGTGGCG
>PLEH01000128.1 GCA_003136395.1 Phenylobacterium sp.
TGCGGTCGGCGGTCGCCTGATAGTCGCGCCGAAGGTCGCGCGCCTTGTCGTTGCGGGCCTGGACATCGCGGTTCAATTCGCCACGTTCAGAGGCGATATCTTTGCGCTCCAGCGCCGTAGCCGCCGGCCCCAGATGCACGGTCGGCGCGCGGTCCACGCCGCGCGCCGCCAGACTCAAATGCGAGACCTGCGGGGCGTCCGGACCAAGGTGATGACGCAGGTGTCGGTTCTGAATTTCAGACCACGAGGCGCGCAGCTGCGGGATGAAGCTGGCGTGGTTCCAATCGCGGTTCTTGCCCGCGAAACCGGCACGATCGACACGGCGGGTCGTGACCATGATGTGGGCGTGGAAATTGCGCTGATCGCCGTCTTTGCCGGGCCGGTGCATGGCGACGTCGGCGATCATGCCCTTGGCGACCAGGTGCTCCTGCACAAAGGCGCGGACCAGGTCCCGGCGCTGGTCAAAATCAAGTTCGTGCGGCAGCGCCAGGAGAACCTCCTGGGCGGGCACGGCGTCCTTACGGCGCTCCGCAGCCTCGACGGCGTTCCACAGGGCTGCGCGGTCACCGTAGGCCTGCGGCGCGTCATCCGGCGCCATGATCTCGGCGTGCTCGATCCCGTCTTTGTTCGAGAAGTCGAACTCCATGGCCAGGCGGTCATCGGTCAGCGCCTGGCCTGACCGGTACGCCGCCGCGGCCACGGCCGAGCGGCCAAGACCGCGCTGGATGGTCTGCACCTGACACAGGAACGACGCCACTGAACTGCCCTCCCCTGCCGGCGTGAGCCGGCGGGATCGCTAAGGGCTCGGCCCTTGGCTCAAACCCCAGGCCGTCGCAGGCCGTGCGGGGGTTTGAGGGTGTCGGGCGGAGCCTGACCGCATCGTTGGGTGGGCGTAGCCCAACCAATGAGGATATGCGCCATTGTCTGCAACACCTCTGTCACCACCATGGACCATCAGGCTCTATTTTGATAGAAAAAGTGCATCACGCTCTTTTTCTTCATCAAGGGTGCCTGTCATGATCGCGGTCGATAAGCGCAAGCGGAACACCCGGCCGTCCAAATATCGACCCCGCAGCGAGACCCAGAAGCAGAAGCGCAAAGACCTTTGGGCCGCCCGCGAAGCCGACCGCAAACTGGGGCGCCGGATCAGCGATGAAGACGCGCTGAAACTTCGGCTGGAGGAGCTTGAGGCGGCTTTGCGGGACATGGGCCGCACGGGAATCCACAACAAGCGCCACACCGTTCCACTCGAAGATATCGCGGACGACGGCCAGCGTTTCGCCGTGCTGAAAGCCCGGGTTGAACGCCTCGAAGCACTGTGGGCGATCAACCAGAGAAAGCGCGAAACCCGGGGCAAGATCATCCTCGGCGGCGCCCTTTTGGCGGAGGCGGCCGACGAAGCTTGGCAGGAGGGCGAAGCCGACCTTCTGCACCGGCTGGTCGACATCCTGGACCGCCGGGTGGAGAGCGTCAGGGACCGGCTGACGGTGCGCGAACTGCTCGGAAACGTGCCCCTTCCCCTTCGCCAGGGCGGCGATCCCAGCGAGGATCTACTGGACGCGCTGGAAGCCGTTGGCGGCGAAGCGCCCGACTTCGATGCGATGACGGAGTCGGCTCTGGCGGACGACGACGAGCGCCTTACGCCGAGCGAGCTGGACAAGGATTACGCCGACCTGGACGCCACCTGGCGCCAACCGGCCTAGTGGCGGCGGTCGCTCGGGCGGCCGTCGGATAGCACGAACATCGCCCGGCTGGGATCGACCGGCTGATCGCTACTCTGGTCCGCCGGCGGCGCCTGGAAATCCGCGCCCGACGAGACCGGCGTAAGGACTGGAACCACGCCTTCAATGGGCTCCGGCGGCAGCGTGGCGGGTCCGGGAAACGCCCGGTTCTCACCCACGAAGATGCCGTCGTTCGGGGCGGTCAAAGCGGTCCTGGGGCCGGCCGGCGAGGGCCTGGCCGAGCTCGAACGCCCTCCCCTTCCCCCCTCTCCTTTGGCCGCGTCTCCACGGCCCGCTTCCACATAGAAGGTATGGGCGCCAATCACCGCGGAGGATGGAGCGCCGCCAAAGTTCGTCAGGCCCGGCGACACCGCCCCCGCCGCTTCCCGGGCCGCGACGATCCGGGCGTTCTGGAAGAACCGCGCGCCATTCGTCAGGTCCGGCAAACGACCCTCGATCGCCAGGTTGATGATGGTGTTGACCCGCGCCCGCTGGGCCTCTGAGACGGGCGGCAGATTGCGCCAGCTGCCGCCGGCCCGCATCACCGGCTCGAACTGCGCGCGGGCGTTCAGCACGGCCTCGACGCTTGAGCCCCAGCGGCCATCCTGCAGCCGGTTCATGATGGTGTAGACGACGGCCGCTAGGCCGCTGTCGCCCTGGTTGGCGGCCTCCGCGAAAGCGACGCGGGCGATGGCGTCGCGAGCCTCTGGTCCTCCCAGGCGGGCGGCCAATGACGTGGATCCTGACGGGGGTGCGGCTGCGGCCGATATGGAAGGCGACGTGGCCATCGCGGCCGGACAATTGACGCCGGCCGGCAGCGGCTGGGCGCTCATTCCGCGGGCCAGAAGGGCGCACAAACCCGCGAGGGCGGCGGCGTCCATCAGACGTCACCTGGGCGGTCGGTCTGGGTCATGATCGGGCGGAAGACGCCGACGATCGCTTCGCGGCGAACCGGTCCGTAATACCGGCTGTCGAAGCTGTTGGGGATGCGGTTGGAGAACACAAAGAACTCGCCCGCGTCCAGACGGCGGCAGGCGCGCCAGCGCGGTAGCGGCCGGCTTTCGCTGTCGTGGGCGAGCACGGGCGCGCGCCACACGCCGTTGATCACCAGTTTGCCATCGAGGGTGCAGACGGTGTCTCCGGACATCGCCGCGACCTCCTTCAGGATCGGCATATGGCGCAGATAGGCCATGCGGCCGCTGGCGTAGGTCAGGACCGAGGGCGGGGCAGGGAACGCGATGATCTGGCCCCGGCTTGGAGCCGCAGCGCTGCGAATGTAGAGGCCCCTGGGCTCACTCTCCGAGCGATTCCACAGCAGCGACGGACCCTGAACGACCAGGGCCAAGCCGCCCAGTAGCACGGCCGGTGCCAATGCCGCCGCGATAACCAGGAGCCGGCGTCTCACAAGGCCATGGATCATGTCTCAGCCCTATGTTGACGCCGCCCGCTTGCGATCAGCCACGGGGCGGGCGCACTGGAAGACCGCGCAGGATGCGTTTTCTTTGAGTGCCTTTTATGGCAAAAAGTCCCCTACCCTACCAGAGCTGATGCATCGGTTCTGGGGTAGTGCGGATCGCGCGATCGGGACAGGACCGCGCAAGGCCCCGTCGAAGAGTCGGTCACTGAAACCCCGACGATTTGCTCAGTTGCCAATTGGCAACTCAGCGATGGCGGGGAGTGCGTGGGAGCCGCTTTGGGCTCCAATTCGAAAGTTGCCAATTGGCAACTTCAGCCTTTGGGCCGCATCCGGACAAGCTCACGCTGGAAGGCTTCGGCGAAATCCGCGTTGCTGGCGGCGGCATCGAGCGCCAGTTCCAGGACCACCTTCTTGGATCCCTTCGTCGCCAGGGTGAACAGGGTCGCGCCCGCTGCGTTGGTCACTGCCGTACCTGGCTTGCCCGCCTTGCTCACCGGCTTCGCGTCACCGGCGGCGGCGCGCTTCAGGAGCACCATGACCTTCGGCGCGTCCAAAGGACCCTGACCTTTGGCGATCATTTCCGTCTGCTGAGCCGCCAGGCGCTTCGCCTCGGCCATCACCCGAGGGCGTGACGCGCCGTCGGCCAGGAGGGGCTTGATCTCGCGGGCATGGTTCTCGCGGAGCAGTCGCACATCGCCGAAGGCCTCGACGACATCGGTCGGCAGCTTGGCGAGGTCGAGAAAGCGCGAAAGCCAGGCCTTTGGCACTTCAAGCCGTTCGGCCATTCGCTGAGCGGTGCCGCCATAGAAGGTTTCTACGGCGTGGCGATAGTCCAGGGCCCGTTCGTAGTCGCTGATGTCCTTGCGCGACCGGTTCTCGACATCAGCCAGGCGGAAGGCCTGCTCATCGGTGAGCTCGCGCTCTTCGACGAGGTAGCGAATATCGCGATGCTCGACATTCTTGAGGTAGCTGACGGCCCAGTGGCGGCGCGCGCCGCAAATGACCTCAAAATCGAAGGCCGGGTCATCCTCGACCCGCCGCACGATCGCGGGAAACTCCTGCTCCCCCTGGGAGCGAAGGCTTTCAAGAAGGTCACCGCAGACACTCTCGTTGAGGAGATCGTAGCGGCGATTGTGCCGTTCCCACATCCGGCATCGAGCCGGATCGACCAGCTTGAGCGTCTTTTCCTTGATGTCGCCGGCCGTGACGCGGGCGAGCCCGGTCAACCGCGTGTTCAAGCGCTCGGTGGCGGGCGCGCCGCGCTCCGGCGTCGGGGTTTCGGTGACCGCCGGGCCGACCAGGCCCGCGAGGATGGAGCGGTTCTTGCCTGTTGTGGATGCCATGACCGCCCTCCCCTACCCTAGACCCAGCCGGCGAAGGTCCGGCCGATGGCTGGGCCACGCCTTGCGGATCAAAAGCTCGATCTCGCCATTCAGGCGGTCGAGGTTGTTTCGGCAGCGCTCATAGGTCTTCGTCGCCGGACCCGTCAGCTCAAAGACGGTGCGCAGCTGCACATTGGCATTGTCGATCTCGGCGGAGTCGAGCAGCGACGCCGACAGCATGTCGGCGCCAAATACCGCCTCCATCATGTCGCGGATCTGGGTGTGGGCGCTTTTGCCCTCGTCGACCTTGGTCGCGACGACGCGCAGAAAATGATAGCCCCGCGCACCCAGATGGTTCTGCATGACCTCCAGGGTTTCCACGATCATCCGCAGGAAGTGGGCGGTCGAGGCAAAGTCCACGGTCGAAGGCGGCGTCGGGATCAAAAGGGCATTGGCGGCGCGCAGCACCGCCAGCGACAGCATCCCCAGCGCCGGCGGCGGATCCAGTAGGACAACGTCATAATCGACGGCCAAACCCTCGACGCCGCGACGCAGCCGATCCAGGGCGTCTGGATTGCCGCGAAGCCGCGCCGCCGCCTCGTACTCCGCTTGGTATAATCCGAGGTTCGCAGGGATCAGATCAATGCCCGGCCAAGCGGTAGCCCGCAGGCCATACTTGAGATCCGGCTCACCGCCATGACGGAAAAAGGGGAGGAGGGTCTGCTCGTCGTCGATATCGATGTCGGGGTTGAACCCGAAGATGGTCGTGGTACTCGCCTGGCTGTCGCAGTCGATCACCGCGACCCGATAGCCCTTGAGCGCAAGGTACTGCGCCGCATGACAGGTGAGGGTGCTCTTGCCGACGCCGCCCT
>PLEH01000120.1 GCA_003136395.1 Phenylobacterium sp.
TGCGCGCCACGGTCTTCGTGGAGTGCGGGGCGATGTACCGGGCCGACGGGCCGGCGGAGCTGCGCCCAGTCGGTGAAACCGAGTTCGTGAACGGCGTCGCGGCCATGAGCGCCAGCGGCGGCTATGGCGAAACCCGCGCCTGCGCCGGCATCGTCGGCAAGGCGGACCTGCTGCTGGGCGATGGGGTGAAGCCGGTGCTGGAGGCCCACGTTCTTGCGGGTGGAGGGGGGCAGGCGGCCAGCGGGCGGTTCCGCGGCATCCGCAACTCAGCGTCGTTCGAGGCCGACAAGGAGGTGCTGGGGCCGCTGAACCGGGTGGAGGAAGGCCTCTATCTCGATGCGACCTTCCGCAAGGGGTTCAGGCATCTGGCGCCCATGGGCCTCAGCTTCGACGCCTGGCTGCTGGAGCCGCAGCTACCCGATGTGATCGACCTGGCCCGCGCCTTCCCCGAGACGACGATCATCCTCGACCACGTGGGCACCCCGCTCGGCCGGGGAAGCTTCGAGGGGCGGCTCGCCGAGCGGTTCCCGATCTGGCGCGACAACATCCGCGAACTCGCCAAGTCGCCCAACGCAGCGGTGAAGCTGGGGGGCCTGGCCATGGCCTTCTGCAACTTCCCGTCGTTCCTCGCCGAGCCGCGCGCGCCGTCCGAACAGCTGGCGGCCGAATGGGGCCCCTATATCGAGACCTGCATCGAGGCTTTCGGTCCCGAGCGCTGCATGTTCGAGAGCAACTTCCCGGTGGACATGGGCGCGTGCACCTACGCGGTCCTGTGGAACGCCTTCAAGCGCATCGCCAAGGGCTATTCGGCCGACGAGAAGACCGCGCTGTTCTCCGGCACGGCGACCAAGGTCTACCGGCTGGCGTACTGAGCGGAATTTGAATACCGACCTAGGCCGCGACCGCCGCCCGCCGACGCCGCAGCGCCGCGCCGGCCAGGCCGAAACCCGCGATCATCAGGGCCCACGCCGAGGGCTCCGGAACGCCGGGCGGGCCCGCGCTCTCAAGGTCGAGGGAGACGCCGCCGAGGTTGTCGCTCAGAGGTGTGTCATCCACGAAGAAGCGGACCGTCTGCGCGCTAGCCAGGGTGAAGCCAATCCCGGCCGTAGGCACGAAGCCGGCGGGGATGGCGTCGACGAACAGCGGGCCGGCTTCGTAGACGGAAAGCGCCTGGGCGGCGGTGCTGAAGATCCCGTTCCCGGGACCGCCGACACTGTAGAGATCGACGTTTCCGCCGCCGAAATCGATGGCGACTTCGTCCAGCCATCCCGTGGAGCAGTTCTCGCCGGAATTGTCGCAGCCGCTCACCTGGCCCCAGGCGTTCCAGGCGTCATAGGCTCCGCCATTGGCGATGCCGATGTAGTTCGCCGTATAGGTCCCTGGGCCCAGGTTGAGCGTGGTTCCTGCCGAACTGCGCGCATCGACATCGACGATGGTGGCCCGCGCGGGGGCGGCCGATGCGATCGCGGCCGCGGCGGCCATCGCCAAGATCATCTTCCTCATGGTGACCACTCCATCTCCCGGCCGCGCGGATGGCGCGCACCCTGTCCGTTCAGGCCGGCATTCTGGGCGCCGGACACCTGGCGGCGCCATTGCCTATTTAGGCAGTCAAGGGCTGATTTTATTCGGCAAATTCCCCCTGCAGGGGAAAAAGCGCCTATTTAGGCTATTGCCTATTTAGGCGACGAGCCGATCCTACTCGCCGAACGGGTTCAGCGACGGCTGTGACGTTTGGGGGGTCTTAGGTCCAGTGACGGTGACCGCGCTCTTGGTCGACGACCACCCGTTGTTCCAGGACGGATTCGCCGCGATGCTGAGGCATCACCGGCCGGATTGGACGCTGAGGAGCGCCAGTTCCGGCGCCGAGGCCGTGGGGCTGCTGGCCGGGGGCGAACGCCCTGACCTGGCGATCATCGACATCCAGCTGCCCGACATCGACGGATTCGACGCCGCCCGGGTGATCGCCCAGATGGCGCCCATGGTCAGCCGGGTAATGATCTCCGGACGCGAAGACGGCGCCGCGCGCCTGCGCAGCCGCGACTGCGGGGCCTCGGGCTTCATCTCCAAGGCCTGGGCGCCGGAACGCATCCTGGACTTGCTGGAGCAGGTGCTGGCGGGCGGCGTGGCGTTCGAGGCGGCGGAACGAGAAAGCGGCAAGGCGATCACCTCGCGCCAGCTGGAGGTGCTGTCCCTGCTGGCCGACGGCCATTCCAACAAGGCCATCGAGCGGCGGATGAATATCGCGCCGCGCACGGTGCGCGCCCACCTGACCGAGATCTTCCGGCTGCTGGAAGCCGACGGGCGCATGCAGGCGATCCTCAAGGCCAGGCAGCTGGGCCTGATCAGGTGAGCGCGGCGGGCGAAGCGCTGGCGCCGGCTCCCGCGCCGACGCCGACAAGCGCGGGCCTGCGCATCGATCCGGTGCGCGCCGAATGCATCCGAACCCTGTTCCAGCAGATTCCCGCCAGCATCACCGCGGCCGGTGTGGTCATGCTCTACATATGCGCCACGGCCGCGCCCTTCCACAGCTGGCGCCGGATCGGGCTGTGGCTGTCGATCCAACTGTCGACCCAGCTGTTCCGGCTGTGGCTGGTGGCCCGCTACCGGCGAATTTCGGCCAGCGACGATGGGACCCGGCTCGAGGCCGCGGCGCGGCTGAACAGCCTCTACATGCTGAGCGCGGGCCTCGCCTGGGGCTCGACGGCCTTCTTCTTCATGGACGTGCGCCAGCCGATCACCGTGGCGCTGACGCTGTGCGGCCTCTACGGCGTCACCGGGGGCAGCGTGCCGGGCAATGCCTACAATCCGCAGGGGCTGTACGCCTTCATCGGGGCCGTCTTCGGCCTGGTGATGCTGCGGTTCCTGCTGATCGGCCAGTACGCCTATGACGTCCTTGGCCTGGCCTCGATCGGCTATTCGGGGATCCTGGTGATGTTCTGCCGGGTGCAGAACCGCGAACTGAAGGAAGGCTTCGCGATCCGCTTCGAGAACCGCCGGCTGCTGGCCGCGCTGGAGGTGGAGAAGGCCGAGGCGGAGGCCGCCCGGGCGCGGGCCGAAAAGGCCAACCTCGCCAAGTCGCAGCTGCTGGCCGCCGCCAGCCACGATCTGCGCCAGCCGCTGCATGCGCTGTCGCTATTCTCCGGCTCCCTGCAGTCGCTGGCGCTGGACGACGAGGCCAAGGACGTGGCCAGCCGCATCCAGGCCAATGTCGCGGCCATGGAGAAGCTGTTCAACGGCCTCCTGGACATCTCGCGGCTGGAGGCCGGCGTCGTGCAGAGCCATCGCGAGCCGATCTCCTGCCAGGACCTGTTCGACCGGCTGGCCGGCTATTTCGACCCGGTGGCCGAGCAGCAGGGGCTGGACCTGCGGTTCCGCGACACGGACCATTGGATCGACTCGGACGCCGCGCTCACCGAGCAGATCTGCGTGAACCTGGTGACCAATGCGCTCCGCTACACCCGCACCGGCGGCATATTGGTGGCGGCGCGCCGGCGGCAGGGCCGCGTCTCCATCGAGGTCAGCGACACCGGCGTCGGCATCGCGCGCGCCGACCAGGGGCGGATCTTCGACGAGTTCGTGCAGATCGGAAATCCGGAGCGCGACCGGAGCAAGGGCCTGGGGCTGGGCCTGGCCATCGCGCAGCGCCTGGCGGCGATCCTGGAAAGCCGCATCGAGATCTCCTCGGTGGAGGGGCGCGGGTCGCGGTTCAGCCTGTCGCTCCCCGGCGCGGAGCCGGCGAAGGTTCCCAAGACCGCCACGGCGCCCGACCTGATGCAGGGCATGCGGCTGCTGCTGGTCGACGACGACGCCATGGTGCGCGAGGGCGCGGGCTTGCTGCTGCGGCGATGGGGCGTGGAGGCCGCGGCCGTGCCGGACCTGGCCGCGGCCGAGGCGCTGATCGCCGAACAGTTGAAGGATGCGGGCGGCGCGAGGTTCGACATCTGCCTGGCCGACTATCGCCTGCCGGGCGATGTCAACGGCCTGGGGGTCATCGCGCGGCTGGCGGGGCTGGCCGGCGCGCCCAGGAGCTTCTGCCTGGTCACCGGGGACATGGGACCCGAGGTGCTGGCCGCCGCCGACGCGGCGGGCGTGCCGATCATCCACAAACCCTTGCATCCGGCGCGGCTGCGGGCGCTCTTGAACCACCTGGCCGCCGGGGCCACGGAGCGGCGCGGCCACGCCCGGGCCGGTTGAGCCGCAAGTCGCGACCTGAATGACCTGGAGAGTCCCATGAAGCGTGTGATCCTGCTGGCCGCCGTCCTGGCGCTCGCCGCCTCGCCGCAGATGGCGTCGGCCAAGGCGGTCGGCCATCCGGCCATGCCGGCGGCGATCTTCACCGATCCGCCGGCCGACGCGGCCCACCCGCCCCGGATGGAGGTGCTGCATATCCCGAGCGGCGGGGTGAAGATCAATGGCGTGGCCTATCTGGCCGCAGGCGCCGGCCCGCACCCGACGCTGGTCCTGCTGCATGGACTGCCGGGCAACGAGAAGAACCTGGACCTGGCCCAGGCGGTGCGCCGCGCCGGCTGGAACGTCGTCACCTTCAACTATCGCGGCTCCTGGGGCAGTCCCGGGACCTTCAGCTTCGAGGGCAACCTGGCCGACGCGCGCGCCGTGCTGGCCTTCGTGCGCGATCCGGCCAACGCCACGCCCCTGAGGATCGACCCGAAGAAGCTGGTCATCGGCGGCCACAGCATGGGCGGCTGGGTGACGGCGCTCACCGCCGCGCAGGACACGGGCCTCGCCGGCGCCATCATGATCTCGGCGGCGGACATGGGCGGGCGCGGGGCCACCTCCGCGGCCAGGCCGGCGATCGTCAAGTCGATGTCGGAGGACATGGAGACCCTGTCGTCGACCACGCCGGAGAAAATGGCCGACGAGATCATCGCCTTTTCGCCGCGCCTGTCGTTCAACGCCGAGGTGGTCAAGGGACTCTCGACCAAGCCGCTCCTGGTGCTGACGTCGGACGACGGCCTGGCGGCCAATGCGGAAAAGCTGGTGAAGGCGATCAAGGCGGACGGGGGACGCCAGGTGAGCCTGCATCACGAGGCCACCGATCACAGCTGGAGCGGCAAACGGCTCGCGCTCGAGGCGCTGGTGATTACCTGGCTGCAGGGTCTGAAATAAATAGAGCCGCTCATCCCGGCGAAAGCCGGGACCCAGATCTCAAAGCTGGGTGGCGGCCTGGCCCGGCTCTGCGCCCATAGCGCCCGCCGCTGTAATTTCCGTCTGGGTCCCGGCCTTCGCCGGGATGAGCGGAATTGACGAGGCGCCGTCTTCGGACTCACGGCGGCGGTGGGACCGCACGTCGCCCTGGGCGATCTGGCGGAAGCGGGCGATGTAGATGGGCGCCGACCCCATCAGGACGCCGGCCATGTCGGCGAACATGTGCGGCGCCGAGATCTCCTGGCCGAGGAAGCACGGCGTGACGCCGACGCCCAGCACCACCCACATGGCCACCATGGCGATGTCGCCGCGGCGTACGAAGGGCAAGATCCCGTAGGCCCCGGCGGTGACGCCGTAGAAGGTGAACATGTGGACCGGGATGCTGTCCGGAAGGATCGCGGCGCGGAGCGACAGCGGCGAGACCAGCACCAACGCGCAGACCAGCACCACCAGCGCGGACGCCAGCCGCATCATCCACAGGGAAGGCGTCGGAAACACGTGTCGGACTTCCGTCAGAAAGGCGGCGTCCCGGATGAGGGGGCGGCCGAATTGGCGATCATCGTCCTTCTCTAGGGCCGCGCCCGTCAATTCAGGGTGAATTTTCCTGGTTAGCGAGAGCTGAAACCGGGGCCGGCGACCCCTCGCCCTACGCCAGCCGGCCCGCGAACATCATGCGGTGGCCGGCCGGGGTGGCGACGGCGATCTCGCGCATCCCCCAGGGCCTGTCGGCCAGGGACGACAGCACGATCGCGCCGCGCGCGGCGATCGCCTCGGCGTAGGCGTCGACATCGGCGAGCTCGAAGTAGCCGAAGTAGCTGTGCGAGCCGAGGGCGGCGGGCGCGAGATCGTCGGCGCACTCGCCGAGCATGACGCCATGGCCGTCGAGCGCCAGGAACAGCCAGCCCGGCGGGCTCTCGCGCCGCGCGAACCCCAGCACGCCGCACCAGTAGGCCTCGGCCTCCGCGAGGCTCGGGACCGCCAGCACGAACTGGGTGCGGATCACGCTCGGTTGCTCAGCCATGGCGGTCTTCGGGCGACATGCGCCGCAGTCTTTCGCAAAGGCGCGGCGTCGCCAAGCCGTTGGCGGAATGACCGGGGGCCTGTAGGAATGACCCATGCCCGGGGTGACCGACATCGCCGTCTACCAGAAGCTCTCGGAAGTCGCCGACGAGCTGGACCAGTTGGCCTCCGAGGGGGTGAGCCTGGTGGGCGAGGTCGCGCTCGGCACCGCGTCCAAGACCGTGCGCGGCATGGCCAGCGCCGTCTACCAACGCATCATGTCCGACGCCGACGAGAAGCTGGACAGCTAGGGCCGGCGCGACCGTGGTCTTGCATGGCCGGCTTGCCATGCCCGCGGAACTGGCGAGGATGACGCCAACCAAACGAGGGGGACACCATGAAGATCGCAAGCCTGACCGCCCTGGCCGCGGCCCTGACCTTGAGCGTGGGGTCCCTCAGCGCGGGCGCGGCGCGGGCGGCCGGGCCGCCGGCCAATCTGAAGCCGACCCACGTGGATGGCTCGGGGCTGAACGTCCTGGACCTGGAAGGACAGAAGGCCTGGTACGCCGACAAGCTCGGGATGGTGCTCGTCAACACCATCAAGCGGGCCGACAAGCCCTACGAATACATCATGGGCTTCGGCGACGGCGAAGGCCGGGCGATCATCGCGCTCCTGCTGTCGCCGCAGCGTCCGCCGGGCCCCAACGCCTATGGCCGCATCATCCTGGCCGTGCCCAACGCCAAGGGCCTGGCCGACTGGCTGAAGACCCAAGGGGTCGACAACCGCGAGGTGATCCCGAACGCGGCCTATTTCATCCATGACCCCGAGGGCAACAATATCGAGCTCTACACGGCTCCGCCGAAGACGTAGGGCCGGTCGTGGCGCCGCTGCACCGGCTGATCCCCTATGGGCTGGTGGTCCTGATGGCGGGCATGGAGGTCTACGCCAGCCGCCTGCGGCGCGGCGACGCCCAGAACCGCGACCGGGGCAGCTTCTTCGCGGCCATCGCCGCGATCGGCGCCGGCTACTGGATCACCTTCAGCCTCTGGAGCCTTGATCGGGCGATCTGGCCGCTCGGCGAATGGGCGCTCTGGACGGGCGCGGCGGCGGCGCTCGCGGGCATGGCGCTACGGGTCTGGAGCGTCGCCACGCTCGGCCGCTATTTCACCTATGTGGTCATGGTGTCGCCGGACCAGAAGGTGGTGGAGACCGGGCCCTACCGGCTGCTGCGCCACCCGTCCTATTCCGGCGGCCTTCTGACCGGCGTCGGGATCGGGCTCTCGCTGCGTTTTGGCCTGGCGCCATTGGTCATCGGCGCCACGACGCTCGCGGGCTACCTGATCCGCATGAGGGTCGAGGAGCGGGCGCTGGCCGAAGGGATCGGCGAGCCCTATCGCGCCTACATGAGCCGCACCAAGCGGCTGATCCCCTTTATCTGGTGAGGATCTCGTCACAGAAGCGCCGAAGTCGGGCCGGAGTCTCGCGGTCCCGCGGGGACCCGACATGACGCCCTTCCGCAACGACGACACCAATCCGTACAACCGCCCGACCTTCTGGCCCAAGATGCCGCAGACGCCGCTCAGCGTCGGCGTCCTGCCCAGGCGCCCGCCGCCGGCCCTGCCCACACCCGCGCCGGGGCCCACGCCCACCGTGGCCGAGGCGGAGGTGATCGCCGTGGCGGCCGAGGCTGAGCTGGCGATCCCCGAGCCCGCCCCCGAACCGGCGGCCCAGCCGCAGCTGCGGCCTCTGCCGATCGCCGCCCCGATCGGCGTGCGGCCCGCCCGCCCGTCCCGGCCGCAGCTGCGCCTGACCCCATTGATCGCGGCCGCGGCGGTGGGCGCGGGAGGCATGGCCGCCGTCTTCCTGCTGATCGGCGCGCGGCCGGCCGCGAGGCTCCCCGCCACGGCGCCCGCCCCGCCCCGCGCGGCGCTCGCGGTCGGAGATCTGGTGGGCGAAACCGCACCGGCCTCGCCCCCCGTCGCGCAGGCCGTCGCGCCCCCGGCCGCCGCGCCCCGTCCCGCCTCCAGGCTGGCCGTCGCCGCCACTGTCCCCGCAGCGCCTGCGCCTCGAGCCGCCCTCGCCTCGCGGACCATCCCCGGCGGGGGCGGACTGAGCGTTGCGCCTCCGATCCGGATTCAGCCCCCCGCCTCCGAGCCTGTCTCGACGTCGCTGCTGCTCCCGCAGCCCCGGCCGATCGCCAGCCTCGTCGGCGCCGCGGAGCCGCAGCAGACGCCCGCGCCCGCGCCCGCGCCCTTCGTTCCGCCGCCGGCCCCCGACCGCAACGCGCCGATCGCCACCCACGTCCCGGATTAAGGGCGGAGCGTCGCCGCCGCACAGGGGTTTTTCAAACCAGCAACACAGCTAAGGTGTGTCGAGAGTAGGACTCCCCGATGCGCCATATTCCGATCCTGATCGCCGCCGCCCTCGCCCTGAGCGTGCCCGCCCTGGCCCAGACCCCGGCGGCCAAACCCGCGCCCGCCCCCGCGCCGGCCGCCCCAAAGCCCCTGCCGAAGGCGACGCTGCTCTCGGTGAAGGATGTGATGCGCCACATCGTCAATCCGGCGGCCGAGACCTACTGGGCCCACTCCGGCGAGGTGGACGACGAGAAGGGCGCCAACGACCGCATCCCGACGTCGCAGGCCGACTGGAACATCAATATCGACACCGCCGCCACCATCGCCGAGGCGGGGAACTTGCTGATGATGGACGGGCGGGCCCGCGACCCGAACGGGCCCTGGATGAAGTACGCCGCTGCGCTGAACGCCGCCGGGATCGCCGGCATGTCCGCGGCCACCGCCCACGACCACGACAAGACCAACGACGCCGGCAGCGCCATGTACGACGCCTGCTTCCAGTGCCACGGCCGCTATATCCAGCGGCCCAAGGACAGCCTCTACAAGCACGACATCGACAAGGACCTGAGAGACGCCGGCAAGGCGCCGAAGTAGCCGCTTCGTGAGGCCCATCGCCCTCGCCGTCGTGGCCGCATTGGCCTGGCCCCAGGCGGGCGTGACCGCCGCCAAAGAGCCCGCCTGGACGGTCTACGCCGACTGCGCGGCGGCCTATCAGGCCAATGCGCGGATCGCCGACCCGGATCGCCCGGCGTCGATGACCGCCCAGGTCTCCGACGTGGCCAATGACTACGCCGCAGCGGCCCGCGCGCGCTATCGGCCAGCGAAGGCCGCGCGCGCCCGGGTCCAGACGCGCATCGAGCGCCAGACCAGGCTCCTCGCCGGCCAGCCGCGCGAGGCGGTGGAGCACATCATCGACGCCTGTCCGCAGGTCGGCGGCTAGGCCCGGTTCCGCGACGGGCCGGGGGTGGAAAAGGTCCGCTTGACAATTCTATATTTCTGGAAGTATCGTATCACACTTGCCATCAGCGGAGACCACCATGAAGCGTCTGCATCTACACGTGAGCGTGCCTGACCTCGCCCAGTCCATCGGCTTCTACGCGACCCTGTTCGGGGCGCAGCCCAGCGTCGTGAAGGACGACTACGCCAAGTGGATGCTGGACGATCCCAAGGTGAACTTCGCCATCTCCAAGCGCGGCGGCGCGGTGGGCCTCGATCACGTGGGCGTCCAGGTGGACACCCGCGCCGAGCTCGACGGGATCTCCGGACGCCTGAAGGCCGCTGGCGCGGCGACCTTCGAGCAGGAGGCCACCACCTGCTGCTACGCCCGCGGCGACAAGAGCTGGGTCACCGACCCGGCCGGCGTGCGCTGGGAAAGCTTCTACACCTTCGGCGAGGCCACCCAGTACGGCGAGGACGCGCCGGCGGCGGCCGTGACGGCCAGCGCCTGCGGCTGCGCCGCCTGAGGGCGGGGCCGCGCCGCGTCACGCCTTCGTCGTAAATTTCGGGTATTGCCGAATTATGGAAACGATTCCCGCGGTCACAGCCCTCTCCGCCCTGGCTCACGAAGGCCGACTGGAGATCTTCCGGCTACTGGTGAAGGCCGGCCCGGCCGGCCTTGCGGCCGGTGAGATCGCCAGGCTCACCGGCGTCCTGCCCAACACGCTCTCGTCGAACCTGAACATCCTCAGCGTCGCGGGCCTGGCCACCTCGCGGCGCCATGGCCGCTCGATCATCTACGCGGCGGCCTACGACAGGATGCGCGAGCTCTTGGCCTTCCTGATGGAGGACTGCTGCGCCGGGAGCGCGGCGATCTGCGCGCCGCTGGCCGAGGTGGTGAGCCGCTGCCGCGTCGCCGAAGCCGTCGCCAGCTGACGAGGGAGGCGGACATGGCCGACACCGACCGCAGGCTGTTCAATGTGCTCTTCCTGTGCACCGGCAATTCGGCCCGCTCGATCATGGCCGAGGCGATCCTGAACCGCGTGGGCATGGGCCGGTTCAAGGCCTATTCGGCGGGCTCCATGCCGACCGGCAAGGTCAATCCCCACGCGCTCGCCCTGCTCGCCAAGCTGAACCACGGGGTCCAGGGCCTGCGCTCCAAGCCCTGGGAAGAGTTCTCCCGCGACCGCAATCCGCAGGCCCCTGAGCTCAACTTCGTCTTCACCGTCTGCGACAACGCCGCGGGCGAAGTCTGCCCGATCTGGCCGGGCCAGCCGATGACCGCGCACTGGGGCATCCCCGACCCGGCCGCGGTCCAGGGGTCGGAGGCCGAGATCGGCGTCGCCTTCGCCGAGGCCTACCGCCAGCTCAGCAACCGCATCGGCCTGTTCGTCAATCTGCCGATGACCTCCCTCGACCGGATGGCGCTGCAGGAACGGCTGCACCGCATCGGCGCCGCGCGCGACGCGCCGGAACGGGCATGACCGCCGACGCGAGCCTCGAGCCGCCGCTCGGGGATTTTGGCCTCGCCCGCCGCGTCGCCGCCGAGGCGCTGGGCGCGGCCCTGCTGCTCGCGGTGGTGGTGGGCTCCGGGATCATGGGCGAGCGGCTGTCCGGCGGTAATCAGGCCATGGCCCTGCTCGCCAACACGCTCGCCACCGGGGCGGGGCTGGTGGTGCTCATCACCGTCTTCGGGCCGGTCTCCGGCGCGCACTTCAACCCGGCCGTGACCCTGGTCTTTGCGATCCGCCGCGAGCTCGGCGCGGGCGTGGCGGCCGCCTATGTGGCGGCGCAGATCGCGGGCGGGGTGCTGGGCGTGTGGGCGGCGCACGCCATGTTCGCCGAGCCGATCTGGCAGGTCTCGACCAGGCTCCGCGACGGCCCGGCCCAGGCTTTTTCGGAGTTCGTGGCGACCTTCGGCCTGATCCTGACCATCCTCGGGACCCTGCGGTTCCGGCCTCAGGCGACGCCCGCGGCGGTCGGGCTCTATATCGCCGCGGCCTACTGGTTCACCGCCTCGACCTCCTTCGCCAACCCGGCGGTGACGCTGGCCCGCAGCCTGTCGGACACCTTCGCCGGCATCGCGCCCAGCTCGGCGCCGGCCTTTATCGCGGCGCAACTGGCCGGAGCCATGGCGGCGGCCGGCCTCTGCAAATGGCTCCTGGCTAAGCCCTAGCGGCTTGAACCGTGCGGCCAAGCGTCTAGTCTGCGGGCATCCGGGCCGACGCGGGCGCCCGGACCAAGACGGTGCGCCGTCCAAGACCCGCTCCTGTTGATCCGGCCGAGGGCCGGGAGGGAGCGCGATATGTCGGAACCCAACTCCAGTCCGTTCAAGGTCGCGGTCGTCTGGCGCGGCGACGCCCAGGCCCGGGCCGAGGCGCGCGGCGAGACCAGCCGGCTGAAGGCGATCTTCGAGGCCCTGGCGCGGCAGGGGATCGCCGCCGGGCCGGCGGTCTGGTCGGAAGAGCTCGCCGGCGAGGTGCGCGCGCAGCTCATGGGCATGGACGGGGTGCTGGTCTGGGTCGACCCGATCTCGACGGCGAGCGGCGCGCGACGCGGGATGCTGGACGACCTGCTGCGGGAGGTCGCCGCGAGCGACATCCTCGTCAGTACGCACCCCGACGTGACGGCCAGGATGGGCGTGAAGGACGTGCTCTACACAACCCGCGAGCTCGGATGGGGAAGCGACACCCATCGCTATGACACCCATGCGGCGTTCACGCGGGCTTTCCCCGCGCGCTTGGCTGGCGGCGCCAGGGTGCTGAAACAGAACCGCGGCAATGGCGGCATCGGGGTCTGGAAGGTGGAGGGCGCGGGCGGCGCCGACGTCGCTGTCCGGGAGGCGAAGGGCGGGAGCGCGCCGCGCACCCTGGCGCTGGCGGACTTCATGACTGAGCGGGCGGCGGACTTCGAGGCCGCCAATCCGGGAGGCGGGGGCGGCCTGGTCGACCAGCCGTTCCAGCCGCGCCACCTGGAGGGCATGGTCCGCTGCTACATGGCGGGCGATCGCGTCGTGGGCTTCGGCCACCAGCTGGTGCGCGCGCTCGCGCCGCCGGAGGCGGGGCCGGCCGGGCCAAGGCTCTACTCCGGGCCGGCGGACCCGCGGTTCCAGCGCCTGCGGGCCCTGATGGAACAGGATTGGACGCCAGGCCTTTCACGGTTGCTCGCGATCGCCCCGGACGACCTGCCGGTGATCTGGGACGCCGACCTGCTGCTGGGGCCCAGGACCCCGGAGGGGGATGACAGCTACGTGCTTTGCGAGATCAATGTCAGTTCGGTCTTTCCGATCCCGGACGAGGCGCCCGAGGCGTTGGCCGAGACCACCCTCAAGCGGCTCGCGATGGCCAGGACGAGACGCCGCAACGCTTCCTAACCTGACCCCCAAGGATGGAGACTTCCCATGTCTGAACCGACCCTCGACCGCCGCATGCTGTTGGGCGGAGTTGCGCTCGCCGGCGCCGTCGCCGCCACGACGGCCGCGGCGCAATCCGCGCCGCCAGCCGCGGCGGGGGGTTTCAACCCGCAGCCCCTGCCCTTCGATCCCAAGGCGGTGGCCGGGCTCTCCGAGAAGCTGCTGGTGAGCCACCATGACAACAACTATGTGGGCGCCGTGAAACGGCTGGGCGTCATCCGCGCGGAGTTCGGCAAGCTCGACCCGACGTCCGCGCAGGGCTTCTTGGTCAATGGACTGAAGCGCGAGGAGCTGCTCGCCTGGAACTCCATGATCCTGCACGAAGTCTATTTCGCGGGCCTCGGCGCAGCCGCGGCGCCGAGCACGGGCCTGGCCCAGGCGGTGGAGCGGGACTTCGGCAGCCACGACCGTTGGGCCGCGGAGTTCTCCGGCATGGGCAAGGCGCTGGGCGGCGGTTCGGGCTGGGTGATCCTGGCCTACAGCCCCCATGATCGTCGGCTGGTGAACACCTGGGCGGCCGACCACACCATGAACCTGGCGGGCGGCGCGCCGCTGCTGGCGCTCGACATGTACGAGCACGCCTACCACATGGACTACGGCGCCAAGGCCGCCGCCTATGTGGACGCGGTGATGAAGGTCCTCTCCTGGCGCCACGCCAACGAGGCGTTCCGGCGGGCGAGCGCGGCGTGAATCCATTTGGCGGCGCCCTCGATTTCACGGCGCCGCCACAACGGTCTGCTACCTGGGCGAGGTTCGCGCGCTCCTTGCGCGATGGCGCGCGGCGCTGGGCTGGATTGGGACTGCGATCATGAAACGAAACCCGATGGCTTGCGCCGCATTGTCCGCCGCCCTTGCCTTGAGCCCGCTCGTCCCGGCGCGGGCGCAGGACGCCCAGCCGCAGCAGGCGAACCCGGACGGCAAGGCGGCGGTGGCTCCGGAGGCCTGGGCGCTCCACCTGCAGGCCACCGATATCCTGCAATACTATCCGGCCTTCCACAGCCCCTTCCAAGGCCCCAACAGCTTTCGGCCGCAGGCGACCAGCGGCAACACAGTGGACGCCACCCTCTACGCCGGCGTGAAGCCATGGGCGGGCGGCGAGGTTTGGGGAGACCTGGAGATGTACGAGGGCTATGCGCCGAGCAACACGCTGGGCGCGGCCGGATACGTGAACGGCGACGGGGCGAAGGTGGGCCGCGCGCATCCTTATGCGCGGATCGCCCGGCTGTTCATCCGCCAGACCTTCGACCTGGGGGGCGAGGCCGACGACCAGGACGCCGATCTCAATCAGCTGGCCGCCCACCGGACCAGGGACCGGCTGGTGTTCACCGCCGGCAAGCTCAACGTCACCGACATCTTCGACACCAACAGGTACGCCCACGACCCACGCCATGACTTCCTCAACTGGAGCCTGATCACCGCCGGAAGCTTCGACTACGCCGCCGACGCCTGGGGTTACACCTACGGGACCGCGGCGGAGTGGTATCGCGGCGACTGGACCTGGCGGGTGGGCGCCTTCGACCTATCCGTCGTGCCGAACAACGCGACCCTGACCTCGGACCTCAGCCAGTTCCAACTGGTCGGCGAGGCCGAGCGTCGGCTGACCCTTGGCGGACGGCCCGGAGCGATCCGGCTGGCGGGCTTCCTCACACGCGGGAGGATGGGTCGCTACGACGACGCGGCGGACCTGGCGCTGGCGACGGGCCGGCCCGCGGACACCGCGCTGGTGCGTCACTACCGCAGCCGTCCGGGCGTCTACCTTAATCTGGAGCAGGAGGTGGCCGACGGGGTCGGGGTGTTCGCTCGCCTGGGAGGGTCCGACGGGACCTACGAGTCCTACGAATACACCGACATCGACCGCACGGCCCAGGCCGGCGTGTCGGTCACCGGCGCGCGCTGGGGACGCAAAGACGACACCGCCGCCGCCGCCTTCGTCGTCAATCAGCTCTCAGGGGCCGGCCATCGTTACCTCGATGCGGGCGGTCTCGGCATTCTGGTGGGCGATGGGCGGCTGCCGCATCCGGGACCGGAGGACATCGTCGAGGCCTACTACAGCCTGTCGCTGGCCAGGGACATGACGCTCAGCCTCGACGACCAACTCGTCGAACATCCGGCCTACAACCGCGACCGCGGGCCGGTGAACGTGGTGTCGCTGCGGCTTCACCTGCAGCGGTAAGTTCAATACCGCTCATCCCGGCGAAGGCCGGGACCCAGATGGAAAGACTCAGATGTGGGCTCCGCCGGCTCGGAGCACGACCAACCCGCCACCAAGCCATGGGATCTGGATCCCGGCCTTCGCCGGGACGAGCGGATGGGCCTACTTCCCCCAGGTCGCGATGAGACCCACCGCGGCGGCGGCCATGACGGCGGTGGCGAGCCAGCCCACGGTCTTCAGGCCGCGGCCGAGCTGGAAGCCGCCCATGGCGGTCTTGTGGCTGGAGAGGTGCATCATCAGGACCATGACCGGCACGGCGACGACACCGTTGATCACCGCGCTCCAGAACAGCGCCTTGATCGGATCGATGGGGCTGTAGTTGAGCAGCACGCCCAGCGCCGTGGCGACGGCGATGGTCCAGTAAAAGGCCTTGGCGCGGCGCGGCTTGCGGGCCAGGCCCACGTGCCAGCCGAAGGTCTCGCCCAGCGCATAGGCCGACGAGCCGGCCAGGACCGGCAGAGCCAGGAGGCCCGTGCCGATGATGCCGATGGCGAAAACGGTGAAGGCGAAGCGCCCGGCGATGGGACGCAGGGCCTCGGCGGCCTGGGATGAGGTCTGGATGTCGGTGATCCCGTGGGCGTGCAGCGTCGCCGCGGTGGTCAGGACGATGAACAGGGCCACGGCATTGGAGAAACCCATGCCGACGTAGGTGTCCAGGCGGATGCGGCTGAGCTCGGCCGGCGCCTGCTCGGGCGCGCGTTCCAGCGGCTTGGCGTCGGTGCGTTCCTTGACCTCCTCGACCTCCTCCTCCGCCTGCCAGAAGAACAGGTAGGGGCTGATGGTCGTGCCCAGCAGCGCCACGACCACGGTCATGTAGGCCGGCGTGAAGCTGATCTGCGGGATCACCAGGCTCCTGGCCACCTCGCCCCAAGGCGTATGGACGATGAAGACCACGCCCACATAGGCGAACAGCGACAGCGTCAGCCACTTCAGGATCGAGACATAGCGGGAGTAGCGGGAGAAGACCTCCAGCAGCACGGTGCCCAGCCCGAAGATCGCGGCGTAGACGAGCTGTGGTCCGCCGATCAGCAGCTTCAGGGCCGCGCCCATGGCGCCCAGGTCCGCGCCCAGGTTGATGACATTGGCCACCACCAGCAGGGTCACGATCGAATAGACCACCGGCGCCGGGTAGTGCCGCTTCAGGTTGCCGGCGATGCCGCGGCCGGTGACCCGCCCGATCCGCGCGCTGATCTCCTGGATGGCGCACATAAGCGGCCAGGAGAACAGCAGGACCCAGGAGAGGCCGAAGCCGAACTGGGCGCCGGCCTGGGAATAGGTCGCGATGCCCGAGGGGTCGTCGTCGGAGGCGCCGGTGATCAGACCCGGGCCCAGCACCTGCAGCAGCGGCGGCCGCTCCGGCTGCTTGACGCCCCGATGTGGCCTGGGGCGGATCTTCGGCGGCGCAGGGTCACTCATGGAAATCCGGTCCCGTGAATTCCCGAGCCTAACGCCACAGCCGCGCCAAGGCTCCGCCTATCCCGCGAAGCCTTCCGCCTATTTGACGGTGAAGCCGAAGGTCCCGTCAGTCTCGTGGCCGTCCTCGGTCTTCATGTGCCAGGTGACCCTGTAGGCGCCGGCGGCGAGCGCGCCGGTCAGGGGCACGGTGACGACCTTCCTGGTCTTGTCCAGCGCCATCGGGCCGCTGGCGACCGCGGCGCCCGAGGGGCCCGCGACCTTCACGCTCGAGGCGGCCGGCACGAGCTCTTCGCTGTAGCGCAGGGTGAGCGCCTTGGGGGCGGCGACGGTGGTCCCGACCTTGGGCGTCGCCTGGATGAGCCGCGCGTGGGCCTGGGCCTGTCCGGCCGCGATGAGCACAACGCCGGCGGCGATCAGAAATATCTTACGCATGAAAAGTCTCCTACCAGATGGGCTTGCCGATCGACCTGGGGAACAGGTCGTCGAGGAAGAAATGCGCCTGCACGACGAACCCCGCGCCACGACCGCTCTGGCGGTTGATCGGCAAGGTCGCTTCCGCGCCGAGCTGGAACCGTCGCCCCGACCAGATCAGGCCGGGATTGACCGTCCCGGTCGTCCGGGCGCCGGAGGTGTTGGCGACGGGGGTCTCGAAGGCGGCCTCCACGACGGGCGTCAGGTGGTTCACGAAGTCCGGAAGACCATAGTCCTTCACGTGCGAGGACAGGTACGGAAAGCTGTATTCCAGCGCCAGGCCATAGCGCAGAACCCTGGCGTTGGCGTCCGGCCCGTCGTGCGCGCGGCTGGGCAGGGCGTAGCCGACCAGGCCCGTCACCGCGAAGGGGCGCGCCCAGGCCAGGCCGTCGGGAAGCTCGCCCGCGCCCTTGCCGAAATAGAAGGTCGGCGTGAACGTCGAGTGATGCTCGGCGCCCACCTGATCGGCGCCGGTCCGCGCCCATTCGGCGCTGAGCCCCACGGCCAGGATGGCTTCGTGCTCGGGGCTGGCGACGAACTGGTATTTCACCGTGGTCTCGAGGTTCTGGAAGCCCTGGACCTTGCCGGCGCCGGGGGTCCTGAGCCGGGTCCAGGTCTCGCCGAACGACACGCCCAGCCGGCTGGTCAGCCGCTTGGAATATTCCCCGGAGACGTCGAGCTCGCGGGCGGCGGGATCGTCGCCGGTTTTGAAGGACGAGACGGTCGGGAGCGAGAGCTCGTCGGCGACGCCCGGGTCGTCGGTGGCGATCGTCGCGGGGAAGAAGCGGTCGCCGACCACGGCGTGGGCGCAGGCAGGTTGGGCATAGGCGCTGAGCGCGGCGGCGAGGCCGGCCGAGCATCCCAGGAGGGTGGCGTTGCGCATGGGCGCTCCGGAGGATCTGAGGATTCCTGCGCCGCGGCGCGCGGGCCTGCTCAGGCCGCCGCCGGACGGGCGAGAGGGTAGGCTCAGACGAAGGTCGGGGGCGCTCGTGGCGCCTGTTCGCGGTAGCGCGGGACGGCCGCTGGCGAAGCCTGGGTCGCGACCGGCGCTGCGGTCAGACTGACGAAAGCAGACTTGCCCGAGGCCAGGGCGATTTCGAAGGCCGGCGCGGCCTGATGGCCGGCGAAGGCGCAGAGGTCGTGGCGCTGGGCCGACTGCGGCTTGGCGGGCTCGGGTTTGGTGGCGTGGCCTTGGCGGTCGAGCTGGACGAGATGGCTGCCGTCGGCCGTGCAGATGACCAGGGGCGCGCCGAGCACGCCCTGCGGGTTGGGCATCCAGCCGGGCGGCGTCGCGGCCCGAAGCAGCAGCGCGGCCAGCAACAGCAGCAACATCCAGGGGCGGTTCGCCCGCGATGACGTCGCTCTTTTGGACCCGGCCATGACCGCGTGGGTCGCAGGATGCGGAGGTCATGTCAATTTCCGAGGGATCGGAGCGGCCCTAGAAGGCGTAGGTCAGGGCGAAGCGCGCCGAGCGCGGCTCTTCCGGGTGGATCTGGTAGCACGTCGACTCCCGGGTGATCTCGCAGTTCGGCGTCGGCCCGCCGGGCGCAACGCGCGTCTGATAGAAGTAAGCCGAGCTGTTCAAGTGGCTGTCGGCCAGATTGAAGACCTGCAGTTCCGCCTTCAGCCGGTCGTTGATCGTATAGCCGATGTTCAGATTGATCTCGCTATAGCCCTTGTCCTGCGGGTTCGCGTCGCCGTCGCTGATCGGATAGGCGCCGAGCTTGCGCCACTGCAGCCCGCCGAACCACGGGCCCGCGTTGTTCACCAGAACGCCGAACGAGCCGATGAAGCTGGGCGCGTTGGCGATGGACGTGCCGTCGAGCTGGAACAGCGCAAGCGTCGCGGCCGAGGCGCGGTAGTGCGCCTGCGAAAACGCCAGGTCGGTGTTGAACTCCAGCCACGGGAGCGGCCGAAACTGCGCCGACACCTCGATCCCCTGCCGGCGGCTGGGGGCGCTGGCGGTGTCTTCGCCCTCGTCGGCCACGTAGCGCTGCTCGGACTGGAAGTCTTCGCGGAACACCGCCACCTGCACCTGGGTCTTCGGGATGAGGTCGGTGCGCATTCCGACCTCGAAGCCCTCAGCCGGCGCCAGCAGGGGGGTGCGGCCCAGGAGGCCCGGCTGGCCCTCGCCGGGCACCGTGCCGAACACGCCGCGCACATCCTCGGAGTGGAAGCCGCGCCCGGCGCTGACGTAGAGTTCGGTCTTGTAGAAAGGACCGACCGCGATGCTGCCTTTCGGCTGCAGCAGCGTCTGCGACGTCGCCCCGGAGAAGCCGGTCGTCAGGCTGCGGTCGTGGGCGTTGTAGACCTCCTCGCGCAGGCCCGCCGTCATCCGCAGCCAGTCGGTCCAGTGGACCGTGACCTCGCCGAAGAGACCGAGGTCGTTCAGGCGCGCGGTGTCCGAGGTGCAGGCGCCGCCAAGGGCGCGGAACGCCACCGCCTGGGCCGGATCGGTGTGCGCGTCGGCCGGCGCCGGCAACTGCCCGGCCGTCGGCGACGCGGGCAGGCCGATGTTGCAGTAGTCGAGGACGGCGCGGCCCACGGTGTGCCGCCGGTCGATGAAGACGTCGTCGTAGCGGTCCTGGAAGCCGACCTGGCCCTCCACGCCGATCCCCATGATGTCGGCGCCGCGGCTCAGGATCGCGTTCAGGCCCAGGGTCGTGCGCGCCTCGTCCTGCTGCTCCTGGTCGCCGTTCACGGGGTCGAACAGGAAATGGGTGAAGTCGTTCCAAAGGATCATCCGCGACCGGATCGCGAAGCCATCGACGTTCAGCGTCCAGCGGTCGCCGCCGCGCGCGAAATGGCCGGAGAGGCTCATCCGCTCGGACTCGCTGCGATCGGTCGGGTCCAGCGTCCCGAAACGGCCAATTGCGCCCGCGTCGATCGCCCGCGCCGGCTGGTCCGTGAGCAGGCCGCCGCCGCTCTTGTAGTACATCGCCGTCAGCGCATAGCCGTCGGCGGCCACGCCCTGGCTCAACCGCGCGGCCGCCACGACCTTGCGGAAATTTTCCGGCGGCGACCATGGCCCGTCGAAATGCGAGGCGGCGCCCGCCACCCAGAGCCGCCTGTCCTCGCCGAGGTGCATCGTGCCGCCGGCGTAGAGTTCCTGATCCCGTTGCGTGCCGACGGTGGCCGACACCGTGTTCGGAAGGTCATCGATCAGATTCACATGGGTCGAGCCCACGGCGCCGAAATCGCCGATCTCGGCGTAGTAGGGCCCCTTGGTGTAGTCGAGCCCACCCACGACCTGAGGGATCAGGAAGTTCTGGTCGGAGTAGCCCTGGCCATGGGCGTTCGTCGGCCGGTTCACCGGCATGCTGTCGACGAAGCTCGCGAAGTCCGTGCCGTGGTCAAGGTTGAAGCCGCGCAGCAGGTATTGGTTGGCCTTGCCCTCGCCGGAGTGGATCGTCACCACCAGACCCGGCACGGTCTCATAGAGCTGGCCCACGCGGAAGATCGGCCGCAGCTCGACCTCCGTGCGTGTGATTACGCCCTGGCTCGCGGTGTCGGCCGTCCCCAAGAGGTCCTGGCGCGACGCGGTGACCACGACCTCGCTGACCTGGCCCGGCGGGGCCGCGTCGTCCGCCGCTCGAGCCGCCTGGACGCGCAGCGCCAGGACGGCCGCGGTCGCGAGCAGCGCGAGTTTTCCCCCTGCGCGAGCGCGCATGGCCAGAATCATCGGAAATCCCCCAGGATTTGCTGTCGAGCGGCCGCCTAGGCGGCGGGCTTGAACTTCTGCTGCTTGGCCTTGATGTCGGCGGGCCATTCCGGCAGCGGATTGCCCTGGGCCGGGCCGTTGGCCTTGATGCCCGGGTCGATCACGTACTCTTTGTGGCAGGCCGTGCAGATCAGATAGACCTTGGCGCCCTCCGCATAGGTCGCGGCCTTGTCGTGCTTCTCGGCCGCGGCCTTGGCGAGAACCGCCTCGGCGGTGAGCTGCTGGGCGAACTTGTCGAAGTCCGCTTCCGGCGCCCGCGGACGGCCCGGCAGCTGCAGGGCGTTGCCGGCCTCAATGAGGACGGCCGCGGCCGTTTCCATCTGCTCCCAGCCCTCGTCGGTGGTGGGCGACAGGTCCTTGGTGCCCTTGGCGGTTTCCTCGGTGCCGGAGCCCTTCCAGTAGGCGAAGGAGGCCGGATCGACCACGTGGCCCATGAACTCCTTCATGTCCAAGGCGTCGGTGTTGTATTTCGCAAGCGAGGGCGGCGGCGCAGGCTTCTGCGGCGAGCAGGCGGCGAGCAGAGCAGCGCAGGCCGCAAAGGTGATCAGGCGCTTCAAGGTCGTTCCCTCGGCAGACTTGTTGCGGCAAGCCATACTTTGCCATTCGCTCCGGCGTCCGGTTAAATACGGTCTCCGGGGGGTTACAGAAGGTTACAACTGTTTGTCTGCCGATGACAGCGAGGGGGAGTCTGACCAGATTGCGGTGCTGGCCGCGCGCCTGCGAGCCCGCCACGCGCTGGGGCGTTCCGACGGGCTGAACCGACTGTTCGACTACCTCGCCGAATGCGCCGTCGCGGGCGGCCGTCCGAAGGAGTTCGAGGTGGCGGCCGCGGTCTTCGGGCGCACCTCGGCCTTCGACGGTTCGCAGGACGCCTCGGTGCGGGTGGCGGTGCACCGGCTGCGCCGCAAGCTCGACGACTTCTATTCCGGCGCCGGCCGCGACGAGGCGGTGCGGCTCGCGATCCCCAAGGGCGAGTACCGGATGGTCGCCGAGCCCCGGCCCCGCGACGCCATCGCCGCGGCCCCTGTGCGACCCTGGAGCCGCTATGCGGTGGCCGCCTTAGCCGTGATGGCCGTGCTCAACCTCGCCGCCTGGGGCGTCTTCTGGGCCACGCACGGGACCGAACGCACCTTGGCGCAGGTGCAGGCGCGCGCACCGTGGGCGTCGCTGCTGAAGGCCGAAACCCCGACTCTGCTGGTGATCGGCGACTACTATATCTTCGGCGAGATCGACGAGCGGGCGGGGATCAACCGCCTGGTCCGCGAATACGGCATCAACAGCCGCGAGGACCTCGACGCCTGGCTGATGGACAACCCCAAGGCCCAGGGCAGCTACCGCGACCTCGACCTCTACTACCTGCCGGTGGGCGCGGCTTTCGCGCTCAGGAGCATCGTGCCGATCATCAGCCGCGGCGCCGCGCACAGCGAGGCCCTGCACGTGGTGATGGCCTCGGACCTGACGGCGGAGATGCTGAAGCGCAACAACATCGTCTACCTGGGTTACCTCTCCGGGCTCGGCGTGCTGCGCGCCCCGGTGTTCGCAGGCTCGCGGTTTTCGTTCGGCGAGACCTATGACGAGCTGATCGATTCCCAGTCTCACAAGACCTACGTCAGCCAGGAAGGCGGCCCCAGCCCCGGCTATTCGAACGGGGGAGACGCGAGCCGCCGCGACTACGGCTACGTCACCGCCTTCAAGGGGCCGGCCGGCAACCGCATCGTGGTGATCGCCGGCGACCGCGACACCGGCCTGATGCAGGCGGCCGAGGCGCTCGCCAACCCCGAGGCTCTGAAAGCGCTGGCCAGGGGCGCCGGCGGCGACAGCTTCGAGGCGCTCTACGAGGCCCAGGGCATCGGCCGCTCCAGCCTGGGCGGGCGGCTGCTGATCGCCGCGCCGCGCAAGGCCGTGAACCCCTGGACGGAGCAGACCAACCAGACCTTCCCGGCGGGCTAGTTGCGGTCCGGGCGATCCGGCCGGTCGGGACGGTCTGGGCGATCGGGACGGACGGGGCCGCGGTCGCGCAGGCGGATCAGGTCTTCCGGGGTCAGGCGGGCGCCGCTCTGGTTGGCGGTGCGAATGAAGCCGGCGCTGACGCCGTGGTCGCGCAGGCGGGCGAGATCGCCCGGCGCCACGCGGTCGTAGCCCATGGCGCGCAGCTCGGCGACGAAGCTTGCGCTCACCCCGTGGTCGCGCAGGTGGACCAGGTCCTCGGCCGCGAGGCCCGTGTAGCCGGCGTCCCTGAGCTCGCCGATGTAGGCGGCGCTGATCCCATGGTCGCGCAGCCGCACCAGGTCGGCGGCGGTGAGCCGGGTGTAGCCGGCGGCCTTCAGCGCCTCGATGTACCTGGGCGAGACGCCATGGTCGCGGGCGTGGACGAAGGTCGCCACGTCGCCGAACCGGTAGCCGATGGCGTTCATGGCGAGGAGCTGCTTCAGGCCCGCGCCATGGGTCCCGGCCCTGACCAGGTCTTCGGCGGTCGGCGTGGCGTAGGCCTCGCGTTTCAGCTCGTCGAGATAAGCGAAACCGATGTCGGACATGGTGAGCTGGAATTGCTGATAGGGCTCCAGGGCGCCGGCGACGCCGCGCCGGGCGAGGCCGCCGGCGAAGGCCGGGTTGGCGGCGTAGACGCAGGTTCCGAGGCCCTTGCCCTGGCCGGCGACGCCCTTGCAGCGGAAGTCGCCCGCGTCGCGGCGGATCGCGAAGGAGACCGGCTGGCCCTCGGCCGCGAGCTGGCCCTCGGTCAGGCCCGAGAGCGTGGCGAGCGGCACGTCCTGGCCCCACATGGAGGAATGGTGCTCGGAGTGGTAGCCGAGCTGGAACTGGACCGTGCCGGCCGGCGCCGGCTTCGCGTCGGACCAATCGCGGGCGCCGATCGACCAGTCGAGCGCCGCCGGAATCTCCTCCGGTCCCCAGGTGCGGGCCGATGGCGCGGCAGGCATGGCGGGCAAGGCGGGAAGCGCGGGCTGGGCGGCGGGCGCGGCGAGGGCCAGGAGGCCCGTGACGGCCAGGGTGGCGGCGTTCAGCATGGTGAGGTCTCCGGCGCAGCGGATGTTGCGGGGCGGATGGGAAGCGAGGCCGGCCAGGCCGTCACGTTAATTAATGGACAGAACGGCGGGGGCGACGGAGGTTCTGCCCGCTGGATTCTCCCGGGGGCAGGCATGAAGACGATGGGCTTGGCGGCGGCGCTCGCGATGGGCTTCCTTGGCCTGTCGGGGGCAGGCATGGCGTGGGCCCAGACGCCGCCGGAGCTCTCCACCTGCGACGGCCCGCAGACTGCGGCGGCCTGCCGGGCGGTCCGGGGCAGCCGCACCGAGGGCTGGGCGGCGCAGTCCAGGGCCGAGGTCTTCGCCCAGCACGGAATGGTCGCCACAAGCCAGCCGCTCGCCGCCCAGGCCGGCCTGCAGATCCTGAAGTCCGGCGGCAACGCCATCGACGCGGCGGTGGCGACGGCGGCCGTGCTGAACGTGGTCGAGCCGATGAACGTGGGCGTCGGCGGCGACCTCTTCGCCATCGTCTACGTCGCCAAGGAGCATCGGCTCTACACCCTGAACGCCAGCGGCATGGCCCCCACGGGCGCGACGCCGGAGCATTTCGCGGCGCTGGGTTACCGCGCCGATCCGGCCAACTGGGGCCCGGGCTCGGGCATGCCGCAGGCCGGCATATTGCCGGTGACGGTTCCGGGCGCGGTCTGGGGCTGGGAGGCGGTCCTGAAGCGGTTCGGGACCCGGTCCTTCAAGGAGGTGCTGGCCCCCGCCGCGGCCTATGCCGAGGAGGGCTTCCCGGTCTCCGAGCGCATCGCCCATGACTGGCGCCTGCCCAGGGCCCTGCCGCTGACCAGGTGCTGCACTGAGCTCGATCCGGACTCCGTGGCCGCCTGGTACATCGACGGCAAACCGCCGGTCGCGGGCCAGGTCTATCGCAACCGCGACCTCGCCAAGACCTTGCGCCTGCTGCAGGCGGGCGGCGCGGAGGCCTTCTATCGCGGCGAGATCGCCCGGGCGCTGGTGGCCAAGTCGACGGCGGTGGGCGGGACCATGACGCTGGCCGACCTGGCCGCCTACAAGGGCGAGTGGGTGGAGGCCGCCCACACGACCTATCACGGCCATGACATGTATGAGCTGCCGCCGCCGTCCCAGGCCTGGGCGGCGCTGGAGATGCTGAACGTGCTGGAGGCCTGCGTCCCGGTCTGGGCGCCGGGCCAGACGCTCGCCAGCCTGGGACCCCGCAGCCCGAAGTACTGGCACCTGATGGTCGAGGCCAAGAAGCTGGCCTACGCCGACCTGATCGCCTTCAACGCCGACCCGGATTTCGTGAAGGTCCCGGTGGACCGCCTGCTCTCCAAGGCGCACGCCAAGTCGCTGTGCGGCAAGGTCGATCCGGCCCGCGCCTCGGCTCCGGGACCGGCCGGAACTGGCCAGGAGATCGGCGACACCATCGTGCTCTCGACCGCCGACGATCAGGGCAACATGGTGGCCTGGGTGAATTCGAACTTCGACAGTTTCGGGTCGGGCCTGACGGTGCCCGGCTATGGCTTCATCCTGCACAACCGGGGCAGCCTCTTCAGCCTGGACCCTAAGTCGCCCAACGTGATCGCGCCGCACAAGAGGCCCTACAACACCTTGTCCGCCGGCTTCGTGATGGATGGCGATCAGCCGCTGATGAGCGTGCTCCTGATGGGCGGCGACATGCAGGCCCAGGGCCACGCCCAGGTGCTGGTGGACATCTTCGACCTGGGCGCCAACCTGCAGACCGCCAGCGACATGGCGCGCTTCCGGCACAGCCAGGTCCCCAACACGCTCAATCTGGAACAGGGACTCTACGACCTGGTCGGCAAGGACCTGGCGGCCATGGGCCACCGCCTGGGCAGGCCGGACAGCAGCGCCGTGGGCGGCTTCCAGGCGATCCTGGTCAAGCCCGCCCCGGGCGGGCGGCGCGTCTACCGCGCCGGCTCCGACCACCGCAAGGACGGCCAGGCGGTGGCCTACTGAACCTCGGCGACAGCGGCGATGTCTTAATCATCGGGCGCCATGCTGGCGGCTCTCGAGCTGATTGGGCGCGCGATGCCGACGACGACGATAGCGCAGCGGATGACCGAGACCGGCGGCAGGCCGACGGGCTTCGACTACCTGCGTCTGGGCCTGGCCGTCTCCATACTCTGCTGGCACAGCGTGGTGACCTGCTACGGCTCCGACGTGCAGACCGCCGTCGATTCCAGCCTGGCGCGGCCGCTGATGGCGGTGCTGCTGCCGGCCTTCTTCGCCCTCAGCGGCTTCCTGGTCGCCAGCAGCCTGGAGCGCAGCAAGACGATCGGCATGTTCCTCGGCCTGCGGGCCATCCGGATCTTTCCGGCGCTCGCGGTCGAATCCCTGATCGCGGCCCTGATCCTCGGCCCGCTGCTGACGACGCGGCCCGTGCTGGCCTATTTCGCCGACCCGCAGTTCCACGCCTATTTCCTGAACATCCTGGGCGATCCGCACTTCTATCTGCCCGGTGTGTTCACCAGCACGCCGTTCAACCAGGTGAACAGCCAGTTGGCGACCATCCCCTACGAGCTGAAGTGCTACATCATGCTGACGGCGCTGGCGCTGCTGGGCGCGGTGCGCCGCCCGGCGGTGCTGCTTTGGGCGACGCTGGCCCTGACCGCGCTTGGGGTCGGATGGGCGGCGATCACGGCTCCCCACGACCTGACCGCGGTGGGCGGCCCGGTGGCCGGCTCGCTGCTGATCGTGAGCTTCCTGGCGGGCGTGCTGATCTACCTCTACCGCGAGCGGATCGCATGGCGCTGGTCGTGGGGTGTGGGCAGCCTGATCCTCGGGTTGCTCCTGCTCGACGTGCCCGTGGGCGAGAACCTGGCCGTATTTCCCCTGGCCTACGCCACCGTCTTCTTCGGCCTGACCAATGCGCCGAAGACCGGCGTCCTGCGGGGCGCCGACTACTCCTACGGCATCTTCCTCTACGGCTTCGCCGTCCAGCAGACCTACGTCCTGCTGGCGCCCGATGGCCGACACTGGTGGCTGAACATCGCCGTCACCCTGCCCGCCACCGCCGCGGTCGCCGCCCTCTCCTGGCATCTGGTCGAAAAGCCGGCCCTGGGGCTGCGGACCCAGCTCGCCAGGCTGGAGGCCAGGTGGCTCGCACGACCGCGCCGCGCGCCGGCCCTCTTCGGCGGCAGCCGATCCCCGGCGGCCTGAGGCCGACGCTCCGACGACGCCTTCGCATTTTGCGCACGCCTGTTTGACAGGCCGAGCCTTGGGTGTATTGTATGAGTGTATGCATACACAGGCTCAGATATTGGCCGCCCTGCGGCTGGGGGACACCGGGGTCCCGATCTACGTCCAGCTGCGCGAGCAGTTCCTGCGGGCGATGGGCGCTGGCCTGATGACGCCCGGCGACCAGATGCCGACCATGCGGCAGGTGGCCGTCGAGTTGAAGGTCGACCTCAACACCGTGCGCCGGGCCTATGACGAGTTGGAGCGGCTGGGCGCGGTGACGCTCGTCCGCGGGCGCGGCAGCTTCGTCGCCGAACCGCCGCCGGCCATGGAAGGCCCGGCCCACGTAACCCAGACCGACAACCTGGCGCGCCAGACCCTGGCCGCCGCCGCCGCGCTGGGGGTCGACCCCCTGGCGCTCGCGAAACGTATCGCGGCGCTCGCCGCCGATAAGGAGAAGATGTGATGAGCATGCCTGGCTTTCCGATGAACTTGCCCGGGCAACGCGCCCGCGGCGGCAATCCGACCGCGGGCCTGATCGCGGTGATCCTGTTCGGGCTCGCGGGCCTCGCCGTCGAGGAAGGGGCGCGGCAGGGGACCTACGCCCTCTTCTGGCTGGCCGGCGTGCTGGCCCTGGCAGGCCTCCTGATCCCCTCCTCGCTCAAAATGGCCAACCAGTGGGAGCGCGCGGTGGTGCTCAGGCTCGGGCGCCTGCAATCCATCTCCGGTCCCGGCCTCTTCGTCATCGTGCCGGTGATCGACCAGGTGGTCTCCTGGCTCGACCAGCGCATCCAGACCACCGAGTTCAACGCCGAGCAGGCGCTCTCCAAGGACACCGTCCCCGTGGACGTGGACGCGGTCGTCTTCTGGCAGATCCACGACCCCGAGCGCGCCGCCCTGGAGATCACCGACTACCGCTCGGCGATCAGCCGCGTGGCCCAGACCTCGCTTCGGGAAATGGTCGGTTCGTCCCTGCTCTCGACGCTGCTCTCCGACCGCAAGCACGGCGACGAGATGCTGAAGGAGGAGATCGGCCGCAAGACCGCCGAGTGGGGCGTGACCGCCATCTCGGTGGAGATCAGGGACATCGGCGTGCCCGCCGCCCTGCAGGACGCCATGAGCCGCGAGGCCCAGGCCCAGCGCGAGGCCGCCGCCCGGATCCATCTGGGCCAGGCCGAGCTGGCGGTGGCCGAGAAGTTCGTCGAGGCCGCGGAAATCTACGCCCGCAGCCCCGCGGCCCTGCAGCTCAGAGCCATGAACATCATCTACGAGACCACCAAGGAGCGCGGGGCCACGATCCTGATGCCGACCGCCATGGTCGACGCCATGAACCCCGGCGGCCTGCTCGGCCTGACCAACGCGGCGATGGCCGCCCAGAACGAGCCGCGGCCCGGTGAGGCGCCGCCGGCCGCGGCCCCGCCCACGCCCACGCCCACGCCCAACGTGCGCAGGCGCCGCTAGACCGGGCAAGGGACTGAGGGGCTGTGACGACGATGGCGCGCAATGTGGCGGTCTGGCTGGTGGCCCTGACCATGGCCGGGCTGATGATGGCGATGGCCCTGGCCGGCGCGGCCAGGGCGCAGGATGCCGTGGGCGCGTGGCACGGGACCCTGACCACCCCGGCGGGCGACCTGCGGATCGGCGTCACCGTCGTGCGCGACGCCGCGGGCGCGCTTAGTGGGACGATGGTCAGTCCCGACCAGACGCAGCAGCCCTTCCCGCTCGGCGACGTCAGCGCCGACTCTGGGAAGTTGACCTTCACCGTGCCGCTGGTCCGTGGGCGCTATGAAGGAACCTGGGACCCCAATCTGCAGGTCTGGACGGGAACCTGGACACAGGGCCCGCCCTTGCGGCTGGCGCTGCTGAAGGGGCCGGTCGCCGTGCGGAACCGCCCGCAGGTTCCGCCCAAGCCCTATCCCTACGCGGAAGCCGATGTGACGGTTCAAAGCGTCCCCGGCGTGACCCTGGCCTGCTCGCTGACCACGCCCACCGGCAAGGGCCCCTTCCCCGGCGTGGTGATGATCACCGGCTCGGGCGCCCAGGACCGCAATGAGGCGCTGCTCGGCCACCAGCCGTTCCTGGTGATTTCCGACCACCTGACCCGCAAGGGGATTTCCGTCCTGCGCTGCGACGACCGCGGCTTCGCCAAATCCACCGGAGTCTTCGGGACCGCCACCAGCGCCGACTTCGCGTTGGATACCGAGGCCGAGGCCGCCTTCCTGCGCGGCCAGCCCACCATCGATCCCCGGCGTGTGGGCCTGATCGGCCATTCGGAGGGCGGCATGATCGCCCCGATGGTGGCGACGACCGACCCGAAGATCGCCTTCATCGTGCTGATGGCTGGCCCCGGCGCGCCGATCCGCGAGCTGATGGTCGCCCAGCGCGCAGCGGTGGCCAAGGCCAGCGGCGCCGATCCCGCCGCGACCGCGCGCAATGAGGCGCTGGCGACCAAGATCGACGCGGCCGTGCTGGCCGCCAAGGACACGGCGAGCGCGAGCGCCGACGCCGCGCGTATCATTCGGCCCGAATATCCCAACCTGCCGGAGGCCATCATCGCCGGTCTGGCCGTGCCTGTGAGCACGCCCTGGTACCGCTACTTCATCGCCTATGACCCAAGGACGACGCTGGCCAAGGTGAAGGTCCCGATCCTGGCGCTGGACGGGAGCAAGGATGTGCAGGTGGTCTCCGCCCAGAACCTGCCGGCGATCCGCGAGGCGACTAGGGCCAACAAGGACGTGACAATCGTTGAGCTGCCGGGCCTGAACCACCTCTTCCAGACTGCCGGAACGGGCGGGCCCGCCGAATACGGGAGCATTGAAGAAACCCTTTCGCCCATGGCGCTCAACCTGATCTCCGACTGGGTCGTCAGACACACTGCGAAAGGCGCCGCGAAATGAGTCGGGACCGAAGGATCGAACTCCTGGTGGCCGTGGCCCTGGCGGTGGGAACCGCCATCGGCGTGGTGCTGGCCCGCGGCTCCGGCTCGCCGATCGGGGCGACTTTCCTGGCCGGGGTCGGCGCGGGCGCGATGGCGACCTATGTGGCCATGACCAATGCGGTGATCGCCCGGTCGAAACAGCGCCTCTGAATTCAACAGCCGTTTGCCGCGAGGCGCGGGCGAGTCTAGCTAGGGCGTATGCGCACAATCGTCCCCGGCCTCGCCGCCACCCTCGCCCTCGCCGCCCCGCTCGCCGGGTCCGCCGCCGCCAAGACGCCCGCCGACCTGGTGATCTGGGGCGGGCCGATCTACACGGCCGTGGAGGCCCGTCCCAAGGTCGAGGCCGTCGCCGTCAGCCACGGGCGGATCGCGTTCGCCGGAACCCACGCCGGCGCCCAGGCGCTGGTGGGCCCGAAGACCAAGGTCATCGACCTGGCGGGTTCGGCGCTCTTCCCCGGCTTCACCGACGGCCACGCCCACCTGCGCGAGATCGGCGAGCGGGAACTGACGCTCAACCTGGAAGGCTCCAAGTCCGCCGCCGAGGCGGCCCAGCGGCTCAAGGCCTACATCGCGGCGAACCATCCCAAGGGCTTCGTCTATGGCCGGGGTTGGATCGAGACCGGCTGGCCCGAGGGCCGCTTCCTCGACAAGACCGACATCGACGCCATCGCGCCGGACACGCCGGTCATCCTCCAGCGGGCCGACGGCCACGCCATGACCGTCAACTCCGCGGCCTTGAGGGCCGCGCACATCGACGGGACCACCGCCGCGCCGGCCGGCGGCCAGATCCTGAAAGGTCCCGACGGAAAGCCCACCGGGATGCTGGTGGACAACGCCATGGGGCTGGTCCGGCCGTTGATGGGCTCGCCCACCCGCGATCAGCGGCTGGCGCAGTTCAAGGCCGGGTTCCGGGTGGAGACGGCCTATGGCTGGACCGGCGTCCACTACATGAGCGTCTCCTGGGCCGACGTGCCGCTGATGGAGGAGATGGACAGGCAGGGCCTGGCGACGTTGCGGGTCTACGACATGGTGGACGCCGCCGAGGCCGGGCCGCTGTTCGCCAGCGGGCCCAGGGCCACGCCGGACGGCCGCATCACCACCCGCGCGATCAAGCTCTACATGGATGGCGCGCTGGGCTCGCGCGGGGCGGCCCTGTTCGAAGACTATTCGGACGCACCGGGGCTGAAAGGAACCTTCATCACCGATCCCAAGGTGATGGCCGGCTACATGGCCAAGGCGCTGGCCAAGGGCATCCAGGTCTCCACCCACGCCATCGGCGACCGCGGCAACGCGACGACGCTCGATCTCTATGAGCAGGCGTTCAAGGCCAATCCGGCGGCGGGCAAGGCCGCGCGCTGGCGGATCGAGCACGCTCAGATCCTGCGGCCCGCCGACATTCCGCGCTTCAAGGCCGACAGCGTGATCGCCTCCATGCAGCCCAGCCACGCCATCGGCGACTTCCACTTCGCGCCGGCCCGCCTGGGCAAGGACCGGCTTAAGGGCGCCTATGCCTGGAAGAGCCTCCTGAAGACCGGCGCGGTGGTGGTGGGCGGCTCCGACGCCCCAGTCGAACGCGGGGCGCCGCTGATCGAATTCTACGCGGCGGTGGCGCGCAAGGACCTGCAGGGGTTCTCCAACGCCGACTGGCATCCCGAGGAGAAACTCTCCCGCGCCGAAGCCCTGAAGCTGTTCACCTCGTCGGCGGCCTATGCGCGGTTTGCGGAAAAGGATCTGGGCGCGATCGCGGTCGGCAAGCGCGCCGACTTCTCAGGCTTCTCCGTCGATCTGATGACCGCGCCGGAAGCCGAGATCCCCAAGGGCCACGCCGTCCTGACCGTCGTCGACGGCCAGGTGGTGTACGAACACCGCTAGGGGCCCACCCGCTCATCCGGCGCAGGCCGGGGCGAGTGGGGAAGCGTCAGACTACTGGTCGTCGCCGTCGGCGATGTCGGCGAGGCCGCCGGACATCTTTTCGCCGAAGGCGGTGGTGACCACCTTGCCCTTGTCGATCTGGCGCGGCCTGGCTTTGCCGTCGTGCGCGGCGCGCGCTTTCTTCCTGACGTCGTCGCCATCGGCGATGTCGGACAGGTGGCCGCTCATCTTCTCGCCAAATGCGGTGTGCACGACCGTGCCCTTGTCCTTCTGGTTCGGCTTGGCCTTGTTCTTGGGATCTTCCGGCGCGTCGGCCATGGGCTGCTCCTAAACTTGAAGCCCTAGCCTATTGGCAGTTCATGACGCCTTCAACCCGCCGCGGACGGCTCAGCCCATCCGCTGCAGCACCGCGTCGCTGATGCGTTCGCAGCGGGCGCCGAGGAATGGATAGGCGCCCACCATGACGTCAGCGAGCTGGGCGTCGAGGGCCTCGCGCAGACGCCGCCGGGCGCGATGCAGGCGGGTCTTCACGGTCTCGACCTTCAGATTCAGATGGTCGGCGGTCTCCTCGACGGTGAGGCCCTCGACCTCGCGCAGGATGAAGACGAGCCGGAAGGGCTCCGGCAGGGCGTCGACGGCGTGCTCCAGAATGTGGCGGATCTGGGCGCGGGCGGCGTCGGCCTCGGGGTCGTCGCTCCTGATCATGCCGGGGAAATTCAGCACCTGAGCACTCTCCTGGGCGGTCTCCAGTTCATCGAGATCGACCGTGACCTTGCGGCGACGCAGGCGCCCGTGAGCCTCGTTGAGCACGATGCGGGTCAGCCAGGTGGCGATCCCCGCCTCGCCGCGAAAGTTCGCGATGGCGGCGAAGGCGCGCATATAGGCCTCCTGCAGCACGTCCTCGGCCTCGGACTCGTCGCGGACCACGGCGCGGGCGACGCGGAACAGGCGCTGGTTGCAGCGGGTCATGATCGCGCGGAACGCGGCCCGGTCGCCGGCGCGCGCGAAGCCGACCAGCTCCGCTTCCGGCATTCCGAGATAGTCGAGGGCGTGAGTGGCGCGCATGGGCTGGCTCCTAGAATACACCCATTGGACGCCGCAGCCGCGGCGAGGTTCCCGGGAACCTTCGCGGCCCTGACCCATCTGATGAGCAAGCCGCCGAGCCGGTGGCCGTTCACTCGGGAGACCACGACATGTTCAAAGCCATCGGTATCGCCGCGGCGTTCAGCCTCGCCGGCAGCGCCGCCTGGGCCCAGGCCCCCAACGATGCCCAGATCGCCCACATCGCCTATACCGCCGGCGTCGTCGACGTGGCGGCCGGCAAGCAGGCGCTGGAGAAGTCTCACAACAAGGCCGTCCGCGGCTTCGCCGAGGAGATGGTCCGCGACCACACTGCGGTGAACGACCAGGCGCTCGCCCTGGTCAAGAAGCTGGGCGTCACCCCGCAGGACAATCCCACCAGCCAGGGGCTCGCCAAGGGCGGCGCCGACAAGCTGAGGGCGCTGGGCGAGCTGAAGGGCGCGGCCTTCGACAAGGCCTATGTCGCCAACGAGGTCGCGTACCACAAGACGGTCAACGGGGCGCTTTCCGCCACGCTGATCCCCAACGCCAAGAACGGCGAACTGAAGAGCCTGCTGCAGACCGGGCTGAAGCTCTTCCAGGAACACCAGGCGCACGCCGAGCACCTGGCGATGACCGTCAAGTAAGGCGGACCGCGGTGACATCCCCCCACCTGTGGATCGCCGTGCTGGCCGGGGCGGCGCTCGCCGCCGCCCCGGTTTGCGGCGCCGCTGCCGCCAGGCCCCGGACGGCCGCCGTCTACACGGTGACGATCGCGGCGATGAAATTCGGCCCCACGCCGGCCGCGATCCATGTCGGCGACACCGTCGAGTGGGTGAACAACGACATCTTCGTCCATTCGGCCACGGCCAGGGACAAGAGCTTCGACGTCGAGCTGAAGCCCAAGGCGCGCCTGCGGACGACCTTCCATCGGGCGGGGACCTATCCCTTCGCCTGCCGCTACCACCCCGGGATGACCGGGACGCTGGTGGTCGCGAAATAGGACGGCTAAGGCTCCCTGCGCGTTCGCGAGGAGAGTCTGGATGGCGGGAGGCTGGCTGATCGGGGTGCTGGTGCAGATCGCCGGCGAGCCCGCGCCGCTGCGCCACTACTACGCCGTCGGCCACGAGGATCAGGCCAAGTCCGAATGGACCGCGCTCGACTGGGCCGGCCGCGCCGGCCGTGTCGCCACCAGCCCCCTGAGCGGTCAGGAACCGGTGGAGGCGATCCGTCCGCTCAGCCTCGCCAAGATGAAGATCCTGGGCCTGGCGTCCGGCGAGGTGCGCGAGCTGGGCTGGCGGCACCCGCGGCGGTGGTTGACGGGCTAGGCCCGCGCCGGCGCCAGCTCCACCGCCTTGACGCCGTAGCGGATGTTGAACGGCTCGGTGTCGACCTCCTCCAGCTCGATCTCGCGGGCCAGGACCCTGGCCTTCCAGGCCTCGTGCTCGGCGATGGTGGCGTGGAACTCCGGCATCACCTCGGCGGCGAAGAGTTCGAGCGACTCGCAGATATCCTCGTGGGTGTTGCGGCCCGCCTGGTTCAGCAGGATCACCTGGTCGATGTGGCTCTGTTCGAACTTGCGGAGCTTCTTGCGCAGGGTCTCCGGGCTGCCGATCAGACCGCCGGAGAGCGCCTTTTCGGCGGCCTCCGGATTGGCCCGTTTCCATTTGCCGTACTCCTCCCACATGTTCACCGCCCCGGGCGGCGGGCGCGAGCGGTCCGGCGAATTGTAGAAGCGCAGGCAGAACTGGAAGAAGGTCGCCCCGTCGGCCTTGGCGCGGGCCTCCTCGTCGGTGGGGGCGCACATGAACATGCTGACCAGCGCGATGTTCGGATTGATCGGATAGTCGGCCAGCTTGTCGAGCCGCTTGGTCAGTCCGTTGTAGTAGGCGTGGACCCAGGCGTGGGCCGCGTCGGCGCTGACGAACTGGAAGCCGAGCGCGCCCAGCCCCTTTTCGCCGGCATAGGCGATGGTCTGCAGCTGCGAACAGGCGGTCCAGAGCGGCGGATGCGGCTTCTGGCGAGGCTTTGGCAGGACATTGCGCGCCGGGAAGTGGTGATAGGGGCCGTCGTAGCTGTGGCTGGGGCTGGTGAACATCGGCACGAGGCAGCGCACGGCGTCCTCGAAGATGGCGCGCTTTTCGTCGAAGGGAATGTTGAAGGGCGCGAGCTCGGTGATCGAGGCGCTCTCGCCCATGCCGAAGTCGACGCGGCCATTGGAGATCAGGTCCAGGGCCGAGACCTGCGCCGCCAGCTTGGCCGGGTGGTTGGTGGTGAGCTGCAATATGCCGTGGCCCAGCCGGATCTGCTTGGTCCGCTGGCTGGCCGCGCCCAGGAACACGCCGGGCGCGGAGGAGTGGGAGTATTCCTCCAGATAGTGGTGCTCCACCTCCCAGGCGTAGTCGTAGCCCAGCCGGTCGGCGAGCTCGAGCTGCGTCAGGGCGTTCTGGTAGAGGCGGAATTCGTCGTCGACGCCCCAGGGCCTGGGCAACTGCAGCTCATAGAAGATGCCGAACTTCATCCCCGCGTCCTCCCGCCGTGCCGTTGTCCGGCATCACGCCACAGGGGCCGCCAGGGTTCAAGCAGGCATGCCTACAGACTGCGGGATGCTCCCCCCACCGAGCCGCTTGGCGGCTCGGCCCCCCTCGCTTCGCGATCCACCCCCAGCGGGGGTGGATGGGAGCCGTCAGCGAAGGTGACTGAGGGGGTTGAAGCCCACTGGTCCGGCCGGTCCATGGTCGCCGTCAGGATCTGGCAGTCGCCGCACCAGTCGCCGCCGAGGTCGATCAAGAGGAGCTTGCCCGAGGCCCTGGCGCGCGCCTTGGCCCTGGCCACCTGGGCGTCGGCGGCGGCCGCCTCGTCATAGGGATAAGGCAAGGGGACCTTGAGCTGGGCGAAACTGTCGATGCCGACCCTGGGCGCCGGGGCCGGCGCGGCCATGGCGGGCGCACCCAGATCGAGTGGGCCCCGCAGGGCCTGATCTGCGAACTGTGGCTCGGGCGAGCGGACTGACTCCCCAGCGATACGGAATGTGCGGTCGGCGCTAGCGGGCAGGCTTGGCCGACGCATCAGCCAGCAGGGCCAGCAGGCCCTTCAGCAGCGCGGTGGGGTCGGGCGGGCATCCCTTGATGTGGAGGTCCACCGGCAAGACATCGGCCACCCCGCCGGCGCAGGCGTAGCCGCCGCAGAACAGGCCGTCGCCCGCGGCGCAGTCGCCGGCCGCAACCACCCATTTGGGGGCTGGCGTCGCGGCATAGGTCCGCTCCAGCGCCTCGCGCATATTGAGCGTCACCGGACCGGTGACCAGCAGCACGTCGGCATGGCGCGGAGAGGCGACGAAGCGCAGGCCGAAACGCTCCAGGTCGTAGAAGGGATTGCTGAGCGCGTGGATCTCAAGCTCGCAGCCGTTGCACGACCCGGCGTCCACCTGGCGGATGGAGAGGCTGCGGCCGAGCCGCCGGCGCGCGCCGGCATCGAGGCGGGCGGCGAGTTCGGCCAGTTCGGCGTCCCCGGCCGCCGGCGGCAGCTCGGTCAGCGGGGTCCGCAGGATCCCTTCAGCCAGGAGCTTCGGCATCGACATCAGAGGTCAGACCCCGCATAGGCGCAGTTGAAGGATTTGTTGGCGAGGGGGAAGTCGGCGACGATATCGCCCTCCACCGCCGCCTCAACCAGCGGCCACTGAAACCACGACGGGTCCCGCAGCCAGGCCCGCGCCACGCGTCCGCGATCGAGCCTCAGCCAGGCCAGGACGTCGCCGCGGAAGCCCTCGACCAGCGCCAGGCCTTCGCCTGAGCCGGCAGGCAGGTCCCGGCGCACGGGTCCGCCCGGCAGGCGTTCGAGAATCTGCTCGACCAGGCCCAGGCTCTGGCTCACCTCGTCGATGCGGATCCAGACGCGCGCGTTGACGTCGCCCTCCGTCCGCACCGGCGTCTGGAACTCGAGCCTGTCGTAGGGCGGGTAGCGGAGCGCGCGGCGGGTGTCGAAGTCGCGACCCGAGGCGCGGCCAACGAATCCGCCCGCAGCGAACCTGCGGACCAGCTCCGTCGACACCACGCCGGTTCCGACGGTGCGATCCTGCAACGAGGCGGTGTCGTCATAGAGGGCCGTCAGGACAGGCAGGCGTTCGCGGACCGTCCCGACCAGCGCCCGCAGGACCGACGCCCCGTCCGGAGCAAGATCCGATGTCACGCCGCCGGGGACGATCCGGTCCATCATCAGGCGATGGCCAAACGTCGCCGAGTTGGCGCGCAGGGCCGCCTCGCGCAGAACGGCGCAATGAGCGTGCATCATCAAAAAAGCGGCGTCGTTGCATATCGCGCCGATGTCGCCCAGGTGGTTGGCCAAGCGCTCCAGCTCCGCCATCAGCGCCCGCAGCCAGACGGCCCGGGGCGGCGCCTCCACCTTCAGGGCGGCCTCCGCCGCGCGGGCGAAGGCGTAGCCGTAGGCCACGGTGCTGTCGCCCGAGGCGCGGGCCGCGAGCCTGGCCGCGGTCGCCAGATCGGCGCCGGCCATGCGCGCCAGCAGGCCGCGGTGAGCGTAGCCCAGCCTGGCCTCAAGCCTGACCACGGTCTCGCCGTTGGCGGTGAAGCGGAAATGGCCCGGCTCGATGGTCCCGGCGTGCACGGGCCCCACCGCGATCTGGTGCAGGCTCTCTCCCTCGGCGGGCAGGAAGACGTAGGGCTGCGCCGCGCCGGCCGCCGGAACAGGCGCGCCCAGGGGATGGCGCAGCGTCCAGCGGCCGTGATCGAGCCAGGCCCGCGGGTCGGGCGCGCCCCTGGCCTTGAGGCCGGTGAGGTCGCAGAGCGCGCGCTCCAGGCGGCCGGCCGGCGCATGGTGGGCGCTCACAGAGGGATAGTGTCCGTCCGGGCAATCCAGACTGAGGACCGCGACCCGTCCCGCGGCCTCGTCCAGCAGCGCCATGTGGACCTGTCCAGGCTCTCCCCAGAGGCCGAGCAGCGCGAGCTCGCCGGCCGTGAGCCGGCGGGTCGCGGCGCGCCAGACGGCCGCGTCGATGACCGTCCGCGGCCATGGGCGATGGGCCCGGACGGACCGGCCGCGGGTGGTGAGGTCTGCGAGCCGGGTCACGGACGTCGCCTCATCCGAGCATCCTCGCCACATGCTGGAACCAGCTGGTGATCAGGGGCGGGAAATAGAGGCCCGCGGCCAGCACCAGCCCCAGATGGCCGAACATGGGCAGGTAGGAGGCGTGGGCCTTCGCCGTGCCGGGCGTCGGCTCACCGAAGGCCAGGCCCTGCAGCCGCAGCAGGAGGGCCCCGAAGGCGACCAGCAGGCCGAACACCAGCGGTATCGCCAGCAGCGGCTGGCGGGCGAAGGTCGAGCTGATCACCAGGAACTCGCTGGTGAAGATGCCGAAGGGCGGCAGGCCGGCGATCGCCATCACGCCGACGACCAGCGTCCAGCCGAGGATCGGGTGGGTGACCGTCAGGCCGCGGATCCCGGCGATCTGCTGGGTGCCCTTCACCTGGGCGATGTGGCCGACGCTGAAGAAGATCGCCGACTTGGTCAGGCTGTGCATGGTCATGTGCAGCAAGCCTGCGAAATTGGCGAGCGGGCCGCCCATCCCGAAGGCGAAAACGATGACGCCCATGTGCTCGATCGAAGAGTAGGCGAACATCCGTTTTATGTCGCGGCGGCGGTAGAGCATGAACGCCGCGAAGATCAGCGAGACCAGCCCCATGGTGACCATCAGGGGTCCCGGCGCGAGCGCGGCGTGATTGGCCGCCAGCAGCATCTTGAAGCGCAGTATCGCGTAGAGGGCGACATTGAGCAGCAGACCCGAGAGCACGGCCGAGATCGGCGTCGGGCCCTCGGCGTGGGCGTCCGGCAGCCAGGCGTGCAGGGGGGCCAGGCCCACCTTGGTGCCGTAGCCGAGCAGCAGGAATACGAAGGCCACGTTGAGCAGGGCGGGATCGAAGCCGGCGACCTTCTCGATGAGCACCGTCCAGACCATGCCATTGAGGCCTTCGCCGACCACCGGCCGGGCCGCCACATAGACCAGGATGGTCCCGAACAGGGCGAGCGCGATGCCGACACTGCCCAGGATGAAATATTTCCAGGCCGCCTCCAGCGCCTCGTGGGTGCGGTAGATCCCCACCATCACCACGGTGGTCAGGGTGGCCAGCTCGATCGCCACCCACATCAGGCCCAGGTTGTTGGACACCAGGGCGAGGTTCATGCCGAACATCAGGAGCTGGTACATGGCGTGATAGAATCGCAGCCGCACCTGGGTGAGCCGACCGATCTCGATCTCGTGGGCGATGTAGCCGCCACTGAACAGGCTGGTGGTGAAACCCACCAGGGTGTTGAGCACGATGAAGACGACGCTGAGGTCGTCGACCTGCAGATAGAGCCCCACGGCCGGGCGTCGAATGAACAGCGAGGAGGCCACGACCAGGGTGGCAAGCGCCGCGGCGGAATTGATCCGCGCGCTGAGCCGGTAGCTGGGCAGCAGCGCCAGCACCGCCGCGGTGGCCAGCGGAATGATCAGGATCAGGTGGATGGCGTTGATCGGAACGAAGCTCATTTCTGGGCTTCCCGGAACCGGTCGAGGGCGCTGACGTCCACAGTGTCGAACCGCTCGCGGATGCGGAACAGGAACACGCCGACCACGATGAAGGCGATCAGTACGGAGAAGGCCACGCTGATCTCGACCACGAGCGGCATGCCCTTGGCGCCGGTGGCGGCCAGCACAAGGCCGTTCTCCAGCGACATGAAGCCGATGATCAGGCTGACCGCGTTGCGGCGGGTCACCATCATCAGCAGACCCAGCAGGAGGACCGACAACGCAAAGGCCATGTCCTCCCGGGCGAGCTGATCGGCGGCCGCCGTCACCCGCAGCATCACCACCATGGCCAGGGCCACCAGGCCGATCCCGGCCAGCATGGTTGGCCCCACGCCGACCACGGTCTCGATCTCGCGATGCACGCCCAGCCGCTTGATGATCCGGTGCAGGGCGCCGGGGATGACCAGGGCCTTGAAGACCAGGGCGATCACCGCGGTGACGTAGAGGTGCGGCGCGGCCTGGATGTAGGCCTGCCAGGCCACCGACATCGCCAGCACCAGGGCCTGAAGGGCGAAGACGTTGATCAGCGCCGTCAGACGATCCTGATAGAGCATCATGAAGCTGATCAGCACGAGGCTGCCGGCCAGCAGGTGCGCGAAGTCGAAATCAAGTCCGCTCAACGCAGGCCTCCGCGCGAAACGAACAGCAGGAGCGTCCCGAGGAACCCCAGCATGAGGGCGGCGCCGAGGAATTCCGGCGCCCGGAACACCCGCATCTTGGCGATGGCGGTTTCGAACAGCGCAAGCAGTCCGCCGGCCAGGGCGAGCTTGCCGAGGTAGGAGGCCAGGCCGATGGCGAGCGCCAGCCCGCCGGAGCCCGCCGGCGCCAGGCCCCAAGGAAGAAAGAGGCAGGCGATCAGCGACACGTAGAGCAGCAGTTTCAGCGAGGCGGCCAGCTCGATCACCGCCAGGTGCCGGCCCGAATACTCCAGGACCATGGCCTCGTGCACCATGGTCAGCTCCAGGTGGGTGGCGGGGTTGTCGATGGGGATGCGCGAATTCTCGGCGATCGCCACCATGATCAACGCCACCAGCGCCATGCCGAGCGTGACCCGCAGGCCGACGTGGGGGGACAGCATGTAGGTCGCCACGCTGGACAGCTGGGTCGAGCCGGCCAGCAGAGCCAGCGAGAAGACAATCATGATCATCGCCGGTTCGGCGAGGGTGGCGATCATCATCTCGCGGCTGGAGCCGATGCCCCCGAAGCTGGTGCCAACGTCCATGGCGGCAAGCGCAAGAAAGAACCGGGCGCTGCCCAGCAGGGCGATGATGGCGATGAGGTCGGCCGACCAGCTGAACAAGAGGCCCGTCGCGAAGGTGGGCACCAGGGCGGCGGCCACCCAGGTCGCGGCGAAGATGAGGTAGGGCGCGACGCGGAACAGCCAGGAGGCGTTGTCGGCCAGCACCACCTCCTTCTTCATCAGCCGCATCAGGTCGCGATAGGGCTGCAGCAGCGGCGGTCCCTGGCGGCGGACCAGCCGCGCCTTCAGCTTGCGGATGAACCCGGTCAGGAGCGGCGCCAGCGCCAGCACCAGGGTCATCTGCGTCGCCTGAATGGCCAGATCTCTGATCAGAGCCATATGGCGAGCACCAGCAGGAGCCCGACCAGGGCGAGGAACACCAGGCTGAGGTAGCGGCGGATCGTCAGGAACTGCAGGTGATTGAGACGGCCGGCGACATAGTCGATCCCGCCGGCGATCGGCGCGTAGAGCGTCTCCCAGATGCGGTCGTGGACCACCACCCTGATGCTGGCCGCACGGGTGTCGCCGGGCGCCGGCATGTCGACCTCCTCGCGGACGCCGAAGACGAAGGGGCCGAACACCCGGCGGATCGGCTGGGCGAAGCTGCCGGCGGTGTATTGCGTGGCCGGACTTGGATCGGGGAATCCGCAGTCCCAGGCGGGGGCGCGGCGAAAGGCGTGCGATCCGAACCGGTGGATCACGAAGGCCGCGAGCGACGCCGAGGCGGCGACGAAGCCCAGCACGAGCAGGCCGTTGTAGGAGCTGCGCGCCTCGGCGATCGGGACGATGGACAGCCACGGCTGCGCCGCCTGCGGCGTCATGCGGCCGCCGACCAGGCTCTGGACCGCCGGCACGATGGCGTCGATCACGAACCCGGGGAGGACGCCCGCGGCGAGGCACAGGCCGCAGCAGGCGAACATCGCCGCCCGGGACCAACGGTCGGTCTCGCTGGCCTCAGCCGCCGCGACGGAGCGGGGGCGGCCAAGGAAGGTGATCCCGAAAGCCCTCACGAAAGCCGCGGCGGTGAGCGCGGCGGCCAGCGCCAGCAAGGCGCCCACGGCGGGGATCATGATCTTCAGCGCCGAGGCGTCCAGCTTCGGACTGAGCAGGATCGCCTGGAAGACCAGCCATTCGGAGACGAATCCGTTCAGCGGCGGAAGGGCGGAGATCGCCACGCAGCCGATCAGGAAGGCCAGGGCGGTCTGCGGCATCCGGCCGATCAGGCCGCCAAAACGCTCCATGTCGCGTTCGCCCATCGCGCCCTGAACGGCGCCGGCGCCGAAGAACAGCAGGCTCTTGAACAGCGAGTGGTTGATCACGTGGAACAGCGCCGCCGTCACCGCGAGCGCGGCGGCCAAGGCCATGTGCTGGGCCTTGAACGCCATGCCGAGACCTAGGGCGATGAAGATGATCCCGACGTTTTCGACCGTGGAGTAGGCCAGGAAGCGCTTCAGGTCGTTTTGCAGCAGGGCGTAGAGGATCCCCATGGTGGCGGTGGCGCCGCCCATGGCGAGGATGACCAGGCTCCACCAGGGCGCGGGCGCGCCCGCCAGGTCGAAGACAATGCGGATGAAGGCGTAGATCGCGACCTTGGTCATAACGCCGCTCATCAGCGCCGAGACGTGACTCGGCGCGGCCGGATGGGCCAGGGGAAGCCAGACGTGGAGCGGAACCAGCCCCGCCTTGGAGCCGGCGCCGAGGATCGCCAGCGCCAGGACGAAACCGGCGGCGATCGGCGACGGCGGATGAGACCGGATCGCGTCGAACGCGTAGCCGCCCTCCTGCCCCGCCAGCAGCCCGAACGCCAGCAGCAGGCAGATCGCCCCGAAGCTCGCCATCAGCAGATAGACGTAGCCCGCGCGGGCGTTGTCGGCGTCGCGATGGCGCGCCATGACCAGGGCCCAGGAGCTCAGGGACATGACCTCCCACACGACAAGGAAGCTGAACGCGTCGTCGGCCAGAACGACCAGGTTCATGCCCGCAAGGAAGACCGGATAGAACGGCAGGACGCGTTGGGGTTCCGGCTCGTGGCGGCCATATCCCAAGGCGTAGAGGCTGGCGACGGCGGCCCCGAGGTTGACCACCACCAGGAACACCGCCGCCAGCGCGTCCAGGCGGAACCGCGCCCCGACCCAGGGCAGGCCAAGCGGCAGCACCACGCTGTCCGGGGCGGGGGCGGCCATGAGGAGGTGCCGCAGCGCCAGGCCGCCGGCGGCCAGGGCGACCACCAGGCAGGCCGAATAGACCAGCGGCGTCGCCCACGCCCTCCGGGCGAACGGAACGGCGAACGCCGACAGCCCGAGCAGAGCGGCGCAGCACTCGAGCAGCAACTCCACGGACGTGGGGATCATGGCGGGCCTGCCCCAGGCCTGCGGGCGACCAGCCCGTTCACTGTCGCAACCGCAGGCCGCGGCCGCGTCCCTGACTTGGGGCGTCTTCGCCCAGGATCTCCAGCCCGGCCGCGTTCAGGGCGCCAATCAGCTTCATCAGTGAATCGACGTTGCCGCGAATGACGCCTTCGCTCGCCTCCATCCGCTGGATGGTCGGCACGGACAGGTTCGACATGTCGGCCAGGGTCTTCTGGTCGATGCCAAGCAGCGCTCGCGCGGCCCTGAGCTGTGCGGCAGTCAGCATGTTCCAAACATCATTAGGCAGGCCTGATACGTTATATATAGAGTCTAAACCTTGGATGCGGCACGTTCAACACGACTTTCGCGGCAAAGGCTCTGAGGTCGCCGGCCCGGCGATCTCACCCGGCCGCACCCCGGTTGCAAGCGCCGCAACTTGGCGCGCACACTGAGCATCTTCGCCTGCCAAGCGACTGCAATTGATGCGCGGCTTCTGGGGGGCTAGGGTCCCCGCAACTTAACTCTGATGCGGGGGCCAGCATGCGCAAACTTCTCTCCATGGCCGTCGCGATCGGACTGGCTTGCGCCCTCTCAGCCCAGCCGGCCTTCGCCCAGTATGGCACGGACAAGAAGAAACCCTCGGGCACGCCGGAGCTGCCGCAGTGCGCCAAGCCGCTCGGCCGGGCGGCGATCAAGGAGCCGGAGCGCGACTGGTGGACGGGCCTGGGGCTCTCCAACCCCGAAACCCTGATCAAGCTCTTCGCCTCGCGCTCCAACTGCCTGCGCATCGTCGACCGCAACGCGGGCCTGGCCATGCGCAACCAGGAAGCCGCGCTGGGCGCCGGCGGCGACCTGCGCCGCGGCTCCAACATCGGCAAGGGCCAGGTCGCCGGCGCCGACTTCTTCATCGTGCCGGACCTGGCCAACTCCAACGCCAACTCCGGCGGCAACAACATCGGCGCGGTGGCCGGGGCCTTCGGCCGCAGGCTGGGCGGCCTTGGCGCGATCGCGGGTTCCGTACAGACCAAGAAGTCCGAAGCCCAGGCGCTGATCACGCTGGTCGACGCGCGCACGACCGAGCAGCTCTACGTGGCCGAGGGCACCGCTCAGAAGACCGACATCTCGTTCGGCGCCGGCGGCGGCGGCGGCGGATGGAGCGGCTTCGCCGCGCTCGCCGGCGGCGGCTATTCGAACACCGACATCGGCAAGGTGGTGACGGCGGCCTATTTCAACGCCTTCGTCGATCTCGTGCACTACATGCAGAGGGACGCGCCCACCGGCGAGCAGGCCAGCCAGGCGGCGGGCATCCAGGCCTACTTCGTCAAGCAGCCCATCGTGATGCGCAAGTCGCCGTCGCCGCAGGCCGCGCAGGTCCGTAGCTTCAACGCAGGCGACATGGTCTATCCCACCGGGCAGAAGAACGGCATCTGGTGGGAAGTCGATGACGAGAACGGCAATCGGGGCTGGGTCTCGTCGGCGATGATCGGCACACGCTAAGCAGAACAGACGCGCAGCCACACGGTCCGATCGAGACCGTGATCCGCGCAGGGAAGACGTTTCGGGGGACGCCATGGTGATCGGTTCGCACGAGAATGACGCGACCCAGACAAGGCTCTGGGAGGCGATCGGACAACGTGGCATCGGCATGCTGGGGCTCACCAAGTCCGGCCTGCACGCCCAGCCGATGATCGCCTTCGTCGAGCGGCGGCGTAAGCGGCTGTGGTTCATCGCCCGCAACGACACCGACCTGGTGCGCAGTGTCGGCGACGGCGGGTCCGGCGACTTCCTGTTCCAGGACGGCGAGCTGATGGCGTCGATCTCCGGCGCGATCAACGTCGTCGAGGACCGCCGGCGGATGGGGCGTTACTGGAACGCGGCGGTCTCGGCCTGGCTGCCGGACGGGCTGCACGATCCCAGGCTCATCCTGCTGCGCATGGACTGCGTCGACGCCGAGGTATGGATTTCGGGCATGGGCCTGACCAAGTTCGCCTGGGAAATCGCCTGGACCGGCCCCTATCCGCGCACGCCTGAGTACGCGCGTCCGGCGCAGGCCACCCTCCACTAGGATTTCGACTTTCCCTCCGCGCGCCGCGGGAGAGGAAGCTTGCGCCGCATCAAAATTCCCCGTTTCTTGCTGCGCACCGCAGGACCGACCCTTGCGATCCCCTTTCCGAGCATCAGAGAGACGCCGATGATCCCCGTTCGCCGAAACATCCTGCTCGCCGCCGTCGCGGTGGCGGCCCTCAGCGTCTCGCCCGCGCTGAGCGCGCCTCAGGCGGCCAAGGGAACCCACAAGACGACGCAACGGGCCGTGGCCCCCCCCTTGAGCAAGAATGCGGGCGCGGCCGAGGCGCCGGTGCCGGCCGCAGACCTGGCCAACCCGAAATATGGCACCTGGGGTTTCGACACCTCGGGCATGGACACCTCCATCAAGCCCGGCGACGACTTCTTCGGTTACGCCAACGGCAAGTGGGCGGCGCGCACCGAGATCCCGTCCGACAAGGTGCGGTTCGGCAATTTCGACAAGCTGACAGTGCTTTCCGAAAGCCGCGCCCACGCCATCGACATGGAGGCCGCGGCCGGCAAGCTCGACGACAAGGACGGCGCCAAGATCGGCGCGGCCTACGCTTCCTTCATGGACGAGGCCCTGGCCAATCGGCTGGGCGCCAAGCCGATTCAGCCCGAGCTGGCCCAGATCCGCGCGGTCAAGACCAAGGCCCAGTTCACCACCCTGATGGCCAAGGCCAATTCCACCGAGTTCGTGACGGTCTTCCCCGTGGGGATCTCCATCGACGCCAAGAGCCCTATGAAATACGCCGTGCATGCGGCCAACGGGGGCCTGGGCCTGCCCGACCGCGACTACTACCTGCAGGCCTCCTTCGCCGAGAAGAAGGCCAAGTACCAGACCTATGTGCAGCAGATGCTGACGCTCGCCGGCTGGCCGAAGCCCGCCGAAAACGCCAAGGCGATCGTCGATTTCGAGACCCAGCTGGCGGAGATTTCCTGGACCCGCGTCCAACGGCGCGACCGCGACAAGACCTACAACCCCGCGACGCCCGCCGAGATGGACAAGCTGGCGCCGGGCATCGGCTGGGCCCGCTACCTGGCCGCCGCGGACCTGCCCGGCGTGACACGAGTGGTGGTGACCACCAACACCGCCTTCCCGAAGGTGGCCAAGATCTACGCCGACACCCCGCTCGCCACGCTCAAGGCCTGGGAAGCGTTCCATGTGGCCGACGGCGCGGCGCCATACCTGTCCAAGCCCTTCGTCGATGCGCACTTCCAGTTCCGCAACAAGGAACTCGCCGGACAGCCGGAGCAGCAGCCCCGCTGGAAGCGGGCGGTGGCCTTCACCAACGGGGCGGTCGGGGAATCGGTCGGCCGGGTCTATGTGGCGCGCTACTTCCCGCCCGCCGCCAAGGCCAAGATGGACGCGCTCGTGGGAGACATCCACACCGCGCTCGATGCGCGCATCCAGAAGCTGCCCTGGATGAGCGACCCGACCAAGGCCAAGGCGCTGGAGAAGCTCAGCAAGTTCACGGTCAAGATCGGCTACCCGGCCAAGTGGCGCGACTATTCCAAGCTCGTGCTGACGCCGGACGACCTCTACGGCAACGCCAAGCGGGCCGGCGCCTTTGAGTGGCGCCGCGACGTTTCGCGGCTCAACGGGCCCGTGGACAAGGCCGAATGGGGCATGACCCCGCAGACGGTCAACGCCTACTACAACCCCTCCAACAATGAGATCGTCTTCCCCGCCGCGATCCTGGCCCCGCCGTTCTTCGATCCGGACGGCGACATGGCCATCAACTATGGCGGCATCGGCGGGGTTATCGGCCACGAGACGAGCCACGGCTTCGACGACCAGGGCCGAAAGTCGAACGGCGACGGGATGCTCACCGACTGGTGGGCGGCGGAGGACGCCGCCAAGTTCAAGGTGCAGACCGACCGGCTGGGCGCCCAGTATTCGGTCTTCGAGCCCCTGCCCGGCGCACATGTGCAGGGCGGTCTGGTGATGGGCGAGAACATCGGCGACCTGGGGGGTCTAAGCCTCGCGTTGGACGCCTATCACGCCTCGCTCCACGGCAAGCCCGCGCCGGTGATCGACGGCCTGACCGGCGATCAGCGGGTGTTCCTGGGCTGGGCCCAGGTGTGGCGTGAGAAGATCCGCGACGAGACGCTGCGCCAGCGCCTGGCGACCGACCCGCACTCGCCGGCGGTCTATCGGGTGAACGGGACGATCCGCAACATCGACGGCTGGTACCAAGCCTTCGGCATCCAGCCCGGCGACAAGAACTATGTCGCGCCGGACCAGCGGGTGAGAATCTGGTGATCTCTTCCCTCCCCTTCATGGGGAGGGACAGGCCGCCTAAGCGGCCAGGGTGGGGAAGTGTGGGCAGGAGTGCTGACCCAGCGCTTGAACGCGACAGCCCCACCCGTCTCGGCTTCGCCTCGCCACCCTCCCCATAGAGGGGAGGGGAAAGGGGGCTAGATCCCCTCGGCGTAGCCGACGAAGCCTTGTTGCGTGGGCGCGCGGTGGCGGTTGGTCACCATGCGCTCGTGCAGCAGCTTGATGCGCTGGCTGCCGCTCTTCTGGAAGGCGAAGGGGAAGACGGCGTGCAGCAGACAGGCCACCGCGCCCACGAACATGGTCATGGCGAACCATGAGGCCGAGTGCATGTGCTCGAAGTAGGTCTCGCCGACCGTTTCCGGATGGTCAGTGAACGCGCGAAACATGGCTATCCGTCCCTCGAAGCAGCTGGCCCCAAGGATGGCGGAGGGCCGGAGAAAATCATTATCGCCTTGGGGATCGGAACGGCCTTCCGCGGATATTTCTTCTCCTTTCATGGGTCTAGGAAGAATATTGTTCTCCAACTCTCGACTGTTAACTAGGTCTTAAGCCGAGAAACAGCCTCGGCGAGAATCGGCTGCTGTCCTCTGTGCAGCTTCCAGGCGGCGGTTTCGGCGTCGAACCATCCGGCCTTGTCGATTTCCGGAAAGCTTGCGCGGCGTCCCGAGCGCGGCGGCCACTCCATCTCGAAGAGATTGCTGCGGACCGCGCTGACGTCCAGGTCGGCCTCCACCAGCCACGCAAGGATCAGCTTGCCGCCAGCCGTGAGGCAGGGCGCCAGTGGCGTGGCCTCGCCGGCGATGGCCTGGCCCAACTCCTCGGCGAACTCGCGCCGGGCGGCGGCCAAGGCGGCTTCACCCTCGCCCACCAGGCCCTTGGGGATCGACCAGCCGGCGGCGTCCTTCTTCGCCCAGTAGGGACCGCCGGGATGGACCAGCAGAAACTCCGGCCCGCCCTCGCGCAGGCGGTAGACGAGGAGCCCGGCGCTGGTCTCGCGGGCCATCAGCGGCCGGCCTCCAGGACCTCGGCGTGCGGCCCGTCCGGGGCGGGTCCGGGCGCCCGGGGCTTCAGGCCGATCATCTGCCGGCGCGGATCATAGAGCACCGAATAGGCGAAATAGGGCGCGATGCCCGCATAGATCACCACGCCGGACACGCGGATTTCCCGGCGATAGCTGAGCCGCGTGCCCTGGTCGCGCAGGCCGATGGTCAGGGCCTCGCGCACGGCGAGGCCGCCTGAGGTGTCGAAGAGCTCCAGGGCCGCGGCCGCGCCATCGGGCCAGGGCGCAGGCCCCAGGTCGCCGTTGGCCACGGCCAGTCCCGGCGCGCCGGTGTCCATCAGGACCACGCCGCAGGCGCGCGCCCGCGCCTCGGGATTGCTGAGGCAGCCGGGCACGGCGTCGTGCAGTCCGCCGCCCCGCTCGTGGGCATAGGGCGCGGCCAGCGGGATCATGACGTAGCCCCGCATTTCCGCCGGCGTCGGGTTGAGAACCAGCCGCCCCTGGCTCTCGTCCGGCCGCGGCAGTTCGACGATCCAGCGCTGGACGCCCAGGAACCTGAGCGGGTTGCCCACCCGACCCGGAGCCATGTCGATGCCGAGGATCGCCTTGAAGCCCTCGCCCGGCAGGCCGTCGCTGGCGATGCCGTACTTCTCCAGCGTGGTGCGCGAGGCCGGGCAGTGCGGCAGGTAGACGAAACACCCGATGCTGCGGATCAGGTGGACGGGCCCGCGGCCCCGCGACGCGCCAATGGCGACGGTGGCGTCGCCCACCACGCCCTCGTAGCGCGAGCCCGAGGCGTAGCCATAGATCTCGGCCTCGGCGCTCGCCACCGCGTCGCCGGCGGCCAGCACGCCCGGCAGGATGCGCAGGCCCGTGGAGCCGGTGTCCAGCGCGGTCATGAGCGTCGTGGCGCCCACCTGGACGGGCACGGCGTAGCGGCGCGCGCCATTGCTGAGGGTGGTCTGGCGGATCTCCGCCTCGCTACGCGCGCCAGGCGCCGGCGCGGCATGCGCGGGCGCGGCGAGCGCCAAGGCAAGGGCTGCGAGGGCTGCGCGCGAACGGATCATCGCGCTATCTGACACCACGCGCCAAACCTCGGCAATTCGCGGCAAGCCTCTGGCCTTGCGGCGCGGACGAGGCGAAAAGCGCGTCAGCCGTCCCCCGGGGAGCCCAGTTTGAACGCCCTGCACCATGTCACCCCCTACTGGCCGCTGCGCGGGCTGGAGCCGCAGGGGGCCCGTGAGACCTTCGTGAAGATGGACGCCTATCAGCCGACGGGGTCGTTCAAGATCCGTGGCGTCGGCCTGCTCTGCCGGCGGCTGAAGGCCGAGGGCGCGCGGGCCTTCGTCTCGTCATCCGGCGGCAACGCGGGGTTAGCGGCCGCCTACGCCGGACGCGCGCTGGGAGTCCCGGTCACCGTGCTCGTGCCCTCGACCACGCCGGAATTCATGCGCCGGAAGATCGCGGCCCTGGGCGCGCGGGTGACGGTGGAGGGGGATGTCTGGGACGTGGCCGACGAGCTGGCCAGGGCCATGGTCGCGCACGGCGAAGGCGCCTATGTGCCGCCCTTCGACCACCCCCTGCTCTGGGAGGGGCACTCGACCCTGGTGGACGAGATCGTGGCCGAGGGTCCGGTCCCGGACGCCATAGTGGTGGCGGTGGGCGGCGGCGGCCTGCTGTGCGGGGTCGCCGAGGGGCTGGCCCGCCACGGCCTGGAGGATGTGGCCATCATCGCGGTGGAGACCGAGGGTGCGGCCTGTCTCGCCCGGTCCATCGAGGCCGGGGCGCCGGTCACCCTGGAGCGCCTGGACAGCATCGCTACGAGCCTGGGCGCGCGGCGTATCGCGGATGAGGCCTTCGCCTGGACACAGCGTCGGACGGTGGTTCCTGTGCAGGTCTCCGACGCCGATGCCGTCCGCGCCTGCCTGCGCTTCGCCGACGACCACCTGGCGCTGGTGGAGCCGGCCTGCGGGGCGGCGCTGAGCCTGGCCTACGACAACCATGCGGCGCTTGCGCCCTACGCCCGGGTGGCGGTGATCGCCTGCGGCGGGGTCGTGGTCAGCCTGGAGAAGCTTGCGGCCTGGCGCGCGCAGTTCGGCGTCTGAGGCGCCGATCGCGCCGCGGCTAATTCACCACCGCGCGCAGGGCGAAGACGACGACGATCATCACCCCCAGGAGCACCACGAAGGCGACGCCCAGGGGCGCGGCGATACGCTCAAAGCGGGACGCGCCGTTTTCACGATACATGGGCTTGCTCCTGTCCCCTTGGGACTTCATGGCTCTACGCGTGAACCTAGCCCAGGTTCCACTGGGTATCGGCTGCGGGCGGGGCGGCGGGCGGTTTCAAGGCCCTGGCGGTCTGGAGCCTCCAGTTCACCTCGGTCTAGTGCAACGCCATCTCGGGACTGCGGGGAAGGCCGTAGGCCCTGAGCGCGGCCGGCAGGCGCAGCGCCATGCGAGCGGCTTCGCGCATGGAGGCGAAAGTCGTCGCCCGCGCCGGATCGCCCGTCCAATCGAGCGCCCCGGCCTCGGTGAGGCGCAGATAGCTGACCGGCGCATCGGGCCGCACGTCGGTGCGCGAAACCACGGCCGGCATCGGTTGGTGGAAGCTGTGTTCGACGGACATTGGCGGGCTCCTGTTGTCGACCAGGACGCTATGTCGGGCGCCGGAACTCAGCCATTTGGGTTTGATACCTAAGCATTGCTACGGAGCCGGGCCTGCTGAAGGAGCTCGGCGGGAATTATAAACCGAACGGATAGATGTCCGGGGCGCCTTCGGGCCCCACTCCGCCCAGCGGCGACACCGCCGTCGTCTCTTCAAACCAGACCAGGGCGTCGAACTGCCGGGACAGGCGGGCCTGGAAATAGTGGCTCTGGAGTTCGGTGGCCGGCCGATAGATCACCCCGATGGCGCGCTCGAGCCGGGACCGCGACAGCGCCCCGGCCAGCGCGGGATCGCCGCGCCAGCTGGTCAGCGACCGCGGCCGCCCGGCGGTTTGGAACACATGCTCCCAACTGTCCGGCCGGCTGGGCAGCACGGACTTGACGCGCGGCTCCGAGCCCCAGTCGTCTGAGGCCATCACCTTGCCGCGGTCGGTGCCGAAACCGATCGAGACGCAGCGCCGGCCGAAGGCTTCCCGGCAGAGCTGGCCGATGTTGAACTCGCCGGACGCCCCCATCGCCGTCGCCGAAGCGTCGCCGATGTGGGAGTTGTNNGCGAACATGTGCCCATCGCGCCGGTTCCAGCTCTCCACGGAGCTTCGATACATGGCGCGGTAGTAGGTTTCCGCCGCTGTCACCACCCGGGCGTTCTGCTCGGCGTCGAGGTAGTCGTGGCCGTCCTGCGCGCTATAGGCGAAGCGCTTCTGCACCAGCGACGCCAGTTGGCTGACCACCGCGTCCTCGCAGTCGGCGGAACCGAGGCGCGCGGCGGCGCCATACCGCGCCGGGTCCTCGAAGTAGGGCGTCAAACAGCCGTAGCGCCGGCGGGCCTCGGCGGCCCCGACCGGATCGACGCGATCCAGATAACCCACCACCTCGGCCGCCGACTGCGAAAGGCTGTAGACGTCGAGCCCGCGCAGCTCGGCGCGGTCTTCGGGCGCTTGCGACAGGTTCCAGGCCCGCAGCGCATGCACGAACCCATGGAACTCGGCGTTGCGCCACATCCAGCGGGGAAAGCGCGTGAAACTGTCGTGCTGGCCCCAGACGCCGCGGTTGCGCACGAAGCGGTCGAGGTCGGCGGCGTCGGGCCAGTCGGCCTCCAGCGCCACGATCCGGAAGCCGTGCCGGTCGATCAGGCGTCGGGTGATCGCCGCGCGCGCCCGATAGAATTCCGAGGTTCCATGCGTCCCTTCGCCGAGCAACACCACCCGGGCGTCGGCGAAGACATCGAAGGCCGCGCCAAAGGCGGGGTCGTCGAGCGGGGGAAGCGGCCGGGCGGCGTCCCGCACGGCCTCGGACAGGCCGCCATGGGCCAGCGTTTCGGTGATCGGCATGGCGTCGTCCTCTCAGAGCCGGCGAGGGAATCGTCTTGCGAGAAGAACGCTCTTCGCCCGCGAATTCCTTGACGCCGCTCAAGGGCGAGACGACCGGGCCGGCTAGTCTGGCGATCGGGAGACATTCCGATGCCGGCTTCAATTCGACTGGTTCGCATTCCGCCCCTTCAGCTCGGCGCCGAGCTCAGGGTTCCGCCCGCCCCCCGAGGCCTGATCATCTTCGCCCACGGCAGCGGCTCGAGCCGCTTCAGTCCGCGCAACCAGGCCGTCGCCCAGGCTCTGGTGGAGGCCGGTTTCGCCACCCTGCTGCTCGACCTGCTGACCGAAGAGGAGGCAGCGCGGCGCGAAAACGTCTTCGACATCGACCTGTTGGGCGAGCGCCTCGTGCAGGCGATCGACTGGGCGGGCGGCGAGCCGGGGCTTGATCGCCTGGCGATCGGCCTGTTCGGCGCCAGCACCGGCGCCGGCGCGGCCCTGCGCGCGGCGGCCGCCCGGCAGGGGTCCGTGCACGCGGTGGTGTCACGCGGCGGCCGGCCGGACCTGGCGGGCGCGGCGCTTGCGGCGGTGCGCGCGCCGACGCTGCTGATCGTCGGCGGCCGCGACGAGGCGGTCATCGACCTGAACCGCCGCGCCATGGGCCAGATGTCCGCCGAGGTGGTCCTGGAGATCGTCCCGGGCGCCACGCATCTCTTCGAGGAGCCGGGAACGCTCGAGGCGGTGATCCGGCTCGCCATCGGTTGGTGCCGCGCCCATCTCGCCGCCGCCGCGGGTGCGCCCGCCGGCTAGGGTCCAGAATCACTTGAACTTTAGACTTTTCAATGCGATAGACAGCTATACCCGCTCATCCCGGCGAAGGCCGGGACCCAGATCCGATAGCTGGGACGCGGGTTGGACGGGCTCAGGATTTCCGGAGCCCACATCTGAGCTTTTCCATCTGGGTCCCGGCCTTCGCCGGGATGAGCGGTATTGAGCACAGAACCTAGGACATGGTGTCGGCGTGGAAATCGCGCAGCGAGGCGATGACCTCGGCGTCCGATAGCTGGTGGAAATCGCGATACCAGGCGCCGACGCCGTAGAAGGGTTCCGGTTGCTCGAGGCAGATCACCTCGTCGAAGTCGTCGCTCAGGGCGGCGACCGTATCCGGCGGCGCCAAGGGGACCGCGAGCACGACGCGCGCCGCGCCCTGCGCCCGCAGCGCCTGGGCGGCGACCCTGGCGGTCGCGCCGGTGGCCAGCCCGTCATCGACCACGATCACCGTGCGCCCCCGCGGATCCGGCCGGGGGCGATCGCCCAGGTAGAGCGCACGGCGGCGTTCAATCTCCGCCAACTCGCGGGCGCGGGCCTGTTCCAGGAAGGCGTCCGAAGCCCCGGTCAGGCGCGCCACCTCGCGGTTGATGACGGTCAGGGGGGCGGCCCCGTCGGTCACCGCGCCCAGCGCCAGCTCCGGCGAGCCGGGGGCGCCGATCTTGCGCACAAGCACGAGGTCGACCGGCGCTTTCAGCCGGCGTCCGATCTCCAGGGCGACCGGCACGCCGCCGCGGGGCAAGGCGTAGACGATCGGGTCGGTCAGGCCGCGGGCCGCCACCGCCTCGGCGAGGCGCCGGCCAGCCTCAATGCGGTTCGAGAACATACTCCGCCTCCTTTGAGGTTCGGTGCGTCCTGGCGCCTTGCGCCTCGGCGCGGCGCACGATCGCCAGGGTTTTCGCCAGGCTCTGGGGATTGACGCTCATGGACTCGATGCCGAGGCCGGTGAGGAATTCGGCGATCTCCGGATAGGTGGCCGGCGCCTCGCCGCAGATGCCCACGTGCCGCTTGTTGCGCCGCGCGCCTTCGACGGCGAGGCGCAGCATCTGCAGCATGCCGGGGTCGCGCTCGTCGAAGTCGAACGCCACGACCTCGGAGTCGCGATCGACGCCCAGGGTCAGCTGGGTGAGGTCGTTGGAGCCGATGGAGAAGCCATCGAACAGCCGGGCGAAGGCGTCGATCTGGATGACGTTGTTGGGGATCTCGCACATCACATAGACTTCCAGCCCGTCCTCGCCGCGTTTGAGGCCGTGGGCGGCCATGGCGGCCAGGACGCGCTCGGCCTCCTCGACGCGGCGGCAGAACGGCACCATCACCTTGAGGTTCGTCAGGCCGAACGTCCGGCGCACGCCGGCCAGGGCCTCGCATTCCAGGGCGAAGCCGTCGGCGTAGAGCGGGTGGGCGTAGCGGGCCGCGCCGCGGAACCCCAGCATCGGGTTCTCCTCCACCGGCTCGAACGCCTTGCCGCCGAGCAGCTTGGCGTATTCGTTGGTCTTGAAGTCCGACAGCCGCACGATCACCGGCCGCGGGTAGAAGGCCGCGGCGATCCGGGCCACGCCCTCGGTCAGCTGCGAGACGAAGTAGTCCCTGGGCGTCGCATGGCCGCGGGTCAGCCGCGCGATCGCCTCGCGCGCCGAGCGACCGGCGACACGATCGGGATGGGCCGCGGCCATCGGGTGCAGTCCGATCTGCTCGCCGATGATGAACTCCAGCCGCGCCAGTCCGACGCCGGCGCTCGGCAGCTGGGCCAGGCTGAAGGCTAAATCCGGGTGCGCCAGGTTCAGCATGATCTGCGTCTTCGGCAGCTGCAGGTCGGCCAGCGACAAGGCCTGGATCTCGAAGGGGATGTCGCCTTGATAGACGAGACCGGTCTCGCCCTGCGCGCAGGAGACGGTCACCCGCTGGCCGTCGACCAGCCTGGCGGTGGCGTCGCCGGCCCCCACCACGGCCGGAACGCCCAGTTCGCGCGCGACGATCGCCGCATGGCAGGTGCGCCCGCCTCGGTCGGTGACCACGGCGCTGGCCCGCTTCATGACCGGCTCCCAGTCGGGACTGGTGGACGGCGCCACCAGCACCTCGCCGGGTTGGAAGGCCTTGAGGTCGGCGGGCGCGCGGATGAGGCGCACCACCCCGGCGGCGACCTTCTCGCCGACCGCCCGCCCGCTGGCGAGCACAACGCCCTCCCCGAGCATCCGATAGGTCTTGATCTCGGCGGTGCGCTGCGAGGCGACGGTTTCCGGCCGGGCCTGGACGACGTAGAGCCGCCCGTCGAGCGCATCCTTCGCCCATTCGATGTCCATCGGCGTCGGCCGCCCGGCCCGCTGCGAATAGTGCGCCTCGATCTTGAGCGCGACATCGGCGAGGTCGAGAACCTCGGCGTCGATCAGGCAGTAGCGCTCCCGCTCGGCGCGCGGGACCTTGATCGCGCGCATGGCGGGGCCGCCACGACCTCCGCGCCAGGCCAGGCGCTCGGCCTTGGCGCCCAGCCGGTGGCTGAGCACCGCGCGGAAGCCCCGCGAGAACGTCGGCTTGTGGACGTAGAACTCGTCCGGCTCCACGCGGCCCTGCACGATGCTTTCGCCCAGACCGTAGACCCCGGTGACAAATACCACGTCGCGGAAGCCGCTCTCGGTGTCGAGGGTGAAGATCACGCCGCTGGCGGCCTCGTCGGAATTGACCATCCGCATGACGGCGACCGACAGGAAGACCTTGAGCTGATCGAAGCCGTTGTCATGGCGGTAGACGATGGCGCGGTCGGTGAAGATCGAGGCGAAGCAGCGGCGGCAGGCCTCGATCAGCTCGGCCTCGTCGCGCACGTGCAGGAAGCTCTCGTGCTGGCCCGCGAAGCTCGCGGTCGGCAGGTCCTCCGCCGTCGCCGAACTGCGCACGGCCACCCTAAGGCCGGGGCCGCAGGTTTCGCGCAGCGCGCGGTAAGCGGTCAGGATCTGTTCGCGAAGGTCCGCGCCGCCGGTGGCCCGGTAGACGATCTCCCGGGCCTGGGCCGCGCAGCTGGCCAGGGCGCTCATGTCGGTCAGATCCAGCTTGGCGAACAGCCCCCGAAGCCGGTCCCAGGCGCCCGCCTGGGTGAGGGCGTCACGGTAGGCCGCGGCGGTGATCGCGAAGCCCTCGGGGACCTGGATCTTGGCGTTGGCCAGGAGCTTGCGAAGTTCGCCAAGGGAAGCGGTCTTGCCGCCCACCAGCGCGACGTCGCCGACCCCCAGGGTCTCGAACGATCGGATATAGTCTGCGGTCGGCATGGGGGACTCCTGCGACAGACCGACAAGGTGGCGCGCGCCGCGCCGGTTCGCCTTGAGCGAGGTCAACCGGCCGCGACGGTCTCCGCGGCTACCGGGCCGCCGATCCACATGATCGCCGCAGCGCGGCGGCCGGGCGGTTTCGGAACCTCGCGCGGATAGCCAATGATGATCGGCGCCACGGCGACGTGACCTGGTGGAATGCCAAGCTCCCGCTTGGTCTGCGCCAGATTGAGCCAGCCTTCGGCGAAACCGATCCAGCACGTGCCCAGCCCCTTGGCGTGGGCCGCGAGCATCAGGGTCTGGGCGGCCAGGCAGCAATCCTGATGGACCATCGGCTCGTCCAGCGTGGCGCAGACGATCACCAGCGCCGGCGCGTCGTAGAAGATGTTGAAATCGGGCGCCTGAAGCATCCCGCGAAGTTCGCTCGTCACCGCCGGCGGCAGGGCCCCGAGGGCCGCGGCCTTCGCCTCGCGGGAATAGGCGGCAAGCCGCTCGCGGCCCTGGACGACGATGAACGACCAGGCCTGGCGGTTGATGGAATTGGGCGCCTGGACCGCGTCGGCGATGACACTCTCGATCACCTTGCCAGAGGGCGTGTCGGCTTCGAACTGGCGGATGGCGCGCCGCCCGTAGATCGCCCGCAGGACATCCATCGGTGTCTCCTTCGTCTGACGGGCCGCAGGGTCGTCCCGGTCGGAGGGGCTGGCTTTGAGGAAGGTCAATGGCCGCTGCATCGGGCTGGAGGTAGTCTCGCGCTTGCCCAGGGCCCTCAAGATGTCGTCCAAGCAAGGCGCGCCTGTCGCCGCCGTCGTGGAAGTCCATGACCTGACACGCCGCTTCGGCGCGCTCACAGCCGTCGATGGCGTGTCTTTCGATATTGCGCCGCGCGAAACCTTCGCCCTGATCGGACCGAACGGCGCGGGCAAGAGCACCGTGATGAAGATGCTGACCACCATGCTGCCGCCGACCTCGGGGCGGGCGACGGTGGCGGGCTACGACGTCGTCCGTCAGCCGCAGGACGTGCGGGCCCGCATCGGCTATGTGCCGCAGCAGCTCTCCGCCGACGGGGAGCTCACCGGCTACGAGAACATGCTGCTGTCGGCCCGGCTCTATCTGATCCCGGCCGCCGAGCGGCGCGCGCGCATCGCTGAAGCTCTGGCGATGATGGACCTGACGGAGGCCAAGGACCGTCGGGTCCAGACCTATTCCGGCGGCATGGCGCGGCGCCTGGAGATCGCCCAGAGCACCCTGCATCGCCCGGCGGTGCTGTTCATGGACGAGCCCACGGTGGGCCTTGACCCCTCCGGCCGCCGCGCGGTGTGGCGCCACGTCCAGACCCTGCGCGACCAGATCGGCGCCGCCGTGGTCTTCACCACCCACTACATGGACGAGGTGGAAGAGGTGTGCGACCGCCTGGCGTTGATCCACCGTGGCCGCCTCGCCGCGATCGGCACGCCGGGTGACCTGAGGGCGCGCGAAGGCTCAGAGGCCACGCTCGACGACGTCTTCACGGATCTGACCGAGACCGCCAGCCGCACAGGGGATGGCCGCAAATGATCCCGTCACCGACCCATCCCGCCCGCCCTATCCCGTGGGCCACGGCCACCGGCTACGCCACCCAGGTGATGGCGGTGGCCGACGCCGAGGTCCTGAAGCTGCGGCACGACCCCATGGACCTCGTCAGCCGCGCGGTGCAGCCGATCCTGTGGCTGGTGCTGTTCGGCCAGGTCATGGCCCACGTGCGCGGACTGTCGGGCGCGGGCGGCTCCTACATCGACTTCCTGGCGCCCGGCGTGCTCGCCCAGAGCGTCCTGTTCGTGGCGATCTTCTACGGCCTTTCGGCGATCTGGGAGCGCGACCTTGGCGTACTGCACCGCTACATGGTCAGCCCGGCCCCGCGCAGCGCCCTGGTCATCGGCAAGGCGCTCGCCTCGACGATCCGCGGCCTCAGCCAGTCGATCGTCATCTATGTCTGCGCGGCCCTGCTGGGCGTCAGGCTGAGCTTCGATCCCGGCCACATCCTCGGCGTCACTGTGCTGATCGTCCTGGCTTCGGCGCTCTTCTCGACCTTCTCGCTGATCATCGCCTGCATCGTGAAGACCCGGGAGCGGTTCATGGGCATCGGCCAGTTCCTGACCATGCCGATCTTCTTCGCCAGCAACGCGATCTATCCCGTCTCGGTCATGCCCGGCTGGCTTCGCGCGATCTCGCGGGTCAATCCCCTCAGCTATGAGGTCGACGGCCTGCGCGCCCTGATGCTCAGCGCCGGCGCCAGCCAGTTCGGCCTCGGTCTGGACTTTGGTGTGCTGCTGGTCGTCGTCGCCGGGCTGACGCTGCTGGCCACCCGGATGTACCCGCGCCTCACCCAGTGAGCCCGTCGCCGTTTCAGCCGGTCGCGGCCGTCTGGGTCTGGCCGAAGGATCAGGGTCGCGGTGCGGCCGGTGCGGCCGGTGCGGCCGGCGCCGCGGGGCTGGCGGCCCGCTCGACCGCTGGTTCGTGGCGCGGCGTCCACGGCGTCAATGGCCGGCAGCCGGCGAGCCCGCTCACCGCAAGGCCCATGAGCATCAGGCTGAGGCCGGTTCGGGTGTGCATCAGGGACCTCCAGAGAACTCCTTCGAGGCGCCAGATCGCGCCTGCGGCGGGACAGGCGCCTTGATCTCGCGCAACCGCAGGGTCAGCGACAGGCGAGAACGGGAATCGGGGGATCCGAAAGCATGCTTCGCGTGACGCCGCCAAAGATCATCTCGACCGTCCGGGAGTGGGTGAAGGCGCCCATGATCAGCAGATCGGCGCCGAAAGCCTCACAGCGTCGCCGCAACGCTTCGGCCGGGCGCCCATCGGAGCGGGGCGTCCTGCACAGACTGGCCTGCACGCCATGTCGCGCGAGGTGCGCCAGCAAGGCCTGCGTCTGCGGCGCGCCCACCGGCCTGCCGGGCTCGTCGGCGACCACCACCTCCACCGCCCGCGCCCGCTTGAGGAAAACCAGGCCATCATCCAGCGCGCGCTTGGCTTCGCGTGAGCCGTTCCAGGCCAGGATGATCTGATCGAAGCTGCGCGACTCGCGGCCCGTCTCGGGCGTGATCAGGCACGGCGCCCAGCCCGCCGACACCAGCGCGTCGGCCAACGCCACATCCTCGCTTCCGAGGATCGCAAGGTCTGCGGTCCGCGCGCGCAGCGCCGTCGTTTCGGCAAGTTCGTCCACGGCGGGTTCGTCCCAGGCGCAGGACGCCTGTTCAGCCTGCATCGCCTGACGGAAAGCGGCCTCGGTCGGCGCCGCCAGGTCGTGGACTCGCCGCGCCTCGCGGTCGACCACCTCGGCCACGGCAACCTGCCCGATGGCGTACCCTTCCGAGGGCGGCGACGGCGGCGAGCCTGTGCAAAAGACCCCAGTCACCAGCGCCCCGTGCTCGTGGCCCAGGCGCGCGGCGAGCGCAAGGCGGCGCCCATTCGCGGCGCCGCCCGTCAGCACCAGCGCGATGTCCTTGATTTCCATGTCCGCGTCTCCGGGCAAGGCTGGCGGTCAGGCCGCGTCCACAACGCCCAGCAGCATCGAAATCCGGCCGCCGCCCCAGAGCGGCAGGAGCAGCCGGCCATAGGGCAGCGCGGCGGCGGCGTCGCGGAAGTATGTCGGCGCCGCGCATTCCACGGTCGCCACGCATTGCGAGCGCAGGAACTCGAAGGGGCGATGGGGCTCGAATTCGTCGAGGAACTTGCCCGCGAGGCCGTCGGACGTCAGGGCCTCGCCGACCTGGTCGAAACGGAACCGCTCCTGCGGACCCATGACGCCGATCAGGAAAAGACTCCCCACGAGATCCGGAAGGTCCGACGTCTTCACATCATCCCAGAACGGCATGGTCGCCGCGCCCCGCAGCAGCCCCTCCCAGTAGGCCCGGACGCGGGCGAGGTCCGGCGGAAGGCGCGTCGGAACGGCGTAGGGGTGCTTGGATTTCATGACGGCGGCTTGAACGGCTTGAGTTTGCATGGCCCAGCCTTGCGCCGTGGGCCAGGCCGCAGCCTTGATCCCGGTCAAACCGCCGCGCTCGAGCGGTGATCGCGCGGTTTGACCTCGCTCAAGGCGGCCGGTCGCGGGGCGTTGTCTTTGCATCCGCATGCCCGCTATCGCGACCCTGACCATGAATCCCGCGATCGACGTCTCCGTGGCGGTGGATCGCATCGCGCCCGGCGCCAAGCTGCGCTGCCGGGGCGGAGAGCGCGATCCGGGCGGCGGCGGCATCAATGTGGCTCGGGTCGTCCAGCGGCTCGGCGCGGGCGTCGTGGCGGTCTATCCGGCCGGCGGCGCGATCGGGGACATCCTGCAGCAGCTGGTGGCGCGGGAAGGCGTTCCCAGCGTCGCCGTGCCGATCGGCGGCGAAACCCGCGAGGACTTCACGGTGCTCGAGGAGGCGTCCGACGAGCAGTTCCGGTTCGTCCTGCCGGGCCCGCATCTGCGGGGCGACGAATGGATGGCCTGCCTGAAAGCTCTGGCCAATCTGCCGGTGCGCCCGAAGATGATCTGCGCGAGCGGCAGCCTGCCGCCCGGCGCGCCCGATGACTTCTATGCGCGCGTCGCGGAGATCGCATCGGGCTGGGGCGCACGGTTCGTTCTCGACGCCTCCGGCCCTGCGCTCAGGGCCGCGCTCGACACCCACATCCACCTGATCAAGCCCAACCTCGCCGAGATGCGAGAGCTGGCTGGCCGGCCCCTCGACGACGAAGCCTCGCTGATCGAAGCCTGCCGCGACCTCGTCGCGCAGCGGCGGGTCGAGGCGGTCGCCCTGACGCTGGGCGCCAAGGGAGCCCTGCTGGTCTCTGCTGACGGCGCCTGGCGGGCCAGGCCTCCCCCGGGAGAGGCGGTCAGCACGGTCGGCGCGGGCGACAGCTTCCTGGGCGCGATGATCTGGGCGCAGGCCTCCGGCAAGCCCCTGCAGGAGGCTTTCCGCTACGGAGTCGCCGGCGGCGCCGCCGCCGTACGGGCCTCCGGAACCGAACTCGCCCGCGCCGCCGACACCCATCGCCTGTTTGCGGAGGTCGCGCTGGAGGCCATCGACAGCCCGATCCGCGCAGATGCGGGCGCCGACCCGGTCGTGCGCGAGGAGCTGGGCGGCTGAAGCGCGCGTCTCAGCGCCGAGCGCGCAGCGACGACTGGAGCGGGCGATGGGATTCGAACCCACGACACCTAGCTTGGGAAGCTGAGTGTCATGGCTGTAACTTCAAGGGGTTAGAGTTTTCTGGCTCGTTGGAGCGGGCGAGGCGATTCGAACGCCCGACCGTCTGCTTGGGAAGCAGAAGCTCTACCCCTGAGCTACGCCCGCGTACCAAGAGCCGGCGGGTTCTTGCATAAGCGCCTGTGGGTCGCAAGCTATGTCAGATTCGCAGATGGCTACAGCACGGCGGTGGTTCGCGCGCCCTTAGTGCGCATGTGGCAGGAAGGCTGGCCGGCTCCTGTCCGGGCGGCTAGCGGGCGCATTGCGGCGTCCTGCCTGGTCCGGCGAACAGGTTCGACGATTGACACGCAACCTCGCGAGTCACAGCGTTGTGAGGCGTCCAAGTGCGCATCCGACGCGCAGTAGTGTTCGTACCCATTGTAT